>NZ_JBVJGN010000006.1:212243-425202 GCF_055587305.1 Micromonospora sp. NPDC047521 | reverse complement strand
CCTTGACGGCCTGGACACGGCATGATCATGGTTCGACGGCCTTGGCAGAGCCTTGAGACGCAGGTCAGAGGCCCTGCGGTCGCTATTTCCAGCGGAAGTGGACGAAGAGGCGACCGAAGTTCTTCGAGTCCTTCTCCACCCGGTGGTAGAGCTGTTTGACGTCCTTCTGGTCGAGGAACCGCAGCACCCGCTTCTTGAGCTGGCCCGACCCCTTGCCGGGGATGATCTCCACGAGGGTGGCCTTCTTCGCCACCGCCTCGTCCATGATCCCGCGCAGCGCGCGGTCGATGTCCTGCCCCTTGTTGAAGATCTCGTGCAGGTCCAGCTTGAGCTTCATGCCGCAGCCCCCGGCCGGTCAGGTCCCATGTCCGCCATCCTAGGCACCCCCGTCGGGTCGCCCGCCGGACGACGGAGGGGCGGCCCCGCAGGGCCGCCCCTTGTCCGTCACCGGTTTCGCGTTCAGCGGGTGCCGCCCACGCGGGCTTCGACCCGCTCCAGCGCCACCCGGTAGTCGTCGTTCGCCGCGTACATGGCGGCGGCGATCCGCAGGTGCCGCAGCGCGTCGGTGGGCCGGTTCAGCCGTTCCAACGTCCGACCGAGCACGTGGTGCGCGTAGTGGTCGCTCGGGTCCCGATCGACCAGCTCCCGCAGGTGCTCCTCGGCCCGGTTGAGCTGGGCCGACTGGAAGTACGCCCGGGCCAGCAGCTGCCGGACCGCCGCGTTGCCGGGTTCGGCGTCGACGATCGGCTCCAGCAGTCGGGCCGCCCCGCTCGGGTCACCGGTCTCGAAGAACATGGTCGCCCGCCGGTAGTCCGCCAGAAGATCCATCTGCCCACCTCCTCGGGTCGCACCGTCACCTGTTCCGACGCTGGCACAACACCTGGCGTTTGGCGACTGTTCCCGGGGTCGAGATCGCGTCAGGTTCGGGCGTCCCGGCGGCCGGCGGCCAACTCCCAGGCGCGCACGCCGCCGACGATCCCCGCCGTGTTGGGCACCACCACCACGTCGTCGCCCATCCGGGTGAGCTGCTCGGGCCGGATCAGCCGCGAGTTGCCCCCGCCCAGGTAGAGCCGGTCCCAGCGGAACACCGGGCGCAGCCCGTCCACCACCTGCCGGATGCGGCGCGACCAGAAGGCGTCGCCGAGCCGGCGGCGCTCGGGCTCCCCGACGTACGTGTCGTAGGTGGTGCCCCAGCGCACCGGCGCGTGCGACAGCTCCAGGTGCGGCGCGAGGATCCCGCCGTCGTAGAGGGCGCTGCCCAGCCCGGTGCCCAGGGTCAGCACCAGCTCGCAGCCCGTCCCGGCGACCACACCGGCCCCGTGCACCTCGGCGTCGTTGAGCACCAGCGCCGGCACCCCGAACGCGTCGGCGAGCGCGCCCCGCGCGTCCCAGCCGGACCATTCGGCCAGCAGGTCCGGGTCGACCCGGCTGCGGGGGCCGCTGCGTGTCACGTAGTGCGGCGTGGCGACCACCACGCCGTGCCTGATCATCCCGGGTACGCCGACCGTCAGCCGGTCCGCGGTCGGCAGCCGGGCGCCCAGATCCAGCAGGGTCCGGACGAACAGGGCGGGCGGCAGCGGGTACGGGGTCGGCACCCGCAGCGGCCGGGCGCGCATCGTGCCCGCCTCGTCGAGCACGGACGCCTTGATGCCCCCGCCGCCACAGTCGATCGCCAGTGTGGTCACCACGCCGTTGAGTCTGCCCGCTGCCGTCGGTTCGTATGCGGGCAGCCGGATAGGCTGCCGTCCTGATGAGCGCCACGATGATCGTCAAGGACCTGGCCGCCGGGCACGGCGACCGCTCACTCTTCGCCGGGCTGGACCTGGTGGTCGCCCCCGGCGACGTGATCGGCCTGGTCGGGCCGAACGGGGCCGGCAAGTCGACGCTGCTGCGTACCCTCGCCGGGTTGCTGCCGGTCGAGGCCGGCAGCGTCCGGCTCAGCCCGCCCACCGCGACCGTCGGGCACCTGCCGCAGGAGCCGGAGCGGCGGCCGGGCGAGACGGTACGCGACTTCCTGGCCCGCCGGACCGGCGTGACCGCCGCGCAGGCGGCCCTGGACGCGGCGACCGAGGCGCTGACCGCCGGGGCGGCCGGAGCGGACGACGCGTACGCCGACGCGCTGGAGCGCTGGCTCGCCCTCGGCGGCGCGGACCTGGACGAACGCGCCGAGCAGGTGAGCGCCGACCTCGGGCTCGCGGTCGACCTGGACCACCCGACGACCGGCTTGTCAGGCGGTCAGGCCGCCCGGGCGGGGTTGGCGTCGTTGCTGCTCAGCCGGTACGACGTGTTCCTGCTCGACGAGCCGACGAACGACCTGGACCTGGCCGGGTTGGAGCGGCTGGAGGAGTTCGTGACCGGGCTCCGGGCCGGCACGGTGCTTGTGAGTCACGACCGGGAGTTCCTGACCCGCACGGTGACCCGGGTGCTGGAGCTGGACCTGCCGCAGCAGCAGATCAACCACTACGGCGGCGGCTACGCGGCCTACCTGGAGGAGCGCGAGGTCGCGCGGCGGCACGCCCGCGCGGACTTCGAGGAGTACGCGGACACGAAGGCCGGCCTGGAGGCGCGGGCGCGCACCCAGCGGGGCTGGATGGAGAAGGGCGTCAAGAACGCCCGCCGCAAGGCCACCGACAACGACAAGATCGGCCGCAAGTTCCGCGCCGAGGCGAGCGAGAAGCAGGCCGCCAAGGCCAAGCAGACCGACCGGCTGATCGAACGGCTGGACGTGGTGGAGGAGCCCCGCAAGGAGTGGGAGCTGCGAATGGAGATCGCCGCCGCGCCCCGCGCCGGTGCCGTCGTGGCCACGCTTCGCGGCGCGGTGGTACGCCGAGGTGGGTTCACCCTCGGCCCGGTCGACCTCCAGATCGACTGGGCGGACCGGGTGGCGGTGACCGGGGCGAACGGCTCGGGCAAGTCCACCCTGTTGGCGGCGCTGCTGGGGCGGCTGCCGCTGGACGAGGGCAGCGCCGTACTCGGGCCGGGCGTGGTGGTGGGCGAGGTGGACCAGGCGCGCGGGTTGTTCCTCGGCGACGCGCCGTTGATCGACGCGTTCCAGGCTGCCGTACCCCACCTGTCGCCGGCGGACGCGCGGACCCTGCTGGCCAAGTTCGGGCTGCGTGCGGCGCACGTGCCGCGGCCGGCGGCGACCCTCTCCCCAGGTGAGCGGACCCGGGCGGCGCTTGCGCTGCTCCAGGGTCGCGGCGTCAACCTGCTGGTGCTCGACGAGCCCACCAACCACCTGGACCTGCCGGCCATCGAACAGCTCGAGTCGGCGTTGGCCAGCTACCCGGGCACGCTGCTGCTGGTCACCCACGACCGGCGGATGCTCGCGGCGATCGAGACGAACCGGCGGCTGCGTGTCGACGGCGGGCGGATCGCCGAGGATTGATCCGTGCCGGCGGGCCGTCGCGGGGTGAGAATGACGCCATGCTCAAGTGGGAGTACGCCCTGCTGGTCCGCCGCCGCCAGGCCGCGACAAACGACCTGGGCTGGGAGGTCGTCTTCGTCTGGTACGGCCCGGACGGCTCGATGGTCGACGTGACGCCGTACGGCGACACCTCACTGGCCCACCTCAACCGGGCCGGTGACCAGGGCTGGGAGTTGGTCGCGATGAGCGAGGACCCGTCCCTGCCCGGCAACAACGAGTTGCACCGCTACCACCTGAAGCGGCCGAAGCCCGCAGCCCCGCAACCGCGCCAGCGGATGCGCGGCAGCCGTCGCACCGTCACGGGCTGAGCCGGCGCGGGGCCGACCGGGCCGTGCGCGGGGCCTGCGGTGCCGTAGGTGCGTATACCTGGGAGTCATATCTATGACGCAGAGGTATACGGCTCGTCGAGGGAACCGCCCCTCGCGGGGTTCGGGTGCGCCCACCAGCGACGCGCCGATCCCCGGCGGGTGGACGAGCTGGGCATACCGGGCGCGAATGCGGGTAACGCGCGGCGGGAGGTGGCCCGAATGGTCGCTTTGGCACAGACTCCGCCCTCGGCCGACCGGCTGCGGGCGATCGACGAGTTCCTCGCGCAGGCGTGGGCGGACCAGGTCCGGCACGACGACCGGCTGCGCGGTCTGGCCGTGGACGTCCGGTTCGACAGGGGTGTCGCCCATCTGAGCGGCGAGGTGGCCGAGCAGGGCGACCTGCGGCTGGTCCGCGACCTGGTGGGGCGGCTGGCCGGGGTGTACGGCGTCTGGTGCCGGGTCGGCGTCGGTGGCCGGGAGCCGGTGGTGGTGGACCTCGGCTGCGGCCCGACCAAGCAGTGGTCGAGCAACCTGGGGCTGGACATCTACCCGGCGCCCGGGGTGGATGCCGTGGCGGACCTGTCCGGCTCGCTGCCGCTGGCCGACAACTCGGTGGACGTCCTGTTCGCTGTGCACATCCTGGAGCACCTGATCGACTTTCTGCCGCTTGTCGACGAGTGCCACCGGGTGCTCCGCCCGGGCGGCGTGCTGCACGTGATGAGCCCCTGGTGGGGGCACGTGAACGCGGTAGCGGACCCGACCCACGTCCGGCTGATGGACGTGCAGACGTTCAAGGGGATCTGTCAGCTCCGGCCGCCCGGCACCCCGCGCTGGTATCCGCTGCACGCGGGCTGCGACGGTGCCTCGATCTTCGCCGACCTGACCCCGCTGCCCGCCGACGCCGACCCGGCACCGAACTCGCACCTGGCCCGCTTCTTCGACTAGGGGGTCTGGGTGGATTCGCGGAACTCCAGGCGGTAGCTGGCGGAGAGCTCTCTCGCCGGGGCGGCGCGGTCGCCGTCCAGGCGGTCGGCAAGCAACTCGACGGCCAGCCGGGCGATCTGCGCCTTGTCCGGCGCGACGGTGCTCAGGGTGGGGATCGAGAAGCGGCCGTCCTCGATGTCGTCGAAGCCGACCACCGCCACGTCCTCGGGCACCCGCAGACCTGCCTCGTGCAGCGCGCGCAGGGCACCGAGTGCGAGCGTGTCGTTGAAGCAGAAGACCGCGTCGGGGCGTACGCCGGAGGTGAGCAGGCCGCGCATCGCGGCCGCGCCGTCGGCGCGGTGCCAGGCCGGCGCTGGCGCCACGAGGGTTTCGTCGTAGTCAAGTCCGGCGGCGCGCAGCGCGTCGGCGTAGCCGGCCAGCCGCAGTCGGGCGCTGGCGCCCTCGTCGGTGCGCTGCGAGCCGACTGCCGCGATCCGGCGCCGGCCGAGGCCGATGAGATGGCTGGTGATCTCCCGGGCCGCGCCCACGTTGTCGATCACGACACGGTCGGCCGGGCCGTGGTCGATCCGCTCGCCGAGCAGCACCATGGGCGTGCCGTCGAGGCTGGCCAGGTCCTCCGCGGTGAGGGCCAGCGGGCTGAAGATCAGACCGTCGATCAGGTGGTCGGTGATGCCGGACGCGACCACCCGTTCCTGCTCCCGCCCGCCGCCGGTCTGGTCGATCAGCACGGTCCAGCCGAAGTCGGCGGCGGCGGTGACGACGTGACGGGCCAGCTCGGCGAAGTACGGGATGTCCAGTTCCGGTACGGCGAGGGCGATCACGCCGGTGCGGCCCTTGCGCAGGTGCCGGGCGGAGAGGTTGGGCCGGTAGTTGAGTTCGGCGATGGCCTCCTCGACCCGGGCGCGGGTGTCCGGCCGGACGTGGACATAGCCGTTCACCACGTTCGACACGGTCTTCACCGACACGCCGGCCCGCTCGGCCACGTCCTTGAGCCTGTGCCGCACTTCGCACCCTCCCCGATGTAACCCAGCGCACCATACCTCTTCAGCAGCCCTTTACAACGTTGCCTACAACGTTGTACAAACGGTGGACACCGGGTGAGCGGTGACTGCGGTCACCCGGCACCGGCACTGACGAAAGGTGGCATCCCTTGCGGACCGCGCAACTGACGATCGACCCGGCCTTCTCGATCGGGCCGGCCGACCGACGTCTCTTCGGCTCCTTCGTCGAGCACATGGGTCGGTGCGTCTACGGCGGCATCTACGAGCCCGGCCACCCTGACGCCGACTCCCGCGGCCTGCGTCGCGACGTGCTGGAGCTGACCCGCGAGCTGGGCGTCTCAGTGGTCCGCTACCCGGGCGGCAACTTCGTCTCCGGCTACCGCTGGGAGGACGGGGTGGGTCCGGCCGGCGACCGGCCGCGCCGGCTCGACCTGGCCTGGAAGACGATCGAGACCAACGCGTTCGGGCTGGACGAGTTCATGACCTGGGCGGCCGAGGCCGGCGTCGAGCCGATGATGGCTGTCAACCTCGGCACCCGCGGCGTGCAGGAGGCCCTGGACCTGCTGGAGTACGCCAACCACCCCGGTGGCACCGAGCTGTCCGACAGGCGGCGCAAGCACGGCGCGGAAGAGCCCTACGGGGTGCGGCTCTGGTGCCTGGGCAACGAGATGGACGGCCCGTGGCAGGTCGGCCACAAGACCGCCGACGAGTACGGCAGGCTCGCCGCCGAGACCGCCCGAGCGATGAAGATGATCGACCCGTCGATCAGCCTGGTCGCCTGCGGCAGCTCCAACCGGCGGATGCCCACGTTCGCCGCGTGGGAGGCGACCGTGCTGGAGCACACCTACGAGCACGTCGACTACATCTCGGCACACACCTACTACGACCCGTCCGACGGTGACCAGGCGAGCATCCTGGCCTCGGCCGTCGACATGGACAACTTCATCAACGAGGTCGTCGCCACAGCCGACCACGTGGCCGCCCGGCAGCGGCACAGGCGCAAGCTGAAGATCTCCTTCGACGAGTGGAACGTCTGGTACGAGTCCCGCCTCCAGGCCGACCTGGACCGGCGCGGCTGGGTCGAGGCGCCGGCCCTCATCGAGGACGACTTCACAGCTGTCGACGCCGTGGTGGTCGGTGACCTGCTGATCACCCTGCTCCGGCACGCCGACCGGGTCGGGGTAGCCGCCCAGGCCCAGCTGGCCAACGTGATCGCGCCCATCCGCACCCGCAACGGCGGCCCGGCCTGGCGGCAGAGCATCTTCCACCCGTTCGCGCTGACCGCCCGGTACGCCCGGGGCACCGTGCTGCGTACCGAGCCGGTGTCGCCGCGCTACGAGACGAAGAAGTACGGGGACGTGCCGGTGCTCGACACCGTCGCCGTGCACGACGAGGAGACCGGCGAGCTGACCGTCTTCGCGGTCAACCGGGACCAGACGGACCTTCCGCTGGAGATCGACCTGCGCGGGCTGCCGGGCATGGCTGGCCTGTCCTTCCAGAGCATCGCCGCCGGGTCCGACCCGTCGGCGACAAACACCGAGGCCGAGCCCGACCGGGTGACGCCCCGGGACCTGCCCACCCCCACCCCCGACGGCGGCAGGTGCACCGTGCGCCTGCCCGCCGTGTCCTGGAGCGTGCTGCGGTTCGGCCCGACCAGCGCCTGAGGTCGTACCGGGCTTGAGCAGGCACAATTCATCCCGTCCCCCTGCAAGGAGAGATACCAGCATGATCCAGAACGACATGAGCCGGCGGCGCCTGCTCGGCCTCGGTCTCGGACTCGGTGCCGCGGCCACCCTGACCCTCGCCGGCTGCGGCGGAGGCGACGACAACGCCTCCGGGCCGGCCGCCGGCAACGGCGGCAAGGAGTACACCGGTCCCAAGGTCGACCTGAAGCTGTGGAACGGCTTCACCGGCGGCGACGGCGACATCTTCAAGGCGCTGGTGAACCAGTTCAACACCGAACACCAGAACATCGCCGTGTCGGTGGCCACGTACCAGTGGGAGGACTACTACAACAAGCTCCCCGGCGCGGCCTCCAGCGGCAACGGCCCGGACATCGCGGTCATGCACATGGACCAGCTCGCCACCTTCGCCGCGCGTGGCGTGATCACCGAGCTGGACGACGTGGCCAAGAACCTGGAGCTGTCCGAGGCGGACTTCGCCCCCACGGTGTGGAAGGGCGGGCTCTACAACAACAAGCGGTACGGCATTCCGCTGGACATGCACCCGCTGGGCTTCTACTACAACAAGGCCGTCATGCAGAAGGCCGGCCTCGACCCGAACAAGCCGCCGACCACCAGGGACGACTTCACGGCGGCCCTGGGCGAGTTCAAGAAGGCCGGTGTGCAGGGCTTCTGGATCAGCCCGTTCCAGTTCACCGGCGGCATGACCTTCTACTCCCTGCTCAACCAGTGGGGCGGCACCCTGTTCGACGCCGAGGTGACCAAGGCGACGTTCAACTCGGACCCGGCGGTCGAGGCGTGCACCTGGCTGGTCGACATGATCAAGCAGGGCCATTCGCCGGCCAACGTCGGCCAGGACGCCGAGTACCTGGCGTTCAAGAGCGGCAAGAACGCCTTCACCTTCAACGGCATCTGGCAGATCAACGACCTGAAGAAGAGCCCCGAGGTGCAGTGGGGCGTCGCGCCGCTCCCCCAGATCGGCAGCAAGCCGGCGGCCTGGGCCAACTCGCACAACTTCACGATCGTGAAGCAGCGGGCCAACAACGCCAACAAGATCTCCGGCGCGAAGGTCTTCATCAACTGGCTGAGCCAGCACTCGCTGGACTGGGCCAAGGGCGGCCAGATCCCGGCCCGTAAGGACGTCCGTGAGAGCGCCGAGTTCAAGGCGCTGCCGGAGATCTCGGCGCTCGCCCCCGAACTGGAGTACGCGGCCTTCCCGCCGGCGACCCCGGGCCTCGGCGAGGTCATGACGACGTTCTACGACACGTTCAACGTGGCGGCGCTGGGCAAGAAGTCGCCGAAGCAGGCGCTGGACGAGGGCGTGGCCAAGGCCAACAAGCAGCTCGAGGACAACCGCAAGAAGTACGGGAGCTGATAACCCGTGGCGGACGTGATCGAGGTCGGGGCGGCGCGCGGTGACGCGCCGCCCCCGGCGGCCAACGCAGCCCGCCGGGCCTCGGCGGGCCGGACCGGACGGGCGACGCCATACCTGTTCCTCGCCCCGTACCTGGTCCTGTTCGGGGTCTTCGGCCTGCTGCCGATCGTCCTCGGCCTCTGGCTGAGCGTGCACCAGTGGGACTTCCAGCTACCCAACCGGCCGTTCGTCGGGTTGGACAACTACAAGGAGCTGTTCTCCAGCGACTCCGCCATCTTCGGCGACTGGTGGCAGAGCGTACGGGCCACCGCGATCTTCACGGTGCTGTCGGTGCCGCTGCTTGTGGTCGTACCGCTCGGGCTGGCGCTGCTGCTGAACCGCTCGTTCCCGGGCCGGACGTTCTTCCGGGCGATCTACTTCGCGCCGTACGTGCTGGGTGTGGCGGTTATCGGCCTGCTCTGGCGGTTCCTGCTCGACGCCAACCTGGGTCTGGTCAACAGGCTCCTCGGGGTGGTCGGGCTGCCGGCGGACACCCCGTGGGTGACGAACATGCCGTGGGCGTGGATCTCCCTGGTCGGGGTGACCGTCTGGTGGACCTCCGGGTTCAACGCGGTGATCTACCTGGCCGGTCTCCAGGACATCTCGCCGGAGCTGTACGAGGCGGCCCGGATGGACGGCGCCAACGCGTGGCAGCGGTTCCGCAACGTCACACTGCCAGGTCTGCGTCCGGTGCTGCTCTTCGTGATCACCACGACAGTGCTCGCCTCGGCGAACATGTTCGGCCAGTCGTTCCTGATCACCCAGGGTGCGCCCGGCACGGAGACCCGCACGGTGGTGTGGTTCATCGTCGAGACGGGACTGCGGAACAACAACGCCGGTAAGGCCGCCGCGATGAGCATCATGTTCGCCCTGATGCTGGCCGTCGTGAGCGTCGCCAACTTCCGCCTCTTCCGCTACAGGGAAGACTGAGGGGACCGCCATGACGACGCCCACGCCGACCACGAACGGCTCCGCATCGGGGCCGCGCCGGGTCGTGTTCTACGCCATCCTGGTCGCGCTGACCCTGGTCTTCCTGACCCCGCTTGTGTGGATGGTCATCACCTCGCTGAAGACCTACACGGCCGCCCAGGAGATCCCGCCGAGCTGGCTGCCGAACCCGATCGCCGGGTACGGCTACGAGCAGATCCTGAACAACTCGGCCAACCCGGTGCTGCGCTGGTTCCTCAACAGCATGCTGGCCGCCACGCTGCACTCGCTGCTGGTGCTGGTGACCGCCTCGATGGCCGCGTACGCGTTGGCCCGGCTGCGGTTCCGCGGGCGCGGGGTGAGCTTCGCGTTGATCGTCGGGACGCTGTTCATCCCGCCGACCTCACTGATCATCCCGAACTTCCTTATCGTCGACCAGCTCAACTGGATCGACACCCTCGCCGTGGTGGTGGTGCCCGGCGCGGCCAGCGCGTTCGGGGTGTTCTTCCTGCGGCAGTTCTTCCTCTCCCTGCCGAACGAACTGGAGGAGGCCGCAGTTCTCGACGGCGCCAACCAGTGGCAGATCTTCTACAGGGTGGTGCTGCCGCTGTCCAAGCCGGCGCTGGCCACCCTGGCCGTGCTGTCGTTCCTCACCAACTGGAACGACTTCCTCTGGCCGATCTTCGTGCTGTTCAGCCCGGAGAAGTTGACGCTGCCGCCGGGCCTGGGCCTGCTCCAGGGCTCGTACGTGACCGACTACCCGGTGATCATGGCGGGTGCGGTGCTGGCCAGCGTGCCGGTGCTGATCCTCTTCGTCCTGGCGCAGCGGCACATCATCCAGGGCGTCTCCCGCAGCGGTCTGAAGGGGTGACCCCCACGAGGACCTGGCGTGGCGGCGCGGCGGCGATCATCATCGCCGCCGCGCTGCTCGCATCGGGCTGCGCCGACGACGCCCGACCCACAGCCACCACGAGCAGCGGGAGCGACTCCAGCATGTTCACCAACCCGGTCGTCCGCACCGACGCCCCGGATCCGCAGGCGATCCGGGTGGGCGACACCTGGTACCTGTTCCACACCAACTCGCAGGGCCGCAACGTCCCGGTGCTCACGTCCACCGACCTGGTCGACTGGACCGGGGCCGGGGACGCCCTGCCGACGCTGCCGGCGTGGGCGGACGCCGGAAAGACGTGGGCGCCCGAGGTCATCGAGTTGGCGCCGGACCGGTTCGTCCTCTACTACACGGTCGCCGGCCGGGAGTCCGGGCGGCAGTGTGTCGGGCGGGCGGTGGCCAGCGCGCCGCAGGGGCCGTACTCCGACGACGCGGACGGCCCGCTGATCTGCCAGGCCGAGCTGGGCGGGGCGATCGACGCCAGTCCGTTCCGGGACACCGACGGCAGTCTGTGGCTGCTGTGGAAGAACGACGGCAACGCCATCGGGGTGGACACCTGGCTCTGGTCGCAGCGTCTCGCCGACGACGGCCTGACCCTTGTGGGCGAGCCGACGAAGCTGCTCAAGCAGACCGAGCCGTGGGAGGGCACCCTGATCGAGGGGCCGTTCTTCCACCGTCAGGACGGCCGGCTGTTGCTCTTCTTCGCCGCAAACGCCTACGACAGGGCGGAGTACGCCGAGGGCTACGCGGTCTGCGACAGCCCGACCGGCCCGTGCGTGAAGGCCACCGAGAACCCGATCCTGACGAGCAACGAGGTCGCGTCGGGTCCGGGGCACGCCTCGATGGTGGTCAAGGACGGCCGTACCTGGCTGCTCTACCACGCCTGGCCGCCCGGCCAGGAGGGCAGCACGGACCCGGGCCGCCAGGTGTGGCTGGACGAGGTGACCTGGGTCGACGGCAAACCGGTCGTCAAGGGCCCGACCGGTACCGCGCAGTCCCGCCCCTGACCTGATCGTGCGGAGGGGCGTTTCGGCCCCTCCGCACACCCGGTCAGGCGGTCGGTTCGCGCGGCGCCGGGGCGACTGCCGGTTCGTGCCGGGCCAGCCGGTTGCGGCGGTAGCCGTAGCCGAAGTAGATGATCGCGCCGAGCAGCATCCAGGCCAGGAACCGCAGCCAGGTCTCCACCGACAGGTTCAGCATCAGGTAGAAGCAGGCAAGCGCGGAGACGACCGGCAGCACCGGGGAGAACGGCACCCGGAACGGCCGCTCCAGGTCGGGGCGCTTGCGACGCAGGATCGGCACCGCGATCGACACCAGCACGAACGCGCAGAGCGCGCCGATGCTCACCAGGTCGGCCAGGGCGGAGAGCGGCAGGAAGCCGGCGAGCAGGGCGACAGCCACCGTCATGATCGCCGAGATCCGGTACGGCGTACCCCAGCTCGGGTGCACCTTCGCGATCGACGGTGGGATCAGCCCGTCCCGGGCGATGGCGAAGCCGATCCGGCCCATGGCCACCAGGTCGACCAGGATGACGCTGGTCAGGCCGGCGACCGCGGCGATGGAGACCAGCACGGCCGCCCACCCGGCGCCCACCGACTCGAAGGCCGACGCGATCGGGGCACCCCTGTCGATCTCGGTGTACGGCACCATGCCGACGACCACGAGCGAGACGCCGATGTATAGCACTGTGGAGATCAGCAACGTGCCGAGCAGACCCAGGGTGAGGTCCCGTTTGGGCTTGCGCGTCTCCTCGCCCAGGTTGGCCACTGCCTCGAAGCCGGTGTACGCGAAGAAGACCACGGCGGCGGCGCTGAGCACCCCGACGAAACCGAAGACCGACGGCTCCAGCCCGAACAGCGCCTGGGTGACCGGCTGCTTGATGCCGTCGTCGCCGCTGCCGGCGGGCTCGGCCGGCGGGATGAACGGGGTGAGGTTGGCGGCCTTGACGAAGAACAGCCCGGCGACCACCACGAACACGCAGATGGCCACCTTGACCAGCACCAGCAGGTTGGTGATCCGGGAGGACTCGCGGATGCCGACGATCGCGACGATGCCGAGGATCAGCACGATGGCGATGGCGCCGATGTTGACGGTGCTGCCCTCCTCGCCGAACCAGCGGGTCGGCAGGTCGAGCAGTTCGGCAAGGTAACCGGACCAGCCCCGGGCGACCACTGCGGCGCCGAGCGCGAACTCCAGCAGGAGGTCCCAGCCGATGATCCAGGCGACGATCTCGCCCATCGTCGCGTACGCGTAGGTGTAGGCGCTGCCGGCGGTCGGCACGCTTGACGCCAGCTCGGCGTAGCAGAGGGCGGCGAGCAGGGCGACGACGCCGGCGATGGCGAAGGAGATCACGACACCCGGGCCGGCGCTGTCGCGGGCCTCGATCCCGGTGAGAGTGAAGATGCCGGTGCCGATCACGATGCCGATGCCGAAGCCGGTGAGGTCAATCGCACCGAGCCGCCTCTTCAGCCCCAGCTGGCCGTCGGTGCCGTCCGCTTCGCCCTGAGCTATCACGTCCTTGATCGGTTTTGTGCGCAGCACGGACATGCGCTCACCCCTCCCACCGTGCGACCACCACGGTGGCGGCCGGTGACCGGCGTTGCTACCCAGCGGCGGGAATGGTCAACCACGAACCCTTGCGGTTAGGGGCCGAGTGTGAAAATTTCCTACCAGCGGCAGATAGCCGTCGGCGAATCTTGCCGACATGCCGCGTTGATCACACGGGAGCCCCAACGAAGGGACACACCGCATGAAGGCAACTCGCCTCGCGGCCGCCGGGCTGGCCACAGCCCTGCTCGCCACGCTCGCGGCGGCCGCCACCCCCGCGAGCGCCGCACCTTCCACCTCCGCCTCCACCACCACCTGCGTCACCGACCCCGCCACGCCGAAACGGCAGTTCCGGGCGATGTGGATATCGTCGGTGGTCAACATCGACTGGCCCAGCAAGGCGTCCCAGACCAGCCCGGACCGGATCGCCGCCCAGCAGACCGAGTACCGCGAACTGCTCGACCTCGCCGAGCGGCTGAACCACAACGCGGTGGTGGTCCAGGTCCGGCCGACCGCCGACGCGCTCTGGCCGTCACCGTACGAGCCGTGGTCCGAATACCTGACCGGCGTACGGGGTCAGGACCCCGGCTGGGATCCGCTGGCCTTCCTGGTCGCCGAGTCGCACAAGCGCAACCTGGAGTTCCACGCCTGGTTCAACCCGTACCGCGTCTCCATGCCGGCCCCCGGCGGCGCCGGCGCGGACCTCAGCCTGCTCGCCCCCGACCACCCGGCCCGGCAGCACCCGGACTGGACCTTCGCCTACCCGCCGGCCGGTGTCGCCGGCAGCCGGCTCTACTACAACCCAGGCATCCCCGAGGTACGCGAGTTCGTGCAGACCGCGATGATGGACGCCGTCAAGCGGTACGACATCGACGGCGTGCACTTCGACGACTACTTCTACCCCTACCCCAGCGGCACCTACCAGGTGCCCGACGACGCCACCTTCGCCGCGTACAACAGGGGCTTCACCGACCGGGCGGACTGGCGGCGGGACAACATCAACCTGCTGATCCAGGAGATGAACGGCAAGATCAAGGCGGCGAAGCCGTGGGTGAAGTTCGGCGTCAGCCCGTTCGGCATCTGGCGCAACAAGACCGCCGACCCGCTCGGCTCGGACACCACGGGCAGCCAGTCGTACGACATCATCTCCGCCGACACCCGCAACTGGGTCAAGCAGGAGTGGATCGACTACGTGGTGCCGCAGCTCTACTGGTACATCGGCCAGTACCCGGCCGCCGACTACGCGCGCCTGGTGCCGTGGTGGGCCGAGACGGTACGCGGCACCCGCGTGCAGCTCTACATCGGCCAGGCCGACTACAAGAGCGGCGACCCGGCGTACGGGCCGTTCTGGCAGAACCCGCGTGAGCTGTCCGACCACCTGACGCTCAACCGGTCGTACCCGGAGGTGCAGGGCAACGTGCACTTCTCCGCCGTACAGGTGCGGGCCAACCGGCTGGGTGCCACCGACATCTACGCCGCCGAGCACTACTCGCGCCCCGCGCTGGTGCCGGCCATGCCGCACCTGCCGGCCAAGCCCCTGCTCTTCCCGGTGGTCACCAAGATCACCCGGCAGGCCGACGGGGTGCGCCTCACCTGGGGTCAGCCCGCCGACGGCCTCGGCCCGCTGGGCACCGCCACCTCGTACGCCATCTACCGGTTCGACGGCACCACGCTGCCCGGTCGGTGCGCCACGGCCGACGCCGCGCACCTGGTCGACACCGTCCGGGCCGTGCCGGGCGCGGCGCAGTCGTGGGTGGACACCACGGCCGAGCCTGGCCGTCGCTACACCTACCAGCTGACCGCGCTGGACCGCTCGGCGAACGAGAGTCTCCCCAGCCCGCCGGCGTTCAGCAGGCGCTGACCGCTCTCTCGAATGCCCCGGGCGCCCGCGCGCCCGGGGCATTTCGTCTGTTTGAACCCATGTCACCAATAGTTGGCACGGCACATACCACCCGGTTGATCAATTGATCGACACTTGTCGAATCCCGGTGACCCGCCGGTAACTTCCGTCCCAGCCGCTCACCCCCGCGGAGGTAACAAGTGCCCCGACGTCTCGCCACCCTGCTCGCCTCGGGCGCGCTCGCGCTGCTCGCCACCCTCGCCATCGCCTCCCCCGCCGCCGCCGTCACCGCCGCGGAGAAGCTCTCCGTGCTGTCCAGCTGGACCCAGACAAGCGCGTCCAGCTACAACTCCTGGAACAGCGCCCGGGTCAACCGGGCCCCCTGGGCCGAGTACAACTTCGACTGGTCCACCGACTACTGCTCGTCCAGCCCGGACAACCCGCTCGGGTTCACCTTCAACCTGGGCTGCTACCGGCACGACTTCGGCTACCGCAACTACAAGGCGGCCGGCCAGTTCTCCGCCAACAAGTCCCGCCTCGACAGCGCCTTCTACGCCGACCTGAAGCGGGTCTGCACCACCTACAACTCGGTCGTCCGCCCGGCCTGTTACAGCCTGGCCTGGACCTACTACCAGGCGGTAAGCATCTTCGGCTCCGTCGCCGCCGTCCAGCAGGCCGACATCGACCGCGCCGCCCGAATGAAGGCCGAAGCCGAAGCCGCAGCCGCCCGCACCTGACCCCACCCACCCCCTCCCCTCCCCGCCGTTGATCAAGAGGTTTGCGTCATCGGAAGCCCGTCTCCTGACGCAAATCTCTTGATCAACAGGGGCGAGGGTGGGGTGTGGGGCCGGCAGGGCGGGGCAGCGGGGTTAGGCGTGTTCGGTTCGGGTTGCGGGGTGGCGGTCGGGGTCGGCGGGGCTGCGGGGGGTCGGTTGGGACAGCCCGGTGCTGAAGCGGGTCGAATCCGCCGCCAGATCCGGATGTTCCACGTCGAGCGCCAGCACGGCGGCCTCGTCCAACCCCAACTCGGCGCCCTCGCCGTACGCGTCGTCGAAGGCCGCGTCACCCAACGCGGCCCGCAGCTCCGCCTGCTGCTCGGCCCAGTAGCCGCCGTAGATCCCCGGCATCGCCCGCATGCTCGCCCGGGTGGCCTGCGCCGCCCCGAACAGCCGAGCCGCGGTCAGCCGGTTCCCGCCCGCCGCGCAGCGCACCGCGATCGCGTTCAACGTGTCGCACGCACCGCCGTGATAGCCGTGACCCATCCGCGACCGCAACGCCACAAGCAGATGCTCGTGCGCGGCGATCACATCACCCCGGGCCAGCGCGACCATCCCGAGCAGCATGTCCACCGACCGTCGGCCCCGCTCCACGGGCCGGGCCGCCTCCACCGGGCGGACCGCCCCCAGCAGGTCCGCGGCCTCCTCCAGCGCGCCCCTTCGCCACAGCAGCTCGGCCAGGCTGAACACCGCGAACAACGCCTCGCCCACCACGTCCTGCCCGTGCGCCCAGTCGATGACCTCCCGGCACACCCGCTCGGCCTCGGCGAACTGCCCCATGTCGACGAGCGGCGCGGCACGACCGGCGAGCACCCGCGCCAACAACCCGGCGTCGCCGGCCTGCCGGGCCGCCGCCTCCGCCCGCTGGGAGAAGCGCAACTCCTCGGCGAACTCGCCGTCCGCACCGGCGTGCAGGGAGTGCATGTGGTACGCCGCCGCCAGCTCCGCCTCCGGGATCCGCTCACCGGTCTCGGCGATCCGCCCGTACAGCCGGAACAGCCACAGCCGCCCCTCCCGGGCCAGGCCACGCTCCCGCCACCACTGGTCCAGCCCACCGGCCAGGCCGAGGCCGGCGCGGGCGCTGCCACCTGTGGCACACCACCGCAGCGCCGCCCGCAACTCCCCTGCGAGAGGGTCCAGGGTGTAGAGCGACAGCGTCACCGGCCGCCCGTCCGGCCCCAGATGCGCCCGCTCCAACGCGTGCGCCGACCAGGCCACGTGCCGATCTCGGGCAGCCTGCTCCTCACCCGCCTCGGCGAGCCTGCGCGCCGCGTACGCCCGGATCGGGTCGAGCATCCGGTACGTGCTGCCGGCCGCACGTGGCTCGGCCAGCACCATCGACTTGTCCACGAGCACCGACAGCGGATCCAGCGGATCGTCGCCCAGCAGCCACTCCACAGTCGCCAGGTCCACCGGGCCGGCGAAGACCGCCAGCCACCGCAGCAGACGGGCGGCCCGGGGGCCCAACGTCCGGTACGACCAGGTGACTGTCGCCTGCATGGTCAGGTGCCGTTCGGTGGCCGAGCGCTGCACCGCCCTGCTCGCCGGAGTCGGCGGCGACGCCCCGGCCGCGGCCGCCACCAGGTCCACAGTGTCCTGCTGGTTGCCGGACCAGCCCCGCTCCACAGGCGGCGGCTCCGGATCCTCCCGGCCCGCGTCCAACGTGCTGAGCACGTCGTCGAGCCGTTCGGCGAGCTGACCGACGGAGAGCACCCGCAGCCGGGCCGCCGCCAACTCGATGGCCAGGGGCAGCCCGTCGAGCCGCTGCACCACCCGGCGCAGGTCGGCCGACTCGGACGGTTCCGGCTGCCGGCCGCCCCGCGCCGCCGCCGTACGGTCCAGCAACAGCGCGACCGCGTCGCTCTCCGCGCCGTCTGCCCGCGGATCGACCGAGAGCGGCGGGATCCGCCACACCACCTCGCCGGGCAGGCTGAACGACTCGCGGCTGGTCGCCAGCACCCGTACGCCTTCCCCACCGGAGAGCAGCCGCGCGATGACCTCCGCGCACGCGGCCGGCTGCGTGTCGCAGGTGTCCAGCACGACAAGCATCCGACGACCGGCCGCGTACTCGACGAGGGTGTCCAGCATCGGGCGGCCCGGCTCCGGTCGCAGCCCGAGCACGGCGGCGATGGCGAACGCCACCAACCCCGGGTCGGTCACCGAGGCGATGTCGACGAACCACACCCCGTCCGGGTACGCCTCGACCATCCCGCTGGCCAGCTCGACCGCGAGCCGGGTCTTACCCGCCCCACCGGCACCCAGCACGGTGACCAGGCGGTGCCGTTCCACCAGCAGGCCCAGCTCGACGCGTTCGGCCTGCCGGCCGACGAAGGAGGTCACCTGCGTGGGCAGGTTGTGCGCCACCGCGTCGGCGGTGCGGGGACGGGGGAACTGCCGCTCCAGGCCCGGTGCGACGAGCTGGAACAGCCGCTCCCGGTCGTCGAACCCGCGCAGCCGGTGCAGGCCCAGGTCGAGCAGGGTGGCACCGGCGGGCAGCGGGTCGGCCCGGCGGGCGGTCGACGCGGAGCAGAGCACCTGCCCGCCGTGCGCCGCCGCGGCCACCCGGGCCGCCCGGTGCACCTCGGGGCTTGCGTACTCCCCGTCGCGCGGCTCCGCGTAGCCGGTGTGCAGGCCCATCCGCACCCGGGGCGCGGCGTCAGGCGTGGGCCATTCGTGGTTCGCCAACGCGCGCTGCGCGGTCAGGCAGGCGGTCAGGGCCGCCGTCGCGTCGTCGAAGGCCAGGAAGAACGAGTCGCCCTCGGTCAGCAGCTCCGAGCCGCCGGTGCAGGCGAGCGTCCGGCGCAGCAGCCGGCGGTGTTCGGCGAGCACCGGGCGGTAGTCCGGGCCGAGCAGCTGGGCCAGCCGGGTCGAGCCCTCGATATCGGTGAACACGAAGGTCACCCAACCGCTCGGGAGCTGGATCCGTGGCGACATGCGTGGAACCTCCGCCCGTGACGTCGGGTTCATGCTGCCTGAGTCCGAGCGGTCACGCATCGTGAGAACGGCCGGCCCGGTGCCGCCTCAAAGTGCCACTCGAACCCGTTCCCGGCAAGGGCAGCCCACCAGTCGGCGGCGAACCGGCCCGTTCAGCAACCGCAGGCGCCGCCGCAGCAACCGCCCCCACCCGGGGCCGCGGCACCACCGGACGGACCACCCACGCCCCGGCCGGTGACCGCGATCGCGGACAGAAGCTTGACCGTGTCGCCGTGTCCCCGCGGACAGGTCGCCGGCTCGCCGGCTGCCGCCATGGGACGGTTGACCTCGAAGGTGTCGCCGCAGGCGCGGCATCGGAACTCGTACCGGGGCATGGCATCAGGGTACGTGGACCTGACGCCCGGCGGGGCATGGGTAATACTCGACGGGTGGTGGACGGCGAGGACGAAACGCGTGTACGACCGCTACGGCCGTCCGCGCCGCTGGACGGCCCGTTGGACGGTTCGGGAGCCGCGCCGGATCCGGCGCCCAGGGTGGTGCCCCGCCCCCGCCGCCCCTGGCTGAGCGGAAGTTCCACCACCACGTCCCCCACCTCCCCGACGGCCGACACGCCGAGCGGTGAGCCGAAGGCCGCCGAGCCGACCGCGGACCCGGCGAAGGCGGCCACCGGATCGGACGCCTCCGAGCCGACCGGCAAACCGGCTGCCGCGAGCGCGGCGACCGAACCGAAGGCCACGACCCCGAAGGCGGAGCCCGCGAAGGCCGAGACCGCGAAGGCCGACACCGACAAGGTCGACACCAGCAAGGCCGACACCGGGAAGGCCGCGACCGGCACGGCCGAGGGTGCGGCCGGTGCCCCGCTCACAGACCAGGCCGTGACCACTGTGGACGCCACTCCGGTTCCGGCGGTCGCCGATCCCGGGCGACGTCGCCGGGTGCCGTTCGCGCACGCCGTACGGCTGCCACCGCCACGCCAGGCCGCGACGAGCGCCGCCCGGGCGACCCGGGCCTGGGCCCGCCGGCCCAGTGGCCGGCTCACCCTGCCCGGCGTGTTCCTGCTGGCCCTGGTGGCCGCGACCGCCGCGGCGGGCGCGCTGCTCGTGCCCGCCACCATCCGCGCCCCCCGACCGGTCGCCGCCGACTCGTCCGAGACACCGACCGCCGCCGCTCCACCGGTCGGCCTGCCCTCCGGCGGGCTGCCCACCGCCCTGCCCAGCGGCGGCGTACCCACCGGCGGGCCGACCGGCGGGTTCCCCACCGGCGGATTCCCGACCGGCCCGGCCGTTCCGCCGGTGGTCGGCGGACGACCCTCGGACGCGCTCGCCGGCTGGGCCCAGCAGGTCGGCGCCAAGGTCGGTGTCCCGCCGGCCGCCATGCAGGCGTACGGCTACGCCGAGCTGGTGCTCGCCCAGACCAACCGCAGTTGCGCGTTGAGCTGGACCACGCTTGCCGCGATCGGTCTGATCGAGTCGGGGCACGGCTCGCACAACGGCGCCCGGCTGGGACAGGACGGCAGGGCACTGCCGGAGATCATCGGTGAGCCGCTGGACGGCAACGGCGGCCGGATGCGGATCATCGACACCGACCGCGGCGCCCTCGACAAGGACACCACCTTCGACCACGCGATCGGGCCTATGCAGTTCATCCCGACCACCTGGCAGGAGATCGGCGCGGACGCGGACAACGACGGGCGTAAGGACCCGCACGACATCGACGACGCCGCCCTGGCAGCCGCGAACTACCTCTGCAAGGGCGGGCGCAACCTGAGCATCCCGGGCGACTGGTGGAACGCGATCCTGTCGTACAACGACGTGCGCCGGTACGCCCAGGACGTCTACGACGCCGCAAACCGGTACGGACGGGCCAGCCGCACGTGAAGTGATCGTTCACATACATTGGAGAACTGGACACTTCCCCCGGGCTGCTGTTAGCGGCAAGCTAGACGGGTGATGGTGCGCGAGTGGGACCCCAGGACCGCGTCGTCCGCCGAGATCGCGTCGCTGCTGGACACGCTGAACGCGGTTCTGGCGGCCGATCTGCCGCAGGACCCGCCCTGGCGGGAGACCTCCCTGCGGGAATACCTCGCCGAGGTGATGCCCGGCGAACGGCGGATCTCCTGGATCGCCCAGGCCGACCCGACCGACGCCGCCGACCCGGGCGCGATTCTCGGCCAGGTGCACGTGCTGCTCCTCGGCGACATCGGCGTGCTCGAGGTGCTGGTGCACCCGTCGGTCCGACGCTCCGGGCTCGGCCGTGACCTGGTGCTGCGCGCCGCGCGCCGGGTCTACCAGGAGGGCTTCCAGTCGATCGGGGTGGAGGTCGTCGGCGACACGCCGGCGGTGGGCTTCTACGAGTCGCTCGGCTTCACCCGGGAGTACGTGGAGACGCGAAGCGTCCTCGACCTGTCGGCTGTCGACTGGCCCGAGTTGGCCGAGATGGCCACCGGCGTCGCGGCGGGTTACCACCTGGAGTTCTTCCCCGGCGGGCCACCGGATGATCTGATCGAGGCGTACGCGCGGGCCAAGGCCGAGGTGCGCGACGTCGACGACGGCGAGCTGCGGCCCAGCTCGTACGACCCGCAGCGGCTGCGGGACAGCCTGGACACCCTGCACCGGCGGGGCATGAAGCCGTACATCGTGCTGGCCCGGCACGAGCAGAGCGGTGAGGTGGCCGGCCTGACCGAGGTGGTGGTGCCGGCGCAGCACCCGACCCGCGCCGACCAGTACGACACGATCGTCGCGCAGGACCACAGGGGTTACGGCATCGACCGGGCGATCAAGGCCAGGATGCTGCTGGAGCTGCGGTCGGCCGAGCCGAAGCTGGTCGAGGTGCAGACCTGGAACGCGCAGGCCAACGAGGCCATGCTCAAGGTCAACGCGGAGCTGGGTTACCGGCCCGACCGGGACTGGTGCGAATACAGCGTCGACGTCGCTGAGCTGGTGCACCGCCTCGACCCGCCGCGCTGAGGAATTCACGAAACTGTCCGATGGGGGATGGACGATGGACAGTCGGGCACCTTAACGTGCGTTGACCCCCG
This sequence comes from Micromonospora sp. NPDC047521, assembly GCF_055587305.1. Lineage (NCBI taxonomy): Bacteria > Bacillati > Actinomycetota > Actinomycetes > Micromonosporales > Micromonosporaceae > Micromonospora > Micromonospora sp. NPDC047521. The sequence goes on along the minus strand of NZ_JBVJGN010000006.1, from coordinate 403,475 downwards.
TCCACCCATCGTGGAGGCCCCATGCGCCCGCGCCGCTCAATAGCCGCGCTCGCGACCGCCACCGCCGCCGTGACAGTCACGGCGCTCGGCGTCGCACCCACCGCGGCCAGCGCCGCGCCCACCGACCTGTTCATCTCGGAGTACGTCGAGGGATCGTCGAACAACAAGGCGATCGAGCTGTTCAACGGCACCGGCGCCGCTGTCGACCTGACCGCCGGCGGCTACCAGTTGCAGCTCTACTTCAACGGCTCCACCACGGCCACCACCATCGCGTTGACCGGGAGCGTGGCCGCCGGCGACGCGTTCGTCTTCGCCAGCGCGTCGGCTTCGGCCGCCGTCCTCGCCCAGGCCGACCAGACCACCGGGGCGAGCCTGTTCAACGGCGACGACGCGATAGTGCTGCGCCGGGGCACCACGGTGCTCGACTCGATCGGCCAGGTGGGTGTCGACCCGGGCACCGAGTGGGGTGCCGGTGCGACAAGCACCGCGGACAACACGCTGCGCCGGCTGGCGAGCGTGACAGCCGGAGACACCGACCCGTCGGACGCGTTCGACCCCGCCGCCCAGTGGGCCGGCCTCCCGGTCGACACGTTCGACGGGCTCGGCGCGCACACCGTGGACGGCGGCGGCCCGGTCGACGTACCGGCCACGCTGACCTGCGGCGGGCCACTGGTCACGGCGGCAGGCACGGCCGCGAGCCGCGATGTCACCGCCACCGATTCCGACGACACGATCGTCGACCTGGCGGTGACGTCGGTCAGCCCGACCCCGGCCGCCGGCTCGATCTCCCGTACCGCGTTCACCCCGGCCGACGGGGTCGGCGGCACCGCCCGCGCCACGGTCGGCGCGAGCGCCGATCTGGCCGCCAGCGCGTACACAGTGACGGTGACCGCGACCGACGCGGGCGGCGGCACCGCCAGCTGCGCGCTGGCCGTGCAGGTGACCCGGGAGCTGACCGTCGGGGAGGTGCAGGGCCCGACCACGGACGCCGAGTCCGGCCCGTCGGACCGCTCGCCGCTCGCACCGGCGAGCGGCAACGGCACCAGCAGCACGATGTACGACGTACGCGGCGTGATCACCCAGTTGACGCTTGCCCGCACATCGGCCGGGGCGGAGCAGCACGGGTTCTTCCTGCAGAGCCGCACCGACGACACCGACGGCGACCCGACCAGTTCCGACGGCGTCTTCGTGTTCATGGGCGCGTTCACGTCGCTGATCGGCGGGTACGTGCCGACCGTCGGTGACGAGGTGGTGCTCCGGGCCCGGGTGTCGGAGTACTACAACTTCACCCAGCTCTCCGGGGCCTCGCTGGTCCGCCGGATCGCCACCGGCCTGGACGTGGACACGGCTGTCGCGGTGACCGACGCGGTGCCTCCTGTCGAACTGACCGAGGCGCAGCGCTGGTGGGAGCGGCACGAGGGCGCCCGTCTGCGGGTACGTGCCGGCAGCGGCGCGGTGAGCGGCCGGGACGTCTTCTCCTCCACCGCGGACGCGGAGCTGTGGGTGATCGACCGGGACGACCCGCTGCTGGACCGCGCCGACCCGTACTCCCGGCGGGTCTTCCGGGATTCGCACCCGCTGGACAACGACCCGACCCGCCGCTTCGACGACGGCAATGGCCAGCGGGTGCTGCTCGGCAGCATGGGCGTGAAGGCCACCGCCGGGGACAGCACGGCGCTGCTCCCGCCTGCACACACCTTCGACACGCTGCGCGCGGACGCGGTGGGCGGCGTCTACTACTCGTTCGAGAAGTACGGCGTCCAGGTCGAGCGGGCGGAGTTCGACGCCGGGGCGGACCCGTCGAGGAACAACCCGCCGAAGGCTGCGGACCGGTCCCAGGAGGTGGCGGTCGCCACGTACAACGTGGAGAACCTGTACGACTACCGCGACGACCCGTTCGACGGCTGCGACTTCGCCGGCAACGCCGGCTGCACAGGGGTCAGCCCGCCGTTCGACTACGTGCCGAGCAGCGAGGCGGACTACCGCGAGCACCTGACGGCGCTCGCCGACCAGATCGTCACCGATCTGCACGCACCGGATCTGATCCTGGTGCAGGAGGCCGAGGACCAGGACATCTGCACTGTCTCCGGGGCGGCGCTGGCCTGCGGCGACACCGACAACGCCGATGGCGCTCCGGACAGCGTCCAGGAGTTGGCGCTCGCGGTGGCGCAGGCGGGCGGGCCGGCGTACGCCGCGACCTATGACCGGACCGGCGCGGACGCCCGCGGAATCACCGCCGCGTTCCTGTACCGCACGGACCGGCTGTCGTTGCCGGCCGCGACGGCGGACGACCCGCTGCTGGGTTCGGCCCCGACCGTCCAGTACCGCGCCCCGGGGCTGCCGGCGAACGCCGACGTGCAGAACCCCAAGGCGCTCAACGCGGTGCTCCCGTCCGACGTGGACACGTCGACCGGCCGGGACGGCACGAATGTGTTCACCAGGGCTCCCCAGTTGGGCAGGTTCAGCGTGGCCGCCGCGCCGGGCTCGTCCGAGCGGTTCACCCTGTACGCGCTCAGCAACCACTACTCGTCCGGCCCGGACGGCCGGATCGGGCAGCGTCGGGAGCAGGCCCGTTACGGGGCGGCGATCGTGACCGCGATCGAGGCGGCCGACCGGAACGCCCGGGTGGTCTACGGCGGGGACCTGAACGTGTTCCCCCGGCCCGACGACCCGATCGCGACGGGCAGCCAGCCCGCCGTGTCGGACCAGCTCGCGCCGCTGTACGAGGCGGGCCTGCACAACCTGTGGGACAACCTGGTGGCGGAGGTGCCGGCTTCCGCGTACTCGTACAGCTTCGAGGGGCAGGCGCAGACGCTCGACCACCTGTTCGTCAATGACGCGCTCTACGGCGACCTGGTGCAGGTGCGGGCGGCGCACATCAACGCGGACTGGCCGGCGGAGTTCACCGGCGACGGGTCGCGCGGGTCCAGTGACCACGACCCGCAGGTGGCGAGGTTCCGGTCCCGGTCGTCGTTGACCGTGGCCGACGCGACGGTGGTCGAGGGCGACCAGGGCACGCGGCAGCTCACCTTCACCGCGACCGTGTCCCGGCCGCTGTCCCAGCCGGTGCTGCTCTGCGCCACCACCGTCGGTGGTACGGCGCAGGCGGGTTCGGACTTCGACGCGTACGTCGGCTGCAAGGTGCTGGCCGCCGGGCAGACGTCGGTCGCCTTCCCGGTGACGGTGCGGGGTGACCGCAAGCGGGAGCCGAACGAGAAGCTGACGCTGCTGGTGGCCGGCGTGCCCGGCCTGCGGCTGGCCGATCCGCTGGCCGCGGGCACCATCACCAACGACGACTGAGATCCGCGCTCGTGAGCGAATGATCGCGCGCGATCCAGGATGTAGTGGCCTCCGCCGGTCGGGAGGCCACTACATCCATGTTGGGGCACGATCTCGCTGACGACATCGATGGGTCAGCCACCGGGAGCTGCCGATGTCCGGCGCGTACACCGAGGGCGTGATCAGAGTTCGCAGAGGCGGCGGCCGGAGCCGATGTCGTCCAGTGCCGCGTGCAGCTCGCGGATGCGCCGCTCGGCCTCGGCGGTCAGCCGATCGTGCAGATCCTGCCAATCGGCCGGCCCGGGGTTGGGTGGCAGGGCGGCGAGCAGGTCACGGATGTCGTTGACGGTCAGGCCGACGCGCTGGGCAACCCGCGCCACCCTGATCCGGCAGGCCGCGTCGGGGTCGAAGCGCCGCTGGTTGCCGCTGGTGCGGGCAGCCGCTATCAGGCCCTGCCGCTCGTAGAACCGCACGGCGGAGCCACTGACCCCGCTCTCCCGGGCCACCTCGCCGACCGTCAACGTGCCCATCGCCAATCCCCCGTCGTCCTTGACTTCACCATTACTTCAAGTCCTAGCGTCCGAGGCATGACAACGCAAGAGGACACCGCTCCGCCGACCGTCGCCGTGCTCGTCGGAAGCGTCCGGCAACCTCGGGTGGGCCGCTCGATCGCCGACTGGTTCGTCTCCCACGCGGGCCGCCGCGCGGACCTCGACCTGGACCTCGTCGACCTCGCCGAGGTGGCGCTACCGTTCGCCGACACCCCTCCCGGGGGCAACTCGGCGAGCCCGATCAGCGCCCGGTTGGCCGCCGCCGACGCGTTCGTGGTGGTGACACCCGAGTACAACCACAGCTTCCCGGCCGCCCTCAAGAACGCCATCGACTGGCACTACCGGGAGTGGGCCCGCAAGCCGGTGGCCTTCGTGTCGTACGGGGCCGGTTCCGGCGGCATCCGGGCGGTCGAGCAACTCCGACTGGTCTTCGCCGAGGTGCAGGCCGCCACGACCCGCTCCGGGGTGGTGCTCCGGGCACCGTGGGAGCGGCTCGACGACAGCGGTCGACTGGTCGACGACGAGCCGCTGCGGCGGGCCGCCGACGCCACGCTGAGCGAGCTGGCCTGGTGGGCCGAGGCGCTGCGCACCGCCCGCCGGGTCCGGTCCTGAGCCGGCGACATGGACGCGTCCGCGCGACGACTCGGCTGGTACCTGACCCTCGGTGGTCTGCTAGCGGTGATCGACACCACGGTCACCGTGGTGGCCCTGCCGAGGCTTGTCGACGACCTGAACACCAACCTCGCCACGATCGGCTGGGTCACCAGCGGCTACGCGCTCGCCCTGGTCGCGGTGATGCCCACCGCCGCCTGGGCAATCGGCCACTTCGGTGCCCGCCGCACCTACCTGTCCGCGCTGGTGCTGTTCACCGCCGGGTCCGTGCTGGCCGGCGCTGCCTGGAACGTCGAGTCGCTGATCGCGTTCCGGGTGCTCCAAGGGCTGGGTGGTGGGCTGCTCAACCCGGTTGGGATGGCCGTCGCGCTCGCCGCGGTGCCGGCGGGGCGGCGAGGACGGATGATGAGCCTTCTCGGCCTGCCGGTCCTGGTCGGGCCACTGATCGGGCCGGTGTTGGGTGGGCTGTTGCTCGATCACGCGTCGTGGCGGTGGATCTTCTGGATCAACCTGCCGGTGGGGCTGCTGGCGGTGTTGCTCGGCCGGTCGGTGCTGCCGGCCGCCGACCCGCGACGTCCGTCGGTCCGGCTGGACGTCGTCGGGCTGCTGCTGCTCTGCCCCGGTCTGGCGCTGGCGGTGTACGGACTCAGCGTCACCGGCGAGCGGGGCGGGATCGTCACCGCATCAGTGCTGCTGCCGCTCGCGCTCGGTGCCATGCTGGTGGCGACCTTCGTCTGGCGGGCCGGCCGGATACGGCAGCCACTGCTGCATGTGGCCGTGCTGCGCGCCCCGGGGATGGTCGGAGGCGCCGCGACTGTGGCGCTCTTCGCCGCCGGATACTTCGGCTCGTTCCTGATCATCCCGGCCTACGTGCAGGTGGTACGCGGCGACTCGGCCACCCTGGCCGGGGTGATCGGCATCCCGCAGGCGCTGACCACCGGGCTGATGCTCCAGGTCGCGACCCGGCTCGTCGATCGCGTCTCGGCGCGGCGCGTCGTCGGGCTCGGCATCGCCACGGCGGTGGCTGGCACTGTGGCCCGGGTGCTGGTGCTCGACGCGGACACGTCGTACCCGCTGCTGGCCACGCTGGGCGCGGTGATCGGCCTCGGCATGGGCGCGACCCTCATGCCGACGATGACCGCGGCCAGCCGGTCGCTCCCGCCCAACGACCTGCCGTCCGGCTCCACGCTGCTCACCACTGTGTCGCACACCTCGGTCGCGGCCGGCACGGCGCTCATCGCCGCCGTCCTGTCCTGGCTGGCGGATCGGCTGGCCCCCAGCCTGGGCGGCGGGGGTATAACGGCGGCCAACCGACTCGACCCGGCCAGCCGGCTCGGCCTCGCACCGGAACTGGCGCAGGCCACCCGGCTCGCGCTCGCGGTGTCGGCCGTGCTGCTGGCGCTCGCCTGGCTGACCAGCCGGCGACTTCCGGGCGCCGCGCCGGAGGGGGACGAGACGGCCGGCCCGGGACCCGCGAAGCCGGTCGGTAGCGCTGGCGCAGCAGGTCAGCGGCCTCGACGGCCCGGCAGGTGAGGACGACCTGCACGCCGGCGCGTACCCCGGCGGCGTCCACAGCTCAGTAGTACACGTCGACCGGTGGCGGGGGTGGCACGCCGCGATGCTGCGCCACCCGCACCTCCCACTGGCTGCGCCGACGTCGCGCCTCGCGATCCGCCGAACTGCGGTGATAGGTCTCCGGAGGCGACGTGAGTCCGTAGATGTCCCCCCACCACTCCCCGGGCTCCGGGTCGACGATCGTGTCGAGGTGTGAGGGATAACGGCGGCCGGCCCCGTCGTGAACGTCTTCCCGGTCGGCCATCGGCAGCACGACCCGGCCCTCCTGGTCCACCACAACGAGGAAGAGCCCCGCCGCGCCGAGTAGGCGCTCCAGCACGGGCAGGCTCGGCGTCAGGCTGCCCGCCTCGACCCGACCTATCGTCGAGGGGCGCCACCTTGGCGAAGCGGGCCATCTGGTGCTGGCTCAGTCGGACGATGCGACGTGCCCGGCGAACCAGACCGGCGATGGGAAATCGTCCGACGGTAGGGCCGGGAGGTTGTGGAGGGATGAGCGCCGACGCCATCCGCCCACCATCCCCGCGACGCCGGCCAAGCTCAACCGCTGTGGATAAACCTGTGGACAACCGTCATCGGGGCAGCAGGCCAGCAGCCTGGTCCGCCCCCTTTGCTCTGCTTCAATCGACGCAACGGTCAGGACCGGAAATGTTGCGCCGGTTGAAGCAGAGCAAAGGGGGGCAGAGGTAGTGCGGTCCGTCGGAGCGACCCGCCCGAGAGCGCAGCCGCGTCGGTGACGATCGAGAGCCAGAGGCCAGAGGCCAGAGGCCAGAAGTCCTTCGCGGGCCGATCAGTTGCGCTGGCGCAGCAGGCCAGCGGCCTCGACGGCCCAGTAGGTGAGGATGATCTGCGCACCGGCCCGCTTGATCGAGGTGAGCGTCTCCAGCATCACCCGCTCGCGGTCGATCCAGCCGTTAGCGGCGGCCGCCTCGACCATCGCGTACTCGCCGGAGACCTGGTAGGCAGCGACCGGAACGTCCACCGCGGCCCGCACCGCCGACACCACGTCGAGGTACGGCAGCGCCGGCTTCACCATCACCAGGTCGGCGCCCTCGGCGACGTCGAGCGCCACCTCGCGCAGCGACTCGCGGAGGTTGGCCGGGTCCTGCTGGTAGGTGCGCCGATCGCCCTCCAGCGCCGACTCCACCGCCTCCCGGAACGGGCCGTAGAAGGCGGAGGCGTACTTCACGGCGTACGCGAGCACGGAAACGTCCTGGTACCCGGCGGCGTCGAGGGCCCGGCGCACCACGCCGACCTGGCCGTCCATCATCCCCGACGGCCCGACCATGCCGGCCCCGGCGGCGGCCTGGGCCACCGCCATCTCGGCGTACGCGGCGAGGGTCGCGTCGTTGTCCACCTCGCCGTCGGGGGTGAGCAGCCCGCAGTGCCCGTGTGAGGTGAACTCGTCCAGGCACAGGTCGCTCATCACCACCGTGGCGTCGCCCACCTCGGCCACCACGTCGCGGATGGCGACGTTCAGGATGCCGTTCGGGTCGATGCCGCCGGAGCCGGTCGGGTCCCGCTGCTCGGGCACGCCGAACAGCATGATCCCGCCGACACCGGCCTGGACCGCCTCGGCAGCCGCCTTGCGCAGCGACTCCCGGGAGTGCTGGAGCACCCCCGGGAGCGAGCTGATGGCGCGGGGCTCGGTCAGCCCCTCCTTGACGAACATCGGCACGACCAGTTCGGCCGGGTCGACCCGGGTCTCGGACACCAGCCGGCGGATCGCCGCGTTGCGGCGCAGCCGGCGGGGCCGGATCTCGGGGAACGACATGCCAGAGCCTCCTCGAACGACTACCGGAAGCGCAGGGCGGTCGGGCCCTGCACCTTCGAGCCGCGGCGCTGCTTCGCCGGCATTGCGGCCAGCTTCTCGCGCAGCTCGACGGCGTAGGCGGCGAGCGCCTCCACCAGGTCGGGCACCGAGGCGTGCGGCGGCTGGACGTCGACCCGCAGGCCGAACTCCGTCGCGGTCTCCGCCGTCTTGGGCCCGATCACGGCAACAACGGTACGGGCGTGCGGCTTCCCCGCGATACCGACCAGATTGCGCACCGTCGAGCTGGACGTGAAGAGCACCGCGTCGAACCCGCCCGACTTGATCGCGTCGCGGATCTCGGCGGGCGGCGGAGCGGCCCGCACCGTCCGGTACGCGGTCACGTCATCGACCTCCCAGCCGCGCTCGGTCAGCCCGGCGGCCAGCGTCTCGGTGGCGATGTCGGCGCGGGGCAGCAGCACCCGGCCCACCGGGTCGAGGATCTCGTCGTGCGGCGAGAACTCGGCCAACAGCCCCTCGGAGGACTGCTCCCCGGCGGGGATCAGCTCCGGCTGGATGCCGAACGCGCGCACCGCGTCCGCCGTCGCCTCACCGATGCAGGCGATCTTGACGCCGCCGAAGTGCCGGGCGTCCAGGCCGTGCTCGGCGAACTTCTCCCAGACCGCGCGGACCGCGTTCACCGACGTGAAGATCACCCAGGCGTACCGGCCGTCGACCAGGCCCTTGACCGCCCGCTCCATCTGCGCCGGGGTGCGCGGCGGTTCGACCGCGATGGTCGGCACCTCGCACGGGATCGCCCCGTACGCCCGCAGCCGGGCGCTCATCGCGCCAGCCTGCTCCTTGGTACGCGGTACGAGCACCTTCCAGCCGTACAGCGGGCGGTTCTCCCACCAGCTCAGCTTGTCGCGCTGGCCCACGCCCGCGCCGACGGTGAGCACCACCCGGCCGGTGAAGCCGAGCGCGGCGGCCACGAAGCTGTCCACCGTCGACGTGGTCGTGTACTGGGTCTCACCGGTGCCGTCGCCTGTCACGCCGACCCCGGTCGTGCCGTCGACCCCGGCGGCCAGCAGCCCGTCCCGGACGGCGGCGAGATCACCGGCGTCCACGGCAAGCGCGAGCGAGCCCCGGCCGACGGCAGCGGCGAGCGCCTCGAAGTCCAGTGCGCTGACGTCCTCGACGTCGGCGGCGGTACGAACACCCGGCAGGGGAACACCCGCGTAGGTGGCCACGCCCTCGGCCTGGCCGACGCCCGGCACCACCTCGAAGTGGGCGGCGGTCCGGGCCACCGCCTGCACCTCCTTGACCACCGAGTCGTGGCCGAACGGGTCACCGGCGACCAGGTGCACCGCGTTCAACCCGGAGCGGGCCGCGGAGATCAGCACCTTCGCCACGTCCCCCGGCGCGCCTTCGGCAGGGGTGAACTCGGCGTCGTCTCTGGCCTCGGCGCGGACGACGGCGAGCAGCGACTCGGGGACTCCCCGGTCGTAGATCACTTGGTCGGCGTCGACCAGGGCGTCGTGCGCCCGACGGGTCAGCAGGCCCGGGTCGCCGGGGCCAGCCCCGACGAACGCGATACGGCCGACGGGCTTACGGGTGCGGGTCATTCTGTGCTCCCAAATTGCTGGGTCCCCGGGCCGGTGTGTCCTTCGTGGCCGAGGATCGAGTCGGCGCCGAGGTCGAGGAGTTCGGCGGCGAGTGCCTTACCGATCTCCGCCGCGTCGGCGGGCGTTCCGGTGCGGGACAGCCGAAGGTCACGAGTGCCGTCCGGACTGATCACCGCCCCGCGCAGGTAGATCTCATCGCCGGCGTCACCTTCGGCGAGTTCCGCATAGGCGGCGACGGGTGCGCTGCACCCGGCCTCCAGGGTTGCCAGCAACGCGCGCTCCGCGGTGACCGCGGCGCGCGACGGTGCGTGGTCGAGCGCACCGAGCAGCTCGACCAGGTCCTGATCGTCGACCCGGCACTCCACGGCCAGCGCGCCCTGAGCGGGCGCGGGCAGCATGAGCATCGGGTCGAGCGTCTCGGTGATCGCGTCGGTCCGACCGATCCGGGCCAGACCGGCCCGGGCCAGCACCACCGCGTCGAGGTCGGCCTCGGGGCCGAGCACCCGCGCCAGGCGGGTGTCGATGTTGCCGCGGATCGGGGTGACCTCCAGTTGCAGCCCGAGGGCGTGCAGCTGGGCGATGCGGCGCAGCGCGCCGGTGCCCACGGTGGCCCCGGGCGGCAGCTCGGCGAGCGTCCGCCCGCCCTTGGCGATCAGCGCGTCGCGCGGGTCCTGTCGGGCCGGCACTGCCGCGATGTGCAGCCCGGCGGCACCGGCCGTGGGCAGATCCTTGTAGGAGTGCACCGCGAAGTCGATAGTCCGCGCGGTCAACGCGTCACGCAGCGCGGAGACGAACACCCCGACGCCGAGCCGGTGCACCGGCGCGTTGGAGCGGTCACCGGCGGTGACCACCTCGACCAGCTCGACCGGTCGGCCGGTGGCGGCGGTCAACGCCTCGGCGACGTGGCCGGACTGGGCCATCGCCAGGGCGCTGCCCCGGGTGCCGAGGCGCAGGGGGGCGGTCAACGTGCACCTCCGGTGGGCGGGATCTGGTCGGCCGAGTCCGTACCGAGCACCGGGTCGGTGCTGGCGAACACGGCGCCCAGGTCGGGGGACAGCACCTCGGGCACGGTGTCCACGGGTGAGGTCTGCGGCACCTGGAGGTCGAACAGCTCGCGCAGCAGGGCCGCGTACTGGTCGCCGCCGGGCTCCGCGGCCAACTGGCGGACCTTCACTGTGGGCTGGTGCAGGAGCCGCTGCACGACCCGGTGCACCGTACGGGCGACCTCGGCGCGCAGGTCGTCGTCGAGGTCGGGGCGGCGCTGGGCGAGCCGGCGCAGCTCGGCGGTGACCACGTCGTCGGCCCGGCCGCGCAGCGCGGCCACGGTGGGCGCCACGTCGGCGCCGCGCAGCCAGGTGAGGAAACTCTCCACCTCGCCGAGGACGATCCGCTCGACGGCTGCGGCGTCCGCGGCGGCGGGACCGTCGGCGAGCAGCGCCGCCATGCGATCGATGTCGATCACCTCGACACCGGGCAGGTCGGCGACGCCCTCCTCGACGTCGCGCGGGACGGCCAGGTCGAGTAGGACCAGCGGGCCCCGGGCCCGGTCCCGCTCGGCGAGCGCCGCGCCGACCACCGCCCGGGTGAGGACCGGTTCGGTGGAGGCGGTGGCGGCCACTACGATGTCCACTGTGGAGAGGGTGTCGGCCAGCTCGGTCATCGGCGCGGCGCCCGCCCCGTACGACTCGGCGAGCCGCAGGGCCCGGTCGGCGCCACGATTGGTGACGGTGAGCGGCCCCGCGCCCAGGCGGGACAGGGTGGCCACCCCGAGCGAGCCCATCGCGCCGGCACCCACCACCAGGGCCGGCCGGCCCTCGAGGTCGCCGTCGAGATACCCGGCGGCCAGCTCCAGCGCGGCGGTGACGACGCTCTGGCCGGCCCGGTCGATGCCGGTCTCGGCGTGGGCGCGCTTGCCCACCCGCAGCGACTGCTGCATCAGCTCGTGCAGCAGGCGGCCGGCCGAGTCGGCGCCGGTGGCCCAGTGGTACGCGTCACGCAACTGGCCGAGGATCTGCGCCTCGCCCACGACCATCGAGTCCAGGCCGGTGGCGACCCGGAAGACGTGGTCCACGGCGGCGGTGTCGTAGTGCACGTACAGGTGACTGGCGAGCGCCGCCGGCGGGCAGCCGGCCTGCTCGGCCAGGACGGCGCAGATGTCACCGAGCCCGCCGTGGAAACCGGACACGGCGGCGTAGACCTCCACCCGGTTGCAGGTGGAGACGAGCACCGCCTCGCTCACGTACGGCTGAGCGACCAGGCGGTCGAGTGTGCGGGTGAGGTCGGCGGGGGGCACGGCCAGCTGCTCCAGCGTGGCGACCGGGGCGGTCCGGTAGGACGCGCCGACGACGAGCAGTTTCACGTGCCGATCGCCTCCTGGGTTTCGGTGGCCGCGAGCCCGCCGGGAAGGGCGGTGAGCGAGGCCTTGCGGTGCTCGTGGAAAGACAGGATCTGCAGCTCGATGGCGAGATCGACCTTGCGCACGTCGACCCCCTCCGGCACCGAGAGTACGCACGGCGCGAAGTTGAGGATGCTCGTCACGCCGACGGCGACCAGTTGGTCGGCGACGCGCTGGGCGGCGGCGGCGGGGGTGGCGATCACGCCTATCGCGATGGACTCCTGCACGGCGATCTCCGGCAGTTCGTCGACATGCCGTACGACCAGGCCGTTGATCTCCTCACCGACCCGGGAGGGGTCGGCGTCGAGCAGTGCGGCGATCCGGAAGCCCCGGCTGGCGAAGCCGTCGTAGCCGGCCAGAGCGTGACCGAGGTTACCCACACCGACCAGGGCGACAGCCCTGCGCTGGGTGAGCCCGAGCACGTACTCGATCTGTTCGATCAGCAGGGCGACGTCGTAGCCGACGCCCCGGGTGCCGTACGAGCCGAGGTGGGAGAGGTCCTTGCGGAGCTTGGCGGAGTTGACTCCGGCGGCGGCGGAGAGGCCCTCGCTGGAGACGGTCTCGTGCCCGCCGTCGGCGAGGTTGTGCAGGGCACGCAGGTATTCGGGGAGCCGCGCGACGGTCGCCTCGGGAAGGTCCGGGAGCGCGGGTACGGCACCGGCACGGCCGGGCGCGCCTGGGTGACGGTGCTGACTCATGAGACTCCGTGCGGTGCGATCCTCGGCCAACTCCGCTGGTCGGCCGCCTATGGACTCCCGCTGGCGACCGAGATTGCCGGCTGTGCTAGCAGGGCGCGTCGGAATCACAGCGTAGGCGCTTGTGAAGACGTGCACAAATCGCGATCTTGCCGCTGCGCGCCGCGACTCCACCAGCACCTCCATTCCACAAGATCGATTCAGCGCTCCGCGACCCCGCGTCGCCCGGGCGATTATTGCTCAATCCCGACTTCTCTGACCAATCCCGCGTTGCGCCCGGCAGTGTCGCCCACGGGGTAGGGACAGCCCTACGGGAGAGAGGCGGGACTTCGGGATGGGGACAGGCAGCCCGGATGCCTAGCCTTTGGGCATGACCGCCGTTGCCGCCAGTGACCAACAGACACTGGCACCGAGCATCCCCCGCCAGCTCTTCGTCGACTCCGGGTACGTGCTGATCGGCCTGCCCCTGGCGGTGACCAGCTTCGTCGTCCTCGTCGTGGGGCTCGTGATAGGCGTGGGACTGGTGGTCACGGTGATCGGCCTGCCGATCCTCAGCGGCACCCTGTACGCCGCCCGTGGACTGGCCGACATCGAGCGTCTGCGGCTGCCCGCGGTGCTGCGGCAGCCGCGGATCCGACCGCACTACCGGCTGGCCGAGGCGGGGGCGAACGCCTGGCGGCGGATCTTCGTGCCGATGCGCGACGCCCAGTCCTGGCTCGACCTGGCACACGGCGTGCTGCGGCTGATCGTGGCGGCGATCACGTTCGTGGTGACCCTGTCCTGGTGGGCCGCGGCAGTCACCGGCTCGTTGTACTGGGCGTACGACTGGGCGCTGCCCCGGGCCGACGGTGAGGGCGACCAGGATCTGGCGCAACTGCTCGGCCTTGGTGACTCGACCACCGCCCGGATCGGGCTGAACACCGCTATCGGTGTGTTCTTCCTGATCACGCTGCCGATCGTGATCCGGGGCTGCGCGCTGCTCCAGGCCAGCTTCGCCAAGGCCATGCTGACCGGGGTGGCCGAGATGCGGGACCGGATCACCGTGCTGGAGGAGCAGAAGCGCGCCGCCGTCTCGGCCGAGGCGTCCGCGCTGCGCCGGCTGGAACGCGACATCCACGACGGCCCCCAGCAGCGTCTGGTCCGCCTGGCGATGGACCTGAGCCGGGCCCGGATGCAGCTCGCCACCGACCCGGAGGCGGCCGGCCGGACCATCGACGAGGCGGTCACCCAGACCAGGGACACGCTTGCCGAGCTGCGGGCCCTGTCCCGGGGGATCGCCCCGCCCATCCTGGTCGACAGGGGCCTGCCCAGCGCCCTGGCCGCCCTCGCCGGCCGAGGGCTGATCCCCATCGAACTCCAGGTGGATCCGCAGCTGGGCACGCCCGGCGGCCGGCTCGACCCGGCTGTGGAGAACACCGCGTACTTCGTGGTGGCCGAGGCGCTCACCAACATCGCCAAGCACAGCAGGGCCACCGAGGCCCTGGTCGCGGTGGCCCGGCAGGGCACCCACCTCCAGGTACGGGTGGGCGACGACGGGCAGGGCGGCGCGCACCTGGCCAAGGGGCACGGGCTGGCCGGCATCGCCGACCGGGTCCGGGCGGCCGGCGGCGAACTGGCAGTGGTCAGCCCCACCGGCGGCCCGACCGAGATCCGCACCGAACTGCCCCTGTGAACCGACGAGGACCGCACCCGACGTGGTAGACAACACAGCCATGCGCATCGTGATCGCCGACGACGCCGTCCTGCTCCGGGAGGGGCTGGTGCGGCTGCTGACCGAGAGTGGACACCAGGTGGTGGCCGCCGTCGGGGACGGCGAGGCCCTCGTCGAGGCGGTGGTGGAGCACCAGCCGGACGTGTCGATAGTCGACGTGCGGATGCCGCCGACACACACCGACGAGGGTCTGCGGGCCGCGGTCGAGGCGCGGCGGCTGGTGCCGCGTACGCCGATCCTGGTGCTCTCCCAGTACGTCGAGGTGTCGTACGCCGATGATCTGCTCGCCACCACCGGCGGCGCCGGTGGCGGCATCGGCTACCTGCTGAAGGACCGGGTGGCCGCGATCGACGAGTTCCTCGACGCGCTGCGGCGGGTGGCGGCGGGCGGCACCGTGCTCGACCCGGAGGTGGTCGGTCAGCTCTTCGCGCGACGCCGCCGCGACGAGCCGTTGCGCGAGTTGACCCCGCGCGAGCGGGAGGTGCTGGCCCTGATGGCCGAGGGGCGTTCGAACACGGCCATCGCCCGCGCCCTGGTGGTCAGCGACGGCGCGGTGGAGAAGCACGTCCGCAACATCTTCACCAAGCTCACGCTCCCACCGGACACCGAACAGCACCGCCGGGTGCTCGCCGTCCTCACCTACCTGCGGAGCTGATCTCCCGCCCGGCCAGGGCCACCGCGTCGGTGAGGGTGTCGGCCACCGGGTGGCCGGAGGCGCGCAGCCGGGCCGGATCGGTGAACCCGCCGGTGTAGAGCACCGCCCGACCGCCGACCGCGAGCGCCGCGTCGGCGTCGTCGACGGAGTCGCCGATCACCACCACGTCACCGCCGTCCACGCCCAGCTCGGCCAGGTGCGCCTGGAGCGACTCGGCCTTGCGGTCCCCGCCGACCGCGGCCCGCAGCCCGTCGACCCGGGTGAAGTGGCTGGTCAACCCGAAGGTGTGCACGGTTGGCACCAGCTCCTCGTGGAACCACATGGAGAGCAGGCTCTGGCTGCCGGGCCACGCCGCCATCGCGGTCCGCGCGTCGGCGGCCAGCTCGCAGGTGGTCAAACCGTTGCGGTACGCGTCGTGGAAGATCCGGTCCAGCCGGGCGAACGACTCGTCGTCCACGGCCTGGCCGAGCACCTCGGCGTAGTAGTCGGCGATCGGCCGACGGAACCGCACCCGGTGCTCGTCGAGGGTGACCGCCGGGCCACCGACACTGGCGAACGCGACGTTCGTGCAGGCGACCACCAGGCTGAGGTCGTTGAGCAGTGTGCCGTTCCAGTCCCACACCAGGTGGGGGCGCGCGGGGGTCATCAGAGCACCTTAGGCAGCGCTCAGAGTTGCGGCGTGGTCAGGTCCCGCAGCAACCGTTCCTCCTCGACCCGCCAGTAGCCGTGCTCCTTGCCGTCGAGCATCACCACGGGCAGCCGGTCGCCGTACTCGCGCTCCAGCTCCACGTCGTCGGACACGTCCCACTCGACCCACTTGTCGCCGGTCACCGCCACCACGCGGTCGAGGGCCGCCTTGGCGTCGTCGCACAGGTGGCAACCGGGCCGGGTGATCAGGGCGAGCCGGGCGTCAGTGGCCATCGGTTACCTCCGTGCGGGTGTCGGCGGATGCGGGCGGGCCGGCCGGCATCGCCGACCGGAGCTGGATCTTGCGTACCTTGCCGATCGCCGAGTGGGGCAGGGCGTCGACGAACTCGACGGCGGTCGGGCACTTGAACCGGGCCAGGTTGCGCGCGCAGTGGGCGAGCAGCTCCTCGCCTGTCACCGGCCGTCCCTGCGCCGGCACCACGTACGCCCGAACAGTCTCGCCGGTCCGTGGGTGCGGCACACCCAGTACCGCCGACTCGGCCACCCCGGGGTGCCCGGCGAGCACCAGCTCGACCTCGTGCGGATAGACGTTGAACCCGTTGACCAGGATCAGTTCGCCGAGCCGGTCGACGAGGAACAGGTCGCCGTCCTCGTCGGCGTACGCGACGTCGCCGGTGCCCCACCAGCCGTCGGCGTCCGGGCCGTCCCGTCCGTCCGGCCAGTAGCCGGTGAACAGGTTGGGGCCGGCCACCACGATCTGACCCGGGTCGGTGCCCGGCGTCACGTCGGAGATGTCCAGCTCGTCCGGGTCGTCGTCGGGGACGGCCACGCCGTCGCGCCACAGGTCGGCGCCGTCCGGGTCGACGAGGCGCAGCCGTACGCCGGGCAGCGGCCGGCCGATCGAGCCGGCCTTGGCGACCCCGCCGACCAGGGTGGAGGTGAGCACCGGCGCGGTCTCGGTGAGCCCGTACCCGATGTGCACGACATGGCCGGTGGTCTCGGTGAAGCGCGCCGCGACGGCGGGATCCAGGGGCGCCGCGCCGCAGACCGCGACCCGCACGGAGGCGGTGGCCGCGCGGGCGGTGGCGGTGTCGGCCCAGGTCAGGAACATCGACGGTACGCCGACCAGCACGCTGACCCGGTGCCGGGCGATCTCGTCGAGCCCGGCGGTCGGCCCCGGTTCGTCGAGCAGCACACCTGTCGCGCCATGGTGGACGACCGCGCCGAGCCCCGAGTTGAGTCCGTACGCGTGGAACAGCGGCAGCGCCAGCAGAACGGTGTCCGTCGGACCGACGACCGGCGGGTCGATCCGGTCGACCTGCTCGTGGTTGGCCAGTAGCGCCCGGTGCGGGAGCATCGCTCCCTTGGGGTGCCCCTCGGTGCCCGAGGTGTAGAGAAGGACGGCCAGGTCGTCGCCGCCCCGGCGCGGGTGCGGAGCGGGCCCGTCGGCGGCCGGTCGCGGCGGTGCGCCGTGCACGGCGGTGAGCGCGGGCAGTTCGGCGGACACCTCGGCGACCTGGGCCCGTACACGGTCGGTGCCGATCAGCACCGACGTGGCGGAGTCGGCAAGCACGTGCCGCAGTTCCGGGGCGGTGAGGCCGGGGTTGACCGGCACGGCGACCAGGCCGGCGCGCAGGGCGCCGAGCAGGCCGATCACGAAGTCGGGGGTGTTGGGCAGCGCGATCGCGACGCGGGGCGGCGTGTCGCCGGGGGCGGTGTGCGGCGCGACGGCGGTCAGGCCACGCGCGGCGGCGTCGACCGCGGCGTCCAGGTCGGACCAGGTGATGCTCTGCTCGCGCCAGTGCAGCGCGGGCCGGTCACCGTGGTCGACTGCCGCCCGGTGGACCCGGTCGGCGAGGTTCGGCGCAAGGTTCTCCGCTGCGTCCTGCACGGTGGTCGAGTCTGGCACAGCGGACGGCGACAGGCCACGCCCGACGGACGGGGCCGGCACGCCCCGCAAGTCCCGTCGGGGGGACTGGCCACTGTGCCACCGGCGGACCGGCCGGGTCCTGCCGATGGGACGGGTGACGCCGTCGTACGGCGGCTCGGCCGGCGTACGACGGCCATCGGACGCGGCGGGGCGACCGAACGGACAATGGACCCCCGACCAGGGGATCCATCCTGGATCACCGCGCCGGAGGAAAGTCAATCGCACACGACGGACAACCGGTCCGGCACCGGTGCGACGGAGCGGGAAATACTTCCGCCCTGTGTAACGGACTTGCCACGCGCGGGTGACGTTGGCCCTATCATCACTCGGGTCGGCTCACCCCATTTGCCGTGAGTCGACACCCCTCAGCCCGAGGAGGCCCCCGTGCCTGTGAGCGCATTGGACCAGCACCTCAAGGGGTACTGCCGCCCGTCGGCACACCCCGGAACCGTCCTGCCCGACCGCAAGCCCGGTCGGTCGACCCCGACGACCCGCAGACCGGCCCGTCCGGCGACCACCGGGACGGGGGCGACACGGTGACCACCTTCGGTTACGCGGAACGCCCGGTCGGCGTGACCGGTCAGCCGACCCGCTCCCCGGTCAACGAGCGGCCGGCGGCCCGCGCTCCCGTGGACGACTCGCACGGCAACGCCGCGCGCGGCGACGGCGCGGCGCAACGGACCCGCAGCCGGCCCCACCACAACGAGCCACCGCCTCGGCCGGCGGTGCCGGGCGGCAACACGAAGCCGGCCGGCGGGCGGGTCGTCGTACCCGCCCGGCCGACCATGCCGACGCAGGGTCGTCGGATGGGCGACACGCCGACGGCGACCACCGATCCGGCGGCCGGTGAGACGGCGGTGATTCCGGCGGTGCCGGCCAGCACCGCCACCACTCCGACCGGCTTCCCGAGCCGGCCGGACCCGTCCGACCCGGCCACCGAGGTCTGGACGCTCATCGAGCGGGCCCAGGCCGGCGAGTCCGAGGCATTCGGTCTGATCTACGACAGGTACGTGGACACCGTGTTCCGGTTCGTCTACTTCCGGGTCGGCAACCGGCAGCTCGCCGAGGACCTCACCTCGGACACGTTCCTGCGCGCGCTCAAGCGGATCGGCAGCTTCACCTGGCAGGGCCGCGACCTGGGCGCCTGGCTGGTGACCATCGCCCGCAACCTGGTGGCGGACCACTTCAAGTCCGGCAGGTACCGGCTGGAGGTCACCACAGGCGACGTTCTCGACGCCGACCGGGAGGACCGGGGCCCGGAGGGCAGCCCGGAGGCGGCGGTTGTCGAGCACATCACGAACGTCGCGTTGCTGACCGCCGTGAAGCAGTTGAATCCGGAGCAGCAGGAGTGCATCGTGCTCCGGTTCCTCCAGGGGTTCTCGGTGGCCGAGACGGCCCGTGCCATGGGCAAGAACGAGGGCGCCATCAAGGCTCTCCAGTACCGGGCCGTCCGGGCGCTCGCCCGACTTCTCCCCGACGGCTTCCAGCCGTAGTCCGCGTCGGCGGGACCGATGGATGTCGATCGACATCCGCGCAGCTGAGGGTCGGTCCCGCCGGGTGATGACAATCACTTTCTGTGATTTTCGCTCCGCCAGGCCCGTAACCCGTGCCCGGTCCGCCGCGTTTCTCCGGGTGCGACCGGTGGTTGCCCGGCAGGCCCGGGTCTCCGAGGTCCGACCGGCACGCCGGCGGCACCTCACCTCCGTGGTGTCACATTGCCGCCCGGTCGCTGGCAACGACGGCGGCCGACCGGCCGTGACCAGCGAGAGGAGGTGCCTGCGGTGGACAACACCCTCTTCTCCCGCCGGCGCGCCGAGCGCTTCGCGCAGCTTCTCGACGAGGCCAACGGCGCCCGGCGGCACCACGTCCGGTCCCGGGTGGACGGTCAGCTCGCGCCGCTCGTCGCGGTGGGCCAACGGCTCAGCGTCGACCCCCCGGCGGTCGAGGTGGACCCCGAGTTCCGCACCAGCCTGCGAGCGATGCTGCTCGCCACGGCCGAGCGGGACGGGCTGGGCAACGCCCCGACGGCCGGCGAGACAGCGACCGCGCGTCCTACCAGCACCGCCCGTGGGCCGCTGCTCCCGGCGGCCACCGCGCGACGGGCCCGGGCCCGCGCCGCGATCCTGGTCGGCGTCGCCGCCGGGGCCATCGCCGTCTCCGGCATCTCCGCCGCCAGCGAGGACGCGGTCCCCGGCGACGCCCTGTACGGGATGAAGCGCTCGACCGAACGGGCCCAGCTCGCCCTGGCCAGCTCGGACATCAGCCGCGGCCAGCTCTTCCTGGACTTCGCCCGCACCCGGCTCGGTGAGGCCGCCAAGCTCCGCGGCGACCGGATCGGCTACAGCACCGTCCTCGACGACATGGACGCCGACACCCGGCAGGGTGTCCGTCTGCTGACCTCGGCGGCCGTGCAACGAGCCGAGTCCGGCAGCCTGGACACCGTCAACACCTTCGTCACCGGTCAGCGCCGGGCGGTGTCGAACCTCCTCGACGGGGCCAACCGAGCCGACCGGGAGCGGACCCGCCAGTCGCTGGCGCTGCTGGACAGCATCCGGGAGCGCTCGGACGCCCTGCGCGCCTCGATCGCCTGCGGGCTGCCGGCCCCGGCGGGCAGCGACGCCCTCGGCCCCGCCCCCACCGCCTGCCCCGGCACCCGCTGACCCCTATACCGCAGGTCAGACCGGCTCCGCCGCAGTTCGTCGCGTGCCCAGCCGGTCAACCAGGTGGGCCGGCTACCCTCGCTGGAGGCATCTGCCGTACCGGGTGAGGAAGGGAGTCGCGTGGCGCGCAGCCGCAAGGTGACGGTCAGTACCGACGCCCAGGGTCACACCGCCGGCTGGGCGGAGACCGACCTGGCGCCGGTGACGCCACCCGTACCGGACCCGAGCGCCGCGGCCTTCTTCGACGTGGACAACACGATGATGCAGGGCGCCTCGATCTACTGGTTCGCCCGGGGGCTGGCCGCCCGCAACTACTTCACGACCGCCGACCTGGCCCGGTTCGCCTGGCAGCAGCTCCGGTTCCGGGTGCTGGCCCGGGAGCACGCAGGCGACATGTCGCTGGCCAAGGAGGCCGCGTTGGCCTTCGTGCAGGGCTGGCGGGTGGACGACGTGGAACGCCTGTCGGAGGAGATCTTCGACGAGCTGATGGCTCCCCGGATCTGGGCCGGCACCCGGCGACTAGCCCAGGGCCACCTGGACGCCGGCCAGCGGGTCTGGCTGGTGAGCGCGGCTCCGGTGGAGATCGGCCGGGTCATCGCCACCCGGCTCGGCCTCACCGGTGCGATCGGCACGGTGGCCGAGGTGGTCGACGGGGCGTACACCGGACGGTTGGTGGGTGACCTGATGCACGGGCCGGCGAAGGCCGAGGCGGTCACCCAGCTCGCCGCCGTGGAGGGGCTGGACCTGACCCGCTGCGCGGCCTACAGCGACTCGGCGAACGACCTGCCGCTGCTGTCGGCCGTGGGCCGGGCGGTGGCCGTGAACCCGGACGGCACGCTGCTGCGGCAGGCCCGGAAGCACGGCTGGGAGGTACGGGACTTCCGCACCGGCCGCCGAGCGGTCAAGATCGCCGTACCGTCGACGGCGGCGGCCGGGCTGGTGGCGGGCGCGGTCACGGCCGGGCTGGCGATGCAGCGCCGTCGCCGCGCCGACTGACGGCCGCGCTCAGGGGCCGAACGGGTCGGGGCGTCGCTCCAGCAGCGTGTGCAGGGTCTGCTGGATCGTCTCGCGGACCTGGTCGGCGAGGTTGAACACCACAAGCGGGTCGTCCGCCGAGTCGGTCAGGTGGGCGGTGGGGATCGGCGGACAGAACTCGATGAGCCACTTGCTGGGCAGCGGCACCATGCCCAGCGGCCCGAGCCACGGGAAGGTGGGCGTGACCGGGAAGTACGGGAGCTTGAGCAGCCGCGCGAGGGGCTTGAGGTCGGCGAGCATGGGATAGATCTCCTCGCCGCCGACGATGGCGACCGGCACGATCGGGGTGCCGGTGCGCAGCGCCGCCGAGACGAAACCGCCACGGCCGAACCGTTGCAGCTTGTACCGGTCGGCGTAGAGCTTCCCGATGCCCTTGAAGCCCTCGGGGAACACGCCTACCAGCTCACCGCCGCCGAGCAGCCGTTCCGCGTCCGGGTTGCACGCCACAGTGCCGCCGGTCTTGCGGGCGATCTCCGACACCACGGGCATCCGGAACACCAGGTCGGCACCGAGCAGCCGCAGGTAGCGGTGCGCGGGGTGCTTGTCGTGCAGCGCCGCCGAGAGGATCAACGCGTCCAACGCCACAGTGCCCGAGTGGTTGCCGACCACCAGGGCGGGCCCGTCGACGGGCACATGCTCCACGCCTGTGACCTCGGTGCGGAACCAGTCCCGGTAGAGCAGGCGCAGCAACGGGTGGAAGACCGCGTCGGTCAGATCGGGGTCGAAGCCGAATTCGTCCACCTCGTAGTCGCCGGAGAGTCGCCGACGCAGGAACGCCAGGCCGTTGGCGACCCGACGGTCCCACTGGTCAGCCGGCCGGTCCGGGACGGCCGGCCGGGTGCCGCCGGGCCTCCCGCCGGTGGCCGGCTCGCCACCCGTGGCCGCCGGCTCGTCGGTGGCCGGGTCACCACCCGCCGGCTCGTCGGTGGCCGCGGTGTCGACCTCGTCGGCCGGCTTCGGGATCGCGGTCGGGGCGACCTCGGCCGCCGGTCGGTGTCCATTGCGCCGCGCCGGTTCCGCGTCCAGCGCGGGCACCCCCTGCGGTACGTCGAACCGGCCGATCCCCTGCGGCTCCTGCCCCGGCCCGGTCACGCTGCCACCCTCGCTCACGACGACCGCTCCCGCACCGCGTCACGGACCTGACGGATGCCGTCCAGGACGAGCTGCTCGGCGGTGGCCAACTGTCCCCGGGTGACCACCACCCCGCCGTGGTGGGCGCGGATGAAGTCGTCGAACGCGGCGGCGGTGGAGCGGGGCGTGAAGCCGTACTCCTGCTCCAACCGGGTCGTGTCGACGACGCGGCCGTGCACGAAGAGGTCGACCTGGTCCAGGCCGTACCTGCCGAAGCCCATGTTGCGGGCCAGCGCGGCGGCGCCCGAGAGCCCCGGCTCCAGCACCGGTACGGCCACCCGACCGGCCCGCCGGATCGCCTGGGACAGCGACAACACGCCCGGACCCGCCACGTTGTACGTGCCGGGGTGGTCCTCCACGATCGACCGGTGCAGCACCTCCAACGCGTCGTCGAAGTGCAGGAACTGCAGGCGCGGGTCGCGGCCGAAGACGGTGGGCACGAACGGCTGCGAGAAGTAGCGGGTCAACGTGGTGTCGGCGGTCGAGCCGATGAACGGGGCGAACCGCAGCACCGTCGCCGTGACGTCGGGCCGGCGGCGGCGGAAGCCGCGAACGTACCCCTCGACGTCCAGGATGTCGCGGCCGAAGCCGCCGCGCGGCACCTCACGCGGCTCGGTCTCCTCGGTGAACACGGCCGGGTCCCGGAACGACACCCCGTACGCGGCGGTGGAGGAGCGGACCACGAGCTTGCGCAGCCGGGGCGCCCGTTGACAGGCGGCGAGCAGCTGCATCGTGCCGATGACGTTCTGGTCCTTCATGCCCGACCGGCCGCCGAGCTGCGGGTCGGGGGCGCTGACCAGCGCGAGGTGCACCACCGCGTCGACGTCCAGGTCGGCGAGGATTCCGCCGAGCGAGCCGGCGTCGACGCGGATCCGTTCGACCCGGTCCAGCAGGTCGGTGAACTCGGCGCCGGCCTCCGGGGCGTCCACCCCGATGACCCGCTCGATCCGTGGGTCGGCTGCCAGGCGGGCCGCCACGTGGGCACCCAGGTAGCGGCTCACCCCGGTGACGACGACGACCCCCGGCGCACCTGAGGTGCTACCGGGGGTCATCTGACGCACCTACGCCGGCAGGAGAGATCGAGCCGGGACGACCACGGCCTGATCACCTGAGCCTCCGGAGGTCGACAGTTTGGCAAGTGACGCCGGACGCCGGGCCGCCGGAACTCCGGCGCAGCATGTGCCGCCGGCCTGTCCGCCCAGCCCGGCGGCGATCACTTGCCGAGACGGCGACGCTGGACGCGGGTCTTGCGCAGCAGCTTGCGGTGCTTCTTCTTAGCCATGCGCTTACGGCGCTTCTTGACCACCGAGCCCATACGACAGCCTTTCGATACAACGTGCGGGGCGGACCGGATGACACCACGCAGGTGGCGACGGCGACCGCTTGCGGACAACGGACCGGACCAGTCTGGGCGGCAGGGAGCACCGGTGGGGTCTCGGTCGGGCTCCAGGGTAGCTGGAGAGCGTCAGCAGGACCAACGCGCCCCCGTCGATGCCGCTCACGTCGCACTCGATCGGCGCGCCGGTGGCTCAGGCGGTCTCCTGAAAGGCGCCCCGAAGATATTCGTGGACCGCGTGCTCGGGCACCCGGAAGGACCGGCCGACCCGGACGGCGGTGAGCTCACCGCTGTGCACGAGGCGATAGACGGTCATCTTCGACACCCGCATGACCGTTGCCACCTCGGCGACGGTCAGGAACTTGACCTCCGACAGCCGTCCGTCGGACTGTGACCCGGCCATGGCTCACCGACCCATCCCATGCCCGGCGCGTGCCAACCCGACGGATGCTCCGGGCCGGGCGGCGACGCGCGTGTTACCAGTACGGTAGCGGGGCCGCTGTGACCGGCGCGATCCCTTCGTACAACTGATCATGTTTTGGTCGCCGGTTCACCCGATCCGGCCTGCCGTTACCTCCCCCACCGCGCCCGTCGTCCGGTTGGGTCACTCGGCGCGCAGCGCGACCACCGGGTCGAGCCGGCCGGCGCGCTGCGCGGGGACCACCCCGAACACGATGCCCACGGCCGCCGACACGCCGAAGGCGAGCGCCAGCGACCACCAGGTGATCGCCGCCGGGATCGGCGACAGAGCGTCCACCAGCAGCGCGGTGCCGACTCCCAACGCCATCCCGGTCAGCCCGCCGATCGTGGTGAGCAGCACGGCCTCCAGCAGGAACTGCACGCCGATGTCCCTCGGGCGGGCGCCGACGGCCTTGCGCAGCCCGATCTCCCGGGTGCGTTCCCGGACGCTCACCAGCATGATGTTCGAGACGCCGACCCCACCGACGAGCAGTGAGATGCCGGCGATGGCCGCGAGCACCCCGGTGAGGACACCGAGGATGTCGCCGAGCACCCCGAGGATCTGCTGCTGGGTGACCGCGCTGAACTCGGTGTCCGGGTGCCGCCGGTTCAGTTCGGCGACGATCCGCTCGCCCAGCTCGTCGATCCGCTCCCGGTCCGGTGCCTTCACGGCGATGCCGTCGACCCGTTGGGTGCCCCAGAGCCGCTGCGCGGCGGTCACCGGGACGTGCACCTCGTCGTCGCGGTCGACGCCGAGGCTCTGCCCCAGCGGCGCGAAGACGCCGATGACGCGGAACCGCACCCCGGCCAGCGTCACCTGCTGGCCCAGCGGATCCCGGTCGGGGAACAGGGCGCGGGCCACCGAGTCGCCGAGCACCGCCACCCGCCGGCTGGTGTCCACGTCCGTGCCGGTGAGGTAGCGCCCCCGGGCCAGCGAGCGGGTGAACACCGCGGGGGTGGTCTCCAGGACGCCCTGCACGGTGGTGAAGTCGGAACGGGCGCCGGCGCGGGCGGTAGCCCCCGAGGCGACGGTGACCGCCACCCGCTCGGGATCGCCGACCACGCGGGTCACCGCGTCCACGTCCTTGAGGGTCAACGGTGAGACGACAGGCGCGGTGCCCACCTCGATCTTGCCGGGGACGACGAGCAGCAGGTTGGAGCCGAGCCCCTCGACCTGCTGCTCCACCTTCTGTTTGGTGCCGGTGCCGATGGCCACCAGCAGCACCACCGAAGCCACCCCGATGATCACGCCGAGCATGGTGAGGGCGCTACGGAGGCGATTGGCCCGCAGCGCGTCCAGGGCCACCCGCCACGCCTCGGCGACCCTCACGCCGCACCGCCCTCGGGCTCGCCCCGACCGGCCTCACGCGTGTCGGCTCCGGCGTGACTCGGGCCCGGCTCGCGCGGAAGGCGCCCGGTGGCTCCGGCGGCGCCACCGGAGCCACCGGACGGGTGCCCCGGGCCGCTTCCGGAAACGGACCGGGGCTCCGCGCTGGGAGCGGGCACCAGTGTCTCAGGTCGACCGTGATCGACGGGCAGCGGCCGATCATGAGCGGCGCTGTCCGCCACGACCACGCCGTCGCGCATCGTGATCCGCCGCTGAGCGCGGGCCGCCACCTCCTGGTCGTGGGTGACCATCACCAACGCGACCCCGGACTCGGCGTTCAGGCGTTCCAACAGTTCCAGCACGGCGGCCCCGGTGACGCTGTCCAGGTTGCCGGTGGGCTCGTCGGCCAGCAGCACCGTCGGCTCGGTGACGAGCGCGCGGGCGATGGCCACCCGCTGCTGCTCGCCGCCGGACATCTGGTTGGGCCGGTGGTCGAGGCGGTGGCCGAGACCGACGCGGCCCAGCATCGCCGCCGCCCGCTCCCGACGCTGCCGGGCCGACACACCCCGGTAGACAAGCGGCAACGCCACGTTCTCCACAGCCGAGGTACGCGGCAGCAGGTGGAACGCCTGGAAGACGAACCCGATGGTCTCGTTGCGCAGGGTGGCCATCTCGGGCGGGGACAGGGCGTTGACGTCCCGCCCACCGATCACGAGCCGACCGCCGGTGGGCCGGTCCAGCCCACCCAGCAGGTGCATGAGTGTGGACTTGCCCGAGCCGGACGGCCCGACCAGCGCCACGTAGTCACCCGGCCGCACTGTCAACGACACCCCGCGCAGCGCCTCCACCGACACACCGTCGAGCTGGTACGTCCGGGACACGTCCACCGCCTCGATGGCCGGTGGGGATCCGGTCACCGGACCTCCTGGCCGTCACGGACCTGGTCGGTGCCGCGCACCACGATCCGGTCGCCGGGCTGCACGCCGTTGAGGATCTGCACCAGATCGGACCCCTGGACGCCGACGGTCACCGGTGCCCGGCCCGCCCTGCCGTCGCGGACCACCCAGACCGCGTCGCGACCGTCGGCGGAGAACACCGCCGAGGCGGGGACGGTCACCGCGTCGGCGGCCTCGCGTACCCGCAGGTGCACGATCGCGTTCATGCCGGGGCGGGGCGCCGGGGCGGGCTCGTCCTCGGCCAGCTTCCCCGCGCCAAGCGTGAGGCGTACCCGGTAGGTGACCCCGCCCTGCGCGGAGCTTGTCGGAAGCACGTCGACCGACCGGACGGTGGCGTCGTAACTGGCACCCGTGACGGCGTCCAACTCGACGGTGGCCGGTACGCCGGTGCGGACCAGCAGCACGTCCGTCTCGTCCACCTCGGCGAGCAGCCCCAACTGCCCGGTGTCCACCACGGTCAGCACCGGCGTGCCGGCGGTGACCCGACCGCCGACGGTTACCGCGTCGTCCACCCCGGCCGGCGGCCCACCCTGGCTGGGGGCCAGCACGGACGGGTCGATGCCCGCCCCACCGGCCCGCTCCAACAGCCCGGCCAGGCCTGCGTCCGCGGCACCGCCGGCACGGGTGCCGCCCGGCTGCACCACCCCGGCGATCGGGGCGCGCAGCGTCAACGCGTCGACCGTCGCCTTCGCCAGGTCGTACGCCTGCTGGGCCTGGAGCCGCTGGGCCGCGGAGAGCGCGCCGACCGCGGAACTCAGCCCGTTGATCCCCCGCTGCACCGCGCGGACCGCCTGGTCGGCGCTGCGCGCGGCGGCCGCGTACTGCCGCTGCGCCGACGTCACCTGGGTCAGCAGCGCGTCGCGCAACTGCGGGTCGGCGATCTTCTCGGCGGCCTTGCGGGCGGCGTCGAACGCCTCGTCGGCGGCCTTGTCGGTGCTGCGTCGGCTGCCGGTCAGGTCGCCGGTGGAGGCACCCCGACCGGCGCGCTTCGCGGCGGTCAGCGCCTCCTTCGCCTGGCGCAGGCGCTGCTGAGCGGACGGCGAGTCGACCACCGCGAGGACCTGGCCGCGCTTCACCTGCTGTCCAGGCTGGACGCGCAGGCTGGACAGGGTGCCGTCCGCGGGAGCCGTCAGGGTGGCGGCGGCCCGGGCCGTCACCGTCGCCGGGGCGTCGATCACCTCGGTGACCGGGTTGCGGGCGGCGGACGCCAGCGCGAGGTCGGGATCGTCGTCGCCGCAGGACGCGGCGGTGGTGGCGGTGAGGACGACGACGGCGGTCAGGGCGACGAGCAGGCGGGAGCTGCGCACCAATCGATCGTACGGCTCGCCGTCACGGCGACCGGGAGCCGTCAGGCGGCGGTGGCGCGGATGGACGCCACGCACTCGTCGTGCAGCGTCGACCACTGCTCCCCGAACGCCTCCTCGGCTGCGGCGTCGAGGGTCCTGCGGTCGTGCACCACGGCCTTGAAGAAGGCGAGCAGCCGCTGCGGCCCGTACCTGTCGAGAAGGTGCCGCACGGCGAGGTAGCCGACCCCGTAGCTGCCGCCGACCCGCTCGGCGGACGCGTCGTCGGCCGGGGTGACGCCGTCCAACTTGCCGTCCCAGCCGCCCTTGACCAGTTTGCGCACCTCGGCGAGACCCTCGTACCTGTCGACGGGCTGACCGCCGGCGCCCGCGTACTCGGCAAGCCCCTCGACCAGCCACCAGGTCAACTTGCCCGGGTAGCCGCGCGCCGGCAGGGACGCCGCGTGGGTCAGCTCGTGCCGGAGCAGGTCGTCGGTGCCGCTGCTGCTCAACCCGTCCGCGTTGAGGACCACCTCGTGGTGGCCACCGCCCACGGTGACCGCGTACCCGCCGGTCCACTGTGGGCGCCCGCCGCCGTACCAGCGCTGCCACTCGGCGCGGCCGGCGTAGAAGATCCGGTAGCGGTCCGGCCTTGTGCCGGTGACCACGTACCCGTCGGCGACCGTGGCCGCCGCCTCGGCCTGGGCGAGCAGGCCTGGCAGTTTGCCGCGCAGCGCCGGCGTGGTGGCGACGATGGTCCGCGCGCCTACCGCCACGGCCAGATCGCTGATCTCCCACGGCCGGGTGCCGGTCTCCGCCGACTTGGATTCCTCCATGGCGACAAGCAGCGGCCGGTCGCCGTTCTCGCGCCAGCGGGTGCCGATCAGCACCGGGCTGGGCTGGCAGCCCGGTGCCACGAAGCAGTACTGGAAGCGCACCAACTGCCGCCACTCGCCGGGCTTGCCGACGACAGGCGCGGGAAGGCCGCTCGGTTCGGCACGCCAGACGGTCACCTGGAGCGCGCGCAGCGCGGCGAAGCGGCGGCGCAGGTCGGCGTGCGCGGCCGGGTCGGCGATGGAGAGGTAACCGGCGCGGTCCCCGCCGAGCAGGGCCGTGGACTGCCGCTGAAGCTGGGCCGTCATCCGGTCGGACAGCCCACGGGCGACGGCTGTCGCCGGGTCGTCCGTCGCCGAGGCGCCGATCCGGCTGATCGTCGGTCGGCCCGCGGATTCGCGGATCACCCCGACGATCAGCAGTGCCGGCAGACCGCAGCCCAGGACCAGGACGATCACCAGAAACGCCGTCCACAGCGGCCAGAGCCGCTGCGGTGCCGGGCGCTGCTCCCCGTCAATCACCCGCCGAAGGGTACGACCATCGCGCCGCTCGGGCGAGGGCGGCCCCGGCGGGCCCTAGCCACCGGGACACACCGCAAGGAAGGCGATCAGCTCCTCGGCTGTCCGCTGTGGCCGGTCGGCGTGCGGATAGTGCCCGGCCTCCGCGATCATCCGGGCCTCGGCGACGCGGTAGAGCCGGCGGGCCGCCCGCGCCTCGGCGCCCGGGTCCGGGAAGTCGGGGTCCCGGGAGCCCATCAGCACCAGCACCGGTTGCCGCACCCGTGCGGCGCGGCTGGTCCAGTGCGGCTC
Source organism: Micromonospora sp. NPDC047521 (assembly GCF_055587305.1). Taxonomy (NCBI): domain Bacteria; kingdom Bacillati; phylum Actinomycetota; class Actinomycetes; order Micromonosporales; family Micromonosporaceae; genus Micromonospora; species Micromonospora sp. NPDC047521. The sequence continues at coordinate 374,222 of NZ_JBVJGN010000006.1, read as the reverse complement.
GACAGGTGCGATCACCCCGCGCGTCGCAGCCATCCGGCCGGGCTCGCGCAGGGTGGCCACCATCGCCCGCCGGTACGCCGCGTCGTCGGCGGGCCGGTGCACCGGGAACAGCGTCCTGTGGAACATCCCGAACAGTCGCGGGCTGCGCAGCACGGCCCGCTGCGTCAGGCGCAGCAGCGGGTTCACCGCCGGCTGACCGACGAACGCGCCGATCTGCACGAGGCCGGAGACCAGTTCGGGCGCCTCGGTGGCGGCGAAGACCACCGCCGCGGCGCTGGACGAGCTGCCGACCAGCACGGCCGGGCCGCCGTCGAGGTCGCGGACCACGGCCAGCAGGTCGCCGCCGACCTCGGCCGGCGCGTACGAAGGCCAGCCGACGCTGGACTCCCCGTGCCCCCGCACGTCCACCGAGGCGACCCGGTGACCGGCGGCCACCAGCAGTGGCACGAGGTGCCGGAAACTCGCCCTGGTCTCCCCCATGCCGTGCGCGAGGACGACAAGCGGCCCGTCGCCGTGCACCTCGTACGCGATGTGCCCGCCGTCGCGCCGCACCCGGCCGGTCGTCACAGCCCCGGGCTACTTCTTGGAGACCAGGGCGCGGCCGAAGAACACCAGGTTGGCGGGGCGCTCGGCGAGGCGGCGCATCAGGTAGCCGTACCACTGGTCGCCGTACGGGACGTAGGTGCGCACGGTGTAGCCCTCGCCAGCCAGCCGGGCCTGCTCCTCCGGGCGGATGCCGTAGAGCATCTGGAACTCGAAGCGCTCCGGCCCCCTGTCGAACCAGCGCGCCCGGTCCTCACCGATGGCGATCATCCGCGGGTCGTGGGTCGCCAGCATCGGGTAGCCGTCGCCCGACATCAGGATGTTCATGCAGCGCACGTACGACCTGTCCACCTCGCGGGTCGACTGGTACGCCACCGACTCGGGCTCCTTGTAGGCGCCCTTGCACAGCCGGACCCGCGACCCGGCGTACGCCAGCTCCCGGCAGTCCGACTCGGTCCGCCGCAGGTACGCCTGGAGCACCGCGCCCGTCGACGGGAAGTCCTTGCGAAGCCGGCCCAGCACCTCAAGGGTCGAGTCGGTGGTGGTGTGGTCCTCCATGTCCAGGGTGACTGTGGTGCCCGCCGCGTCGGCGGCCGCGCAGATCGCCCGCGCGTTGTCGTACGCCAACTGCTCGTCGAACATCTGGCCGAGGGCGGAGAGCTTCACGCTCACCTCGGCCGCCGGGGTGAGCCCCGCGCCGGCGAGCATCTTGAGCAACCTCAGGTACTCGTCCCGGGTGGCGATGGCCTGCTCGGGGGTGACGGTGTCCTCGCCGAGGTGGTCGAGGGTGACCGCGAGGCCGTCGTCGACGAGCACGCGGGTCGCGCGCAACGCGTCGTCGGTGGCGGCGCCGGCGACGAACCGGCGGACGACGTCCCGGGTGTACGGGGCGGTCGCGACGAGCCGCTCGACCTGGGATGACCGGGACGCGGCGAGGATGACGGAACGGAGCATGAGCCGAGCGTATCGCCCCTGCCAGGGGCTCCGCCGAGGGGCGGCCGGGCCGCTCGACGCGGGGGCGGGGCGGCGGTGGTGGCGCGGATCGGCTACAACGATGCCGTGGACCAACGCCCCCGCCGCCGGCTCCGGTCGGCCTCCGTGCAGCTCGGCGCGCTCACCGCTCTCGCGCTCGCCCTCTCCGGCTGCAACATGACCTCGGACGACGACGATGACGACGACTGCGCTCTCGGGCCGGTAGGGGGCGGCGAAACCGTCGCGCTGGCGATGCGGGTGCCCGCCCCGGCCGCCGGTCGCGCCGCCCCGGAGCCGACCACCGCGGCCCTGCCCGATCGCGGCGGGTTCGGCACCCACCTCGCCTCCTGCGGGGGTTGAGGTGCGCCGCGAGACGGTCACGCCGCGCGAGGACTGGGACGCCACCATCAGGTCCCAGGGGCTCGTCTACGTCGACACCGAGCTGCCCGACGGCGGCATCATGTCGTACTGGGACGAGACCGCCGCGTACGCCTTCGACCTGGACGAGGTGCTGCGGCTGGAGGAGGCCACCGAGGAGCTGCACCGGATGTCGGTGGCGGCCGCCGAGCACGTGGTGGCGCAGCGCCGGTACGCCGAGTTCGGCATCCCCGAGTGGGCGGCCGAGGCGGTGGCCCGGTCGCTGCGTGAGACGCCACCCACCCTCTACGGGCGCTTCGACCTGGCGTACGACGGCACCTGGCCGCCAAAGATGCTGGAGTACAACGCGGACACCCCCACCGCGCTGGTCGAGGCGAGCATCATCCAGTGGTACTGGCTGGAGCAGGCCCGACCCGAGCTGGACCAGTGGAACAGCCTGCACGAGCGGCTGGTCGGCGCCTGGGCCAAGATCGGGGCCGGGTTGCACGACCCGCTGGTGCACGTGCTCTGGTCGAACGAGGAGGAGTCCGGCGAGGACCACATGACCGCCGGCTACCTCGCCGAGACCGCCCGGCAGGCCGGCCTGAGCGCCGAGCTGCAACCCATCCAGGACATCGGCTGGGACGGCCGCCGCTTCGTCGACGCCGACGACCGCCCGGTGACCACCTGTTTCAAGCTCTACCCGTGGGAGTGGATGCTTGCCGAGCCGTACGGGCCGGCCGCGCTGGCCCCGGGCACCCCCACCACCTGGATCGAGCCGGCCTGGAAGCTGCTGCTGTCCAACAAGGCGCTGCTCGCGGTCCTCTGGGAGCTGTACCCCGGTCACGAGTACCTGCTCCCGGCGTACCTCGACTCGCCGCGCGGCATGACGGAGTACGTGGCCAAGCCGCTCCTGGGCCGGGAGGGCGGTTCGGTGCGCATCGTCACCGCCGATGAGGAGATCACCAACCCGGGCATCTACGGCGACGAGGGCTGGTGCTACCAGGAGTTCCGGGCGTTGCCGCAGTTCGAGGGCAATCGGGTGGTGCTGGGCAGCTGGATCGTCGACGGCGAGTCGGCAGGGGTGGGGGTGCGCGAGAGCGCCAGCCTGATCACCGACGGCTACGCGCGGTTCCTGCCGCACTACATCGACGCGCCACGCACCCCGTGAGTCGTCTACCGTTGGGGGCGTGAACTTCGACGCGTACGCCCGGACCGGCGTTGACCTGGTCAACGCCCGCCTGGACGACCTCGACGACCTGCGGGCTCTCTTCCCAGACGAGAACGCCTGGATGCGCGACGAGGTCGCGGAACGGGACGTCACGATCTTCCGACGGGCCCAGAAGCGACTGCGTGACGTCTTCGAGTACGGCACCTCGGGGCGTGACGCGCAGGCGGTGACCGAGCTGAACGCGCTGCTCGAGGCGTTCCCGGTCCAGCCGCGCATCTCCGGGCACGACTCCAGCGACTGGCACATGCACGTGACCAGCCGGGGTGCCTCGGTCAGCGCCGAGTACCTGGCGGGCGCGGTCTGGGGGCTGTCGGTCTGGCTCTGCGAGTACGGCAGTGCCCGGTTCGGGGTCTGCGCCGACGAGCGGTGCGGCAACGTCTACCTGGACACGTCGTCGAACTGCTGCCGGCGGTTCTGCTCCGAACGCTGCGCGACCCGGTCGCACGTGGCGGCGCACCGGGCCCGCAAGCGGGCGGCCGTGGGCGAGCAGGTGACTGTCGCCGCCCAGCCCACAAGCGGCGCCGACTCCCTCACTCCGGTCAGCTGACCCACCGCCCGGTGGGTGACGGGCGGGTCAGGCGTCGACCGGGGACGGCGCCGTCAGGTGCTGGCGGGCGAACTCCAGCGCGGCGCGCAGGTCCGCTTCGCGCACCGCGCGGCTCTTCGCGCCCCGCGTCGCTACCTCCACCGCCACCGACCCGGTGAAACCCCGCCCGGCCAGCGAGGAGAGCAGCTCGCCGCAGGGCTGGGTGCCGCGCCCGGGCACCAGGTGCTCGTCGCGGCCCTCGCCGGTGCCGTCGCCGAGGTGCACGTGCGCCAACCCGGCGCCCATCCGGTCGGCCATGTCGAGGGGGTCGCTGTGCGACGCCGCGCAGTGCGACAGGTCAAGGGTGTACGACGGGTAGCCGGTGTCGGTCGGGTCCCAGCCGGGGACGTACGGGACGAACTGCCTGCCCGCCATCCGCACCGGGTACATGTTCTCCACGGCGAAGCGCAGCCCGGTGAACCGTTCCGCGACAGTGGCCAGACCCTCGGTGAAGTGCCGCGCGTAGTCGCGCTGCCAGGTGAACGGCGGATGCACCACAACCGTGGGCGCCCCCAGCGATTCGGCCAGCTCGGCGGCCCTGCGCAGCCGCTCCCACGGGTCCGGGCTCCACACCCGCTGGGTGACCAGCAGGCAGGGCGCGTGCACGGACAGCACAGGCACGCCGTAGTGCGCCGACAGCCCGCGTAGGGCGCCCGCGTCCTGGCTGACGACGTCCGTCCAGACCATCACCTCGACGCCGTCGTAGCCGAGCGCCGCGGCCAGTTGGAACGCCGCCGCGGTCGGCTCGGGGAAGACCGACGAGCTGGACAGGAGCACCGGAACGCGGGAAGTCACATCAGCCAGCGTAGCCCGGTGCCGCGATCAGATCGGTTCGAGTTGATCCAATCGGCGGAGGATGACGCCCTCGCGCAGCGCCCACGGGCAGATGTCGAGCGAGTCCAGATCCAGGCGGCGCATCACCGCCTCGGCTACCACGGCGCCGGCCAGCAACTGGTGTGCGCGGCCCGCGCTGACCCCCTCCAACTCCATCAACTGGGCTGGCGGGATGTGCCTGATGAACCCGATGACCTGCCGCAACCCGGCCCGGGTCAGGCTGCGCCGCACCCAGAGCCCGGCCCCGGACGGCGCCGCCCCGGCCAGTCGGGCCAGGGTGCGGAACGTCTTCGAGGTGGCCACCGCCCGGTCCCAACCCACCTCGGTCATCTGGTCGACGACCTTTTCCAGCCGGCCGTCCACGTACTCCCGCAGCTTGTCGACGGCCTCGGCGGACGGCGGCGTCGCGCTGTCCGGTGCGACCCGCAGCCGCTCCCGGGTCAGTCGCCCGGCGCCCAGCGGCAGCGAGACCGCGACGTCCGGGTCCTCGTCGATGCCGGCGGCGATCTCCAGCGAACCGCCGCCGATGTCCAGCACCAGCAGCCGACCAGCCGACCAGCCGAACCAGCGCCGCACGGCAAGGAAGGTCATCCGCGCCTCGTCCGCGCCGGAAAGCACCGCGAGACGTACGCCTGTCTCCTCCCGGACCCGGGCGAGCACGTCGGCGGCGTTTGTGGCGTCGCGCACCGCGGAGGTGGCGAACGCGATGAGGTCGTCGGCGTCCAGCCCGGTGGACGCCGTCCTGGCCATGCCCACGGCCTTGACCAGGCCGTCCGCGCCCGCCTCGGTCAACGCGCCGTCGGGGCCGATCTGCTCGGCCAGCCGGAGCACCACCTTCTCGGAGTGCGCGGGCCACGGGTGCGCGCCGTGGTGCGCGTCCACCACCAGCAGGTGCACCGTGTTGGATCCGACGTCGAGGACACCCAGTCGCATGGTGAAGACCCTAGGTGCAACTCGTTTGCGCGGCTCGGCGGCCCGCGGACGGCACCGCGCGTACGCTGGTCCGGGTGACGATGGAGCTCCGCGTGCTGGTGGACGATCCGGGCGACCCGCGCAGCCGAGAGGTGCCACTGGACTTTCCCCGGGAGTGGATCGAGTTCGCCGACCCGGCGGACGAGAGCCACCTGATCCGGGCCGACCTGACCTGGCTGCTGTCCCGCTGGACCTGCATCTTCGGTAGGGGCTGCCACGGCATCATCGCCGGCCGGTCCGCCGACGGCTGCTGTTCGCACGGGGCGTTCTTCACCGACTCGGACGACGAGAAGCGGGTCCGCGGCGCCGTCCGGCGGCTCACCCCCGCGACCTGGCAACACTTCCGGCGCGGGTTCAAGAACTGGACCGACGAGGACACCATCGACGGCAAGACGCCGGCCCGCCGCACCGCCACCCAGGGCGCCGAGGGGCCGTGCGTGTTCCTCAACGACGCCGACTTCCCCGGCGGGGGCGGCTGCGCGCTGCACGCCCAGGCGCTCCGCGACGGGGTGCACCCGCTGGAGTACAAGCCGGACGTCTGCTGGCAGCTCCCGATCCGGCGGGACCAGGACTGGGTCAAGCGTCCGGACAACTCCAAGGTGCTGGTCTCCACCCTGTCGGAGTTCGACAGGCGCGGCTGGGGTGCCGGCGGGCACGACCTCGACTGGTGGTGCACCTCCTCGACAGACGCGCACGTCGGCGCCGAGCCGATGTACCTGTCGTACGGGCCGGAGTTGACCGCGTTGATCGGCGCGGCGGCGTACGAGCGGCTGGCCGAGCTGTGCGCGGCCCGGGTGAGGCAGGGCATGGTGGCCCCGCACCCCGCCGACGGGCTCTAGCCGACCCCCGGCGCACCGAGGGCGGCGTCGACGAGCGTGCGGGCGCTCTGCCGGGCGGCCTCGGCGATCGCCGGGTCGCCGTCCAGCACCCCGCTGGCGAGCCCGCCGTCGAGCAGCAGGGTGAGCTGCCGGGCGAGCAGTTCCGGATTGGCCGCGGCGGCCCTGCGTGCCAGCTCGGTCACCCAGGCCCGGACGACTGTCTTGTGCTCGACCGTCCGGGCGTGCACCGGGCCGCCGGCGGGTGACTCGGCGGCCGTGTTGATGAACGCACAGCCGTGGTACCCGTCCCGGCGGCAGGCCCCGGTCAGGGCGTCGAACATCCCGACCAACTGGTCACGCGGGTTGTCGCCGGCCTCCCTGGCCGCCGCCCGTAGCGCGCCGAACCACGCCTGGTCGACCCGGTCGAGGTACGCCAGCACGAGGTCGTCCTTACGGGGAAAGTGCTTGTAGAGCGTCGCCTTTGCCACGCCCGACTCGGCGATGACCGTGTCCACGCCCACGCCGCGTGGCCCGTGCGCGTAGAACAGCCGGAACGCGGTGTCCAGGATCCGGTCCCGGGCCGAGCCTGCCGGCGTACGGCGCTCGGGCATCGGCACCTCCCCCTCGCTGTGGCTGGTGGCAGGCATGATCTTACAGACAGCTCGGTCTACAGACAGCTCGTCGGGCCCGCCGCGGGGGCCCGGGGCTCGGGATGCCCGCGGCTCCTGTCGAGCTGCCCCAGATATGGGGCTGAGGCATGGCGGGCTGAGGCCACCGGCACCGCACCGCACCATGCCACCGCCACCGCCACCGCATGCCACCCGCACCACATCGCAGCAGCACCGGCATCGGCGCGGCGGGGCGGGGCGGGGCGCGGCGGGGCGCGGGGCGGGGCGCCGATCTGGGCGCCCCATTCGTGGGGCAGCTCGACAGGCGATGAAAGGTAGGCGCCCAGCCGCCTCCCGACGGGGCAGTAGCAGACAGACCTGTCTGTTAGTTTGCGCGCAATTGACGCGGGGCCACCGCGCCCGAGTGGAGGATCGATCGACATGCGTATCGCAGTTCTCGGCACCGGCTCGGTGGGGCAGGCCATCGCGGCCCGCACGGCGGAGCTGGGCCACCAGGTCACCATCGGCACCCGGGACGTTGCGGCCACCCGCGCCGGCGCGTACGCCGCCTGGGCCGCCGAGCATCCCGAGGTCGGCCTGGCGACGATGGCCGTGGCGGCGGCCGACGCCGAGCTGGTCGTCAACGCCACAAGCGGCACCGGCTCCCTGCCGGCGCTCACCGCGGCCGGGGCAGCGAACCTGTCCGGCAAGGTCCTGCTCGACATCGCCAACCCGCTCGACTTCGGCGCGGGCTTCCCACCCAGTCTGACGGTGGACGACACCGAATCCCTGGCCGAGCGGATCCAGCGGGAGTTCCCGCGGGCCAAGGTCGTCAAGTCACTCAACACACTGACCGCGGAGCTGATGGTGCGCCCGCGCCAGCTCGCCGACGGCGACCACAGCGTCTTCGTCTCCGGCGACGACGCGGACGCGAAGCGGATCGTCACCGACCTGCTCGTCAGCTTCGGGCACACCGACGTGATCGACCTCGGTGACCTCTCCACCGCCCGTGGCACCGAGATGCTGATGCCCCTCTGGCTGCGGCTCTACGGCCGGCTCGACACCGCCATCTTCAACCTCAAGGTCGTCCGCTGAGCGGACGCCGACAGCCCGAAGGGGGTCCACGCCGGGCGTGGACCCCCTTCGAGTCCGCCGATCACGGCTCGAACTTGTAGCCCAGCCCCCGGACGGTGACGATGAAGCGCGGCGCGGACGGCTCCGGTTCGATCTTCGAGCGGAGGCGCTTGACGTGCACGTCAAGCGTCTTGGTGTCACCGACGTAGTCGGCGCCCCAGACCCGGTCGATGAGCTGCCCACGGGTCAACACCCGGCCGGCGTTGCGCAGCAGCAGCTCCAGCAGCTCGAACTCCTTAAGCGGCAACTGCACCGCGCCGCCCTCGACGGTCACCACGTGCCGTTCGATGTCCATCCGCACCGGGCCGGCGGCAAGCGTCGGAGCGCCGGCGTCAGCGACCTCCGGGCTCTGCCGGCGCAGCACCGCGCGGATCCGGGCGACCAGTTCCCGGGGCGAGTACGGCTTGGTGACGTAGTCGTCGGCGCCGATCTCCAGCCCGACCACCTTGTCGATCTCGCTGTCCCGGGCGGTCACCATGATGATCGGCACGGCCGACCGCTGCCGGAGCTGCCGGCAGACCTCGGTCCCCGACATCTCGGGCAACATCAGGTCGAGCAACACGATGTCGGCGCCGGTCCGGTCGAACTCGGTGAGGGCATCGGTGCCGGTCGCAGCGACCGACACCTCGAAGCCCTCCTTACGGAGCATGTACGACAAGGCGTCGGAGAACGACTCCTCGTCCTCGACCACGAGAACGCGGCTCAACGGGGATTTCCTTTCCATGTGCTGTCAGACCTGCCGTAGCTCGGCCGGACCGGTCTCGATCCCAACCGGCGGCAGTGTCGCCAGCAGGTCGTCCGGTGGACTTGCGGGCAACCGGAGGGTGAACGTCGATCCACCACCAAGAGTGCTCGACACCTCGACCCGCCCGCCATGGTTGCTCGCGATGTGTTTGACGATGGCCAGGCCGAGCCCGGTGCCGCCGGTGGAACGTGAGCGGGCCTGGTCGGCCCGGTAGAACCGTTCGAAGATCCGGTCCACGTCGGTAGGGGCGATACCGATGCCCTGGTCGGCGACCGCGATCTCGACGTGCTCGTCACCCCCGCGCAGGGTGACCCGTACCGAGGTGTCCTCGGCCGAGTAGTTGATGGCGTTCTCCACCAGGTTCGCCACCGCCGTGGCGAGCTGGGTGTCGCTGCCGTACACGGTGAGGCCACGCTCGCCGTCCACCGTCACCTCGACGCCCCGCGCGGAGGCCGTGGTGCGGGTCCTGTCGACCACCTCCGCGATCACCCAGTCCAGCGCAACAGGCTCCGCCGGCGGCTGCGGCTCGGCGCCCTGCAACCGGGTCAACTCCAGCAGCTCCTGCACCAGCCGACCCAGCCGGGTCGACTCGTGCTGGATGCGCTCGGCGAACCGCCGGGCGGCGACCAGGTCCTCGGAGAGGTCGGGCGCCGCGGCCTCGGCCGGTTCGGTGGCGTCCAGCAACGCCTCGGCGAGCAGTTGGAGCGCGCCGATCGGGGTCTTGAGCTCGTGGCTCACGTTCGCCACGAAGTCACGTCGCACCCGGGCCAACCTGTGTGACTCGGTCACGTCGACCGCCTCCACCGCGATGAAACCGTTGCCGATGCCCATCGCCCGCAGGTGCACGCCGAGCGGGTTCTCCCCCGCGCTGTCGCGGCCCCGGGGCAGGTCCAGCTCGATCTCGCGCCGCACGCCGGTGCGCCGCACCTGGCCGGCGAGGGTACGGATCAACGGGTGCGCGGCGATCGTGCCCGGGGTGCCGCCGGCACGCAGCAGACCCATCGCGCGGGCGGCCGGGTTGATCAGCACGGGTACGTCGTCGTTGTCCAGCACCACGACACCGGCCCGGAGCGAGTCGATCGTCCGGCGGCCGAGCCCGGCCTGCTGCTCGTCGGCTATCGCGGGCCTCCCCAGAATCCGGGGCAGCATGAATCCGACGGCCAACCCGGCCGCCAACGCCACGGCCACCACGACCGCCACCGCCCACTCCACCCGGCGATCGTAGGGTCATTGTTAACCTGGCTACCACACAGAACGGGACGAACCACCCGCACTTCGAGGAATGTTCACCCCCGCGTCTGGCGTCGTTCACCGTGGTTCATCCGGGGTCCGTCCGCGCCACCTACCGTTGGCGTCGCACCTGCTCAAGACAGCGCCGGCAACCCGTCGGCGGCGACCGACCACAGGACGTGATGATGCGCGACGAGTTCCGGGCCGACCTCCAGATCGTCAGCCAACTGCTGGTGGACATGGCCGAGGGTGTCCGCGCCGCCATGCGCCAGGCCACCCGGGCCCTGCTCACCGCCGACCGGCAGGCCGCCGAGACGGTCATCGAGCGGGACGCCGAGATCGACGACCTCTACCGACACGTCGAGGAGCGGGTCTGCGACCTGCTCGCCCGTCAGGCGCCGGTGGCGTCCGACCTGCGGGCGATGATCACCGCGTTGCACGTCGCCGCCGACCTGGAGCGGATGGGTGACCTCGCCGACCACGTGGCGAAGACGGCGCTGCGCCGGCACCCGTCGCCCGCCGTGCCGGCGGAGCTGCGCACTGTCTTCACCGAGATGTCCGAGATCGCCGACCGGATGGCGGCGAAGATCGGTTCGGTGCTGGCGAAGCCCGACGCCGACCTCGCAGGCGAACTGGACCGCGACGACGACGCCATGGACGAGCTGCACAAGAGTCTGTTCTCGGTGCTGCTCGGCGACGACTGGCCGTACGGGGTGGAGACAGCCATCGACGCCACTCTGCTGGGCCGCTTCTACGAGCGCTTCGCCGACCACGCCGTCAACGCCGGCGAGCACGTGATCTTCCTGATCACTGGGGAGAACAAGCTCGCGGGCAACTGAGCCGACGCGAAAGGGGGGCCCCGCGGTGCGGGGCCCCCCTTTCCCGTGCTGTCAGCGGCCCTGGTTGGCCACCGCGGCCGCCGCTTCCTTAGCCGCCGTCGGGTCCAGGTAGGTGCCGCCCAGGCTGAGCGGACGCAGCTGCGGGTCGAGGTCGTAGCGCAGCGGGATGCCGGTCGGGATGTTCAGCTTGGCGATCGCCTCGTCGGAGATCTGGTCGAGGTGCTTGACCAGGGCGCGTAGCGAGTTGCCGTGCGCGGCCACCAGCACCGTCCGGCCGGCCAGGATGTCCGGTACGATCGAGTCGTACCAGTAGGGCAGCATCCGCTCGACGACGTCCTTGAGGCATTCGGTACGCGGCATCAGCTCGGTCGGCAGCAGCGCGTACCGCGGGTCGCCGACCTGCGACCACTCGTCGTTGTCGTCGATCGGCGGCGGCGGCGTGTCGTACGACCGGCGCCAGAGCATGAACTGCTCCTCGCCGTACTCGTCAAGGGTCTGCTTCTTGTTCTTGCCCTGCAGGGCGCCGTAGTGCCGCTCGTTGAGCCGCCACGACCGACGTACCGCGATCCAGTGCCGGTCGGCGGCGTTCAGCGCCAGCTCGGCGGTGCGGATCGCCCGGCGCATCACGCTGGTGTGGACGACGTCCGGCAGCAGGTTGTGCTCGCGCAGCAGCTCGCCGCCGCGCCTCGCCTCGCCCTCGCCCTTCTCGGTCAGGTCGACGTCGACCCAGCCGGTGAAGAGGTTCTTGGCGTTCCAGTCACTCTCGCCGTGCCGCAGCAGGACCAGCGTCCCGATGGTGGGCCCCTCGCTCGCAGTCATGCGGATCATCCTGCCTCAACCCGGTACGGGACACGCGGGCACCCGTCGTGACGACCACCACGTGAAAAAGCGGGTGACCTCCCGATCAACGCGCCACTAGGGTTGTAAGGCGCTGTAGTCAGATCGGTCATTACCATTGCAAGCGGGGGCACGACGTGCGGACGATGCGGAGCTGGTTCCGGGACACCACAGGTGGCCTACCGACCACCTTCTGGTACCTGTGGACCGGGACTCTGATCAACCGGCTCGGCTCGTTCGTCCTCGTCTTCCTCGCCATCTACCTGACCCAGGAACGCGGGTTCTCCGCCTCCCAGGCCGGCCTGGTGCTGGGGTTGTGGGGCGTCGGCGGTGCGGTAGGCACCACCGCCGGCGGGACGCTCGCCGACCGGTGGGGACGCCGCCCCACGCTGCTGACCGCCCACGTCGGCGCGGCAGCCATGATGCTCGCGCTGGGCCTGGCCCGGGACCTCTGGGCGGTGGCGCTGGGTGCCCTGCTGCTCGGCCTGTTCGCCGAGGCGGCCCGACCCGCGTTCGGCGCCATGATGATCGACGTGGTGCCGGCGAAGGACCGGCTGCGGGCGTTCTCGCTCAACTACTGGGCGATCAACCTCGGCTTCGCCTGCGCGGCGATCCTCGCCGGCCTGGCCGCGCAGGCGGACTACCTGCTGCTGTTCGTGGTCGACGCCGGCACCATGCTGATCACCGCGCTGATCATCTTCGTCAGGGTGCCGGAGACCAGGGACGCCGGACCCGCCGCCGGAGTCACGGCACGGGCCCCGCGCGGCGCCCTGCGGACGATCCTCAGCGACCGCGTCTACCTCGGGTTCGTGGCGCTGAACCTGTTCGCCGCGCTCGTCTTCCTCCAGCACATCTCCATGCTGCCGATCGCCATGGGCGACGACGGCCTCAGCCCGGCCACCTACGGTTCGGTGATCGCGCTCAACGGCATCCTGATCGTGGTCGGCCAGCTCTTCGTGCCCCGGCTGATCCGGGGCCGCAGCCGCTCCCACGTGCTCGCGCTGGCCGCCGTGGTGATGGGCGTCGGTTTCGGGCTTACCGCGTTCGCCGGCACCGCCTGGTTCTACGGCCTCACCGTGCTGATCTGGACGGTCGGCGAGATGCTGAACTCGCCGTCCAACTCCACGCTGATCGCCGAGCTGTCGCCGGCCGAGCTGCGGGGCCGCTACCAGGGCGTCTTCTCCCTCTCCTGGCAGATCGCGGGTGCCAGCGCGCCGATCCTCGGCGGCCTGGTGCGCGAGCACGCCGGCAACGACACGCTCTGGTACGCCTGCGCCGTGATCGGCGCCCTGACGGCGGTGGCCCATCTGGTGTCCGGGCCGGCCCGGGAGCGGCGGGCCGCCGAGCTGCGCCGCTCCGGCGAGGCGCTGGCACCGGTCGGCACCACCCGGGCGGCGCAGCCCACCGAGGCCGCAGCCTGAACCGCCCGGCCCACTACTGTTAGGAAGCCGAACTGTAGGGAGGTCGGGTGCGGGCGCTGCGCCATTGGTGGAACGACACTGCCGGCGGGCTCCCCGCCACCTTCTGGTACCTCTGGGCCGGCCTGCTCATCAACCGGGCCGGCGCGTTCGCGATGCTCTTCCTGTCGCTCTACCTCACCGACGCGCGCGGGGCGAGCGAGGCGTTGGCCGGCACGGTCGTCGGCGCGTACGGAGCCGGTGGGGCGGTAGGTGTGCTGCTCGGCGGGGTGCTGGCCGACCGGTGGGGCCGCCGGAACACCCTGCTCGCCGCGCACCTCGTCACCGCGGCCCTGATGGTGGCGCTGGCGTTCAGCCGACCGCTGGTGCTGATCGCGGTGCTGTCCGCGCTGGTCGGCGTCGTGCACTCGATGCCCAGCCCGGCCTTCGTCGCGGCGATCGTCGACGTGGTGCCCGCGCACCGCCGCTCCCGCGCGTTCAACCTCCAGTTCTGGGCGTTCAACCTCGGCATGGCGGTCGCCTCACTGCTCGCCGGGGTGCTCGCCGAGGCCAGTTTCACCGCCCTGTTCCTCGTCGACGCGGGCGCCACCCTGACCGCTGCCGTCGTGATCGGCTGGAAGGTGCCGGAGACCCTGCGACGGGCCGCGCCGGCCGTCGACCTCGGGCCGACGACCGGCTCCGGCGGGACCAGGCGTCCCGGCCTGCACACCGCGCTCACCGACCGGACCTTCCTGGTCTTCGTCGGGCTCACCTTCGTGCTTGCCGTCCTGACCCTCCAGACCTCGACGATCATGCCGCTGGCGATGCGGTCCGACGGCCTGGGCCCGTCGGCGTACGGGGTGGTGGTCGCCCTGGGCGGCGCGCTGATCGTCATCGGGCAGCTGTTCGTGCCCCGGCTGATCGACAGGCACCGCAAGGACGTGGTGCTGGCGGTCTCCACCGCGCTGCTCGCGCTGGGTTTCGGCGTGCTCGCCGTCGCGGACGACCTCGCGGTCTACCTCGGCGCCGCCGTGGTCTGGACCGTCGGGTCGATGCTCGCCGCCCCACCCAACGCGCAGATCAACGCCGACCTCGCGCCGCCGCAGCTGCGGGCGCGCTACCAGTCGGTCTTCTACCTGACGTTCCCGGCCGCCGCGTTCGTCGCTCCCACGCTCGGCGGGGTGAGTCTGCAGTACCTCGGTGACCGGCACTGGCTCATCGTCGGCGGCCTGGGGCTGCTGGCCGCGCTCGGCCACCTGCTCGCCGGGCCACCCCGGGAGCGGCACGTCGCCGCGCTGCGTAGGGCCGCGGGCCGGGAGCCGGCGGATCGCGTCCCGACCGCCTGAGGCGACAAGGGGGTACGCACAACGCAAAGCGCCCACCACGGCCCGAAGGTCATGGTGGGCGCCCGCCGGTGGGGCCGGCGGCGGCGGGCAACACTCACCCCCGTAAGCATCGCCCGCTCACGCCGCCGGTCCAAACAGGTGGCCACCGTCCCCCAACGGTTTGTCCACCCGTCCCCTCGCGCCTCGCCTGGTGCGCGGATCTGATCGATCCGCCGCTCCCCCGAACGTTTCCAAGCGTGGCGCGGTGCAATAAAGTTAGTTCGCCCGGATTCTGGATTCAACCCAGACCGGCTGTTTCGCCGATCACAACTGACGAGTATCCCCAGTTCGGGCCTCGCTCTCTGGCAACAGCCGCATACCCCCGCGGCATTCCCGCAAACACCTCAGCCGTCCTCACGATCGGGTGACTCGGTCCGGAAGAAATTGCTCTGCCGGCCGTCCCGCATCTGCTCCTGGTAGATCAGGTTCAGCCGCCGCAGGTCGAACGTGTGGAACCACTCATCCCAGGTGATTTCACGGATCCGGCTGCTCTCCCGGTAACCGGGAATGTTGAACGTCAGCACCCCGGCCCGGCCGTCCCGTTCGGTACCGGCGATGGTGGCCGGCTTCGCACCGCGCTCCCGGGCCCACCGCTGGATCACCTCGTGGTTCGCGGTGATCAGACTCCGCCCCGGCCGCTCCGGCCGATCCGCGATCGACGAGATCACCTGCGAACTGCGGACCGAGCGGCCGGTGCCCCGACCGGTCCGGATCCCACCGGCGGCCGTACCCCCTGTCGACCGGGTCGCCGCGCGCTTCGCGGGCGCCCGCTTCGCCGCCGGACGTGCCGGAGCCTTGCGTGCCGGCGCCTTACGCGCGGGCGCGGTACGGGCCGTCGCCGTGGTCCTCCCGGCCCCCGTCGACTTCCGCGCGGCGGTGGTCCGCTTCGCGGCGGTGCTCTTCGTTGCGGCAGTGGTCTTCTTCGCCGCAGTGGTCCTCTTGGCCGCAGTGGTCTTCTTCGCCGCAGTGGTCTTCTTCGCCGCCGTGGTTCTCTTGGCCGCCGTGGTTCTCTTCGCCGCAGTGGTCTTCTTCGCGGCGGCGCGCTTCGCCGGCGCGCTCTTGTTCGCCGGCGCTGCCTTCGCCCGGCTCGACGCCGGCCGTGCCGCCGCCTTCTTCGTCGCGGCGGCGCGACCCGCCGACGCCCTGGTGCCGCCGGCCCGACCCGCCGGGCCGGTGCTGCCCCGGCCCGCGCCGGCGCGCATCGATCGCACCAACTGTTTCACCAGTTCCGGCTTGCGCAGGGCGGAGATCCCGGAGACACCGCGCTTGCGCAGTTGCCCACGGATGTCGTCCACCCGCATCCGGGAGATCTCCGACTCGGAGACTCCAGGAGTACCAGGCGTCTGGTTACCTGCCTGTCGTTTGGTCCTGGTCGCAGTTCCGCCGCGACCCGAGCTGTTCCGCTGAGCCATGGGACGCTCCGCTCCTCGACACTCCGTCCTCGGCGCGCGGGGGTCCCTGCCGCACCGCGCGGTGCGGCATACCCGTCAGGAGCACTCCGAACCACAGGCCGCGGGCCTGATGCGTCAGGTCGGGTCGGGACCGGACCCGGAGGGCTCGAAGAGATGGGCGAACGCGGCCAGATTCGCGGTCGACTCGCCGCGCTTGACCCGCCACTCGTACTCGCGCCTGATGGAGCTGCCGAAGCCGATCTCCAGCATGGTGTCGAACGACTCGTCGGCGTACGTGAGCACCGCCCCGAGCAGCCTGTCCAGCTCGTCGGCGTCCACCCCGGCCGGATTGACCCGCCCGGTCAGGTACACGTCGCCCACCGCGTCGGTGGAGAACGAGACGCCGTACATCCGGGCGTTGCGCTGCAACAGCCAGGCCCACAGCTCCTCGCGTCGCTCGTCCGGCTGGCGCATCACGAACGCCTCGACCCGCAGCGCGTGCTCACCCACGATCAGGTTGCAGATCGTCTTGAGCTTGTGGGTGCCCGGCAGGGTAACGGCGTACGAGCCGGGGCCTGTCGACTCCCAGGCCAGATCCCGCTCGGCGCAGACCGACTCGATAAGACTCGCAAGATCGCTCTTCGGGCTCACCGGACCCACTCTACGACCGACGCGGTCACCCCACCCGGCGACGACCGGCGGCACCGGTCACCAGGAGCAGGAGAGCGCCGGATCGGCCACCAGGTCGGCGGCGAGGCGGGTGCGGTGCGCGGCGATCGCCTCGCCGTACACGTCGAGCAGGCCGGCGACCGTCCGTTCCCAGGAGAAGTGCCGGGCGTGCTGCTCGGCGCCCCGGGCCAGCGCGGCGCGGCGGGCCGGGTCGGGCAGCAGACGGCCCAACGCGAGCGCCCACTCGACCGGGTCGTGCCCGTCGATAAGCACCCCGCTCACCTGGTCGCGTACGGCGGTGACCAGCCCGCCCACGGCGGCCGCCAGCACCGGCGTACCGCAGGCCTGCGCCTCCAAGGCCACCAGCCCGAACGATTCGTTGTGCGACGGCACCGCGACCACGTCGGCGGCCCGGTAGAGCGCCGGCAGGTCGTCCCCGGTACGCGGCGGCAGGAACCGCACCCGGTCGGCCACCCCGAGCGTGGCGGCCAGCTCGATAAGCGCGGTCGGCCGGTCCAGGCCGCTGCCACTGGGACCACCGCAGATCACCACTGTCACCTGGCCGGCCAGGGCCGGATCGCGCCGTCGCAGCGCGGCCACCGCCCGGATCAGCACGTCGGGAGCCTTGAGCGGCTGGATCCGACCGACGAAGGCGACCACGTACCCCTCGACCGGCAGGCCCAGCCGGCGACGCGCGTCGCGGGTGGCAGCGGACCGCTCGCCCGGCGCGGGCCGGAACCGGTCCAGGTCGACGCCCGGCTGCACCACACTCACGCGGGCCGGGTCGGCGTCGTACCGATCGACAAGGTCGCCGGCCTCCACGCGGGTGTTGGCGACCAGCCGGTCCGCCTCCGCCACCACCTGCTCCTCGCCGATCACCCGGGCCTTCGGCTCCGGCCTGTCGTCGGCCGCGAGCTGGGCGTTCTTGACCTTCGCCAGGGTGTGCGCGGTGTGCACCAGCGGCACCCCCCAGCGCTCCTTGGCCAGCCAGCCGACCTGGCCGGAGAGCCAGTAGTGGGAGTGGATCAGGTCATAGTGACCGGGCGGGCGGGACGCCTCGGCCCGCAGCACCCCTGCCGTGAAGGCGCAGAGCTGGCCGGGCAGCTCCTCCTTGGTCAGCCCCTCCAGCGGGCCGGAGGTGATGTGCCGGACCTGCACGCCGGGGGCCATCTCGACCACCGGAGGCAGATCGCCGGAGGTGGCCCGGGTGAAGATCTCCACCTCGACGTTGGCCTCGGCCAGCCGCCGGGCGACCTCCAGGATGTAGACGTTCATCCCGCCGGCATCACCCGTGCCGGGTTGGTGCAGCGGTGACGTGTGCACCGACAGGGTGGCGATCCGGCGGGGCCGGGGCCACGGTCGGGCACCTCGCTGACGACCGACGCCGGTGTGCATTTCCGCCACGTCCGCTCCTTAGTCACGGTTGATGCCGTCCCGCACGACCGGCGCTTCTCGGTCAACCTGTACGCCGGATGTCATCTTCCCCATCGGGCTACGGAAATGCGCCAGCGCGCCCGCCCGGGGTGACGGACCTCATCACCGGGCGCCCGTCGATGCGCGCCACGCCCGGTCGGAGGCGGCCGCGCGGCCGCTGTGACAATGGCCCGATGACCTCTGTCGCCATCGTCACCGGAGCGTCCAGCGGGATCGGCGCGGCCACCGCCCGTCGCCTGGCCGCCGAGGGTTTCCACGTACTCGCCGCCGCCCGCCGCGCCGACCGGCTCGCCGACCTCGTCACCGAGATCACCGCCGCCGGCGGGCAGGCCACCGCGGTGACCTGCGACGTCACCTCGGACGAGTCGGTCGCCGGGCTGGCTGAGGCCGCCGCGCAGGCGCCCGGCCCGGTCACCCTGCTGGTCAACAACGCGGGCGGCGCGCGCGGGCTGGACCCGGTGGAGTCCGGCTCGATCGGCGACTGGCAGTGGATGTACGACGTGAACGTGCTCGGCACCCTCCGGGTCACCCAGGCGCTGCTTCCGGCGCTGGAGGCGTCCGGCGGCGGCACCATCGTGGTGGTCTCCTCCACCGCAGGCCTGACCGTCTACGAGGGCGGAGGCGGCTACACGGCCGCGAAGCACGCGCAGACGGCCATCGCGGGCACGCTCCGGCTGGAGTTGTGCGGCCGACCGTTGCGGGTCGTCGAGATCGACCCGGGCATGGTGAAGACCGACGAATTCGGGCTGGTCCGCTTCGACGGGGACGCCGACCGGGCCGCCGCGGTCTACGCCGGAGTGCCCGACCCGCTCGTCGCCGACGACGTGGCGGACTGCATCGCCTGGTGCGCCACCCGCCCGCAGCACGTCAACGTGGACCGGCTTGTGGTCCGGCCACGGGCGCAGGCGGCCCAGCACAAGGTGCACCGGGTCGGCATGGGATGAGCCCGGCGGCGCGACGCCGACCGCTCGGAGTGGTCACCCGGGGGACGACAAACCCGAACCGGCTCCGCAGAGTGGACAACTGGATCGTCGCGACCTGCGCCGACCTGCTGCGGGATGCCGCCGATCCGCTTGTGGTCGACCTCGGCTACGGCGCCACCCCGGTCACCGCCGTGGAGCTGCGGGCCCGGCTGGCCGCGGCGGTACGTCCCGACGTACGCCTGGTCGGGCTGGAGATCGACCCGGCCCGGGTGGCCGCCGCCGCGCCGGCCGCCGACCCACCCGGGCTGACCTTCACCCGCGGTGGGTTCGAACTGGCCGGGCTCCGGCCGGTGCTGGTCCGCGCGTTCAACGTCCTGCGCCAGTACGACGAGACCGACGTGACCGAGGCCTGGTGGACGATGACCGCCGCGCTCGCCCCCGGCGGGGCGCTCGTCGAGGGGACCTGCGACGAGCTGGGCCGACTCGCCAGCTGGCTGCTGATCGACGCGGACGGCCCCCGGACGCTGACAGTGGCCGCGAAGCTCACCACGCTGGGCAGCCCCGCCGAGCTGGCCGAGCGGCTACCCAAGGCGCTGATCCACCGCAACGTCCCAGGCGAACCGGTCCACGACCTGATCCGGGCCCTGGACGACGCCTGGCAGACCGCCGCCCCCTACGCCACCTTCGGCCCCCGCCAACGCTGGATGCGGGCGGTGACCCACCTGAAGAACACCGGCTGGCCCGTCCTGCACACCCCCGCCCGCTGGCGTCAAGGCGAGCTGACCCTCCCCTGGCCCCTCCCCTAACCGGCCCCGGCGGGCGGGGTCGGTCAGAGGGTGCAGTTGATGAGGACTGGTTCGGGGTGGAGGGTCACGCCGAAGCGGGCGTACACCTCGTCGCGGATGGTGGCGGCCAGGGTGAGCAGGTCAGCGGTGCTGGCGGTGCCGCTGTGGTTGGTGAGGGCGAGGGTGTGTTTGCCGGAGATGGCCACGCCGTCCGGGCCGGGGTGCCCCTTCGCGAAGCCGGCCTTGTCGATCAACCAGGCGGCGCTCACCTTGACCATGCCGTCGACGCCCGGCCAGTTCGGCGGGTCGCCCAGGTCGGCGGCGCGTTCCCGCAGCGACTCGTACGTCGCCGGGTCGAGCACCGGGTTGGTGAAGAAGGAGCCGACCGAGCGGGTGTCCGGGTCGGCGGCGTCGAGCACCATGCCCTTGCCGGCGCGCAGGCGCAGCACGGCCGCGCGGGCGTCGGCAAGCGCCACCCGGTCGCCGACCTCGACGCCGAGCGCCCGGGCCAGTTCGGCGTACCGCACCGGGCCGGAGAGCGGGGACCTGGTGAGCCGGAAGTCGACGGAGAGGACCACCCAGCGGTCCCGGTACTTGAAGATGCTGCCCCGGTAGGCGAATCCGCAGTCGGCGGCGGGGATGAGGTAGCGGGTGTCCTCGGCCCTGTCGTACACCTCGACACCGGTGATCGTCTCGGCGACCTCCTGGCCGTACGCGCCGACGTTCTGGATCGGGGTCGCGCCTGTCGAGCCGGGGACGCCGGAGAGGCATTCCAGGCCGGCCCAGCCGTTGGCGACCGTGGCGGCGACCAGGTCGTCCCACGGTTCGCCGGCCTCGACGCGTACGGTGACCGACCCGGCGTCCTCGGCGACGACCCGCAGGCCCCGGGAGCGCACCAGCACGACGGTGCCGGGGAAGCCTGTGTCGCTGATCACCACGTTGCTGCCGCCGGCCAGGACGAGGATCGGTTCCTCGGCGGCCCGGACGGCCCGGACGATCTCGTCGGCGCTGGTCGCGGTCACGATCCGCCCGGCCGGCCCACCCATCCGCAGCGTGGTGTAGCTGGCCAGTGGACCAGGGATGGCACGATCGGCTTCGGTTGTCGGCTGGGCGTAGGCGTCTGACACGTCTTTCACCTTAGGCTGAGGAGTAGCCGTGGCACCCACTGGTCGCCCGGCACCCCCGGGAGGATGGCGATGAGCAGACTGCAGGGCAGCAAGGATTTCTGGATCGGTGCGCTCCGGGCGGAGGGGCCCGCCTTCGCCGCGGCGGTGGCCGAGGCGCCGCCGGAGACACCGGTGCTGTCCTGTCCGGGCTGGACGGTCAACGATCTCACCTTGCACCTCGCCGGTATCTACCATTGGGTTTCTTCGTTCGCCGGTTCCGGTGTGACGAGCGCTCCGCCCCGCCGGGAACCTGTCGAGTTGGCGCCCGGTGTGAGCCCGTTGCAGTTCTGGCAGCAGGGCTACGAGAAGGTGATGACCGTCTTCGACGGTCTCGACCCGGAGGCGCCGGTGTGGAACTGGGCCCCGCAGCCGAAGCGGGCGGGTTTCTGGCCGCGCCGGATGGCGCACGAGACGGCTGTGCACCGCTGGGACGCGCAGCTCGCCATCGCCGCCGGTGAGCCGGTGGAGGCGAAGCTCGCGGCGGACGGGGTGAGCGAGGTGCTTGACACCTGGCTGCCGGCGGGCCGGCGGCAGGTGCCTGGCGACTGGCACGGCGTGGTGCAGCTCGCGGCGACGGACGCGGCCCAGGAGTGGTATCTGCGGCTGCGCGGCCAGGGGGTGGCCCTGCTGGACACGGCGACCATCTTCGACCACGACGACCATCACGCCCGGGCGCAGGTCACCGGCACCGCGAGCGACCTCCTGCTGGC
The DNA here is from genome assembly GCF_055587305.1 of Micromonospora sp. NPDC047521. Lineage (NCBI taxonomy): Bacteria > Bacillati > Actinomycetota > Actinomycetes > Micromonosporales > Micromonosporaceae > Micromonospora > Micromonospora sp. NPDC047521. Next base: position 352,656 of record NZ_JBVJGN010000006.1, on the reverse strand, counting down.
GCTCTGGGGTCGGGTGAGCTTCGAGACGTTGGACGTCACCGGGGACCGCACGCTGCTCGACGGTCTGCGTACCGACTGACCGGACCGCCACGGCGCGGGCGTCACCTCTTGGGGTGACGCCCGCGTTCGCGTTCCGGGCTCTCCCGAAACTTCGAGAGAGCGCTCTCTTGACAAGCTTCGGACCTAGCCATCACCCTCCTCTGAGAGCGCTCTCTCACCTATACCGCCATCGATCACCTTGAGAGGGGTCCGAACCCCATGGCAGTCTTCCCGCGCCGCCGCCTCGCAGCGGTGGCCCTCGCCGCCACCACCGCCCTGCTCGTCACCGCCGGCTGCGGCAGCGGAGACGAGCAGGGCGGAGACGGGCCGGTCACACTGACCGTCGACGTCTTCGGCCAGTTCGGCTACGAACAGCTCTACCAGGAGTACATGGCAGCGCACCCCGACGTGAAGATCGTCGAGCGGGGCACCGGCACCAACCTCGACGAGTACTCACCGAAGCTCACCCAGTGGCTCGCCGCCGGCCGTGGCGCCGGCGACGTCGTCGCCATCGAGGAGGGCCTGCTCGTCGAGTACAAGGCCAACCCCGGCAACTTCGTCAACCTGCTGGACCACGGTGCCGCCGACCTCAAGGGCAACTTCCTCGAGTGGAAGTGGAACGCCGGCCTGACCGCCGACGGCAAGCAGCTCATCGGCCTCGGCACCGACGTCGGTGGCATCGCCATGTGCTACCGCAAGGACCTCTTCTCCAAGGCCGGCCTGCCCACCGAGCGGGACGAGGTGTCCAAGCTCTGGCCCACCTGGCAGGACTACATCGCCACCGGCGAGAAGTTCGCCGCCGCCAGGACCGGGGCGTCCTTCCTCGACGCGGCCACCAACACGTTCAACACCATCCTGTTGCAGACCGCCGGCAACAGCAGCGGCTACAGCTACTACGACACGAGCGAGAAGCTGGTCGTCGACAGCAACCCGGCCGTGCGGCAGGCGTACGACACCACTATGGACATCATCGACTCGGGCCTCTCCGGCAAGTACGGCTCCTGGTCCGAGGAGTGGGTGTCGGCGTTCAAGCAGTCGAAGTTCGCCACCATCGCCTGCCCGGCCTGGATGACGGGCGTCATCGAGCAGAACTCCGGCCCGGCCGCCACCGGCAAGTGGGACATCGCCCGGGTGCCCGGCAACGGTGGCAACTGGGGCGGCTCGCACCTCGCGGTGCCGAAGCAGAGCAAGCACCAGGCCGAGGCGATCGAGCTGGCCAAGTTCCTCACCAGCGCCAAGGGTCAGATCGGCGCGTTCAAGGCCAAGGGCCCGCTGCCCTCCTCGCCGCAGGCGCTCGACGACCCGGCGATCACCGGCGCGAAGAACGCGTACTTCTCCGACGCGCCCGTCGGCTCCATCTTCGGCAGCGGCGCGAAGAGCCTCAAGCCGGTCTACATGGGCCCGAAGAACCAGGCCGTCCGCACCGAGGTGGAGAACGCCGTACGGACCGTGGAGCTGGGCCAGCGTAACCCCGCCCAGGGCTGGACGGACGCGGTGAACAACGCCAAGAAGGCCGCCGCCAAGTAGCCCGAGCGAGCGTGCGGGCGGGCCTCGGAAGCCGGGTCCCGCCCGCGCGACGAAAGGAGTTCTCGGGCATGGCCGTCCAGCTCGACGCCCGTCCGCCGGTCACACAGGCAACCGGTAACCACCGCCAGTCCTCGGGTCGGTTCAGCCGCCTCGACACCCGCTTCTCGCCGTACCTGTACATCGCCCCGTTCTTCCTGATCTTCGGCGTCTTCGGGGCGTACCCGCTGGCGTACACCTTCTGGGTGTCGCTGCACGACTGGGACCTGCTCGGCACCGACCACCCGTTCGTCGGCGCGGAGAACTACACCCGGCTGCTCGCCGACGCCGACTTCTGGCACGCGCTTGTCAACACGATGGGCATCTTCGTGATCTCCACGGTGCCGCAACTGCTCGCCGCGCTCTGGCTGGCCAACCTCCTGAACCGGGGGCTGCGGGCCCGCACCGGCTGGCGGATGGCCGTGCTCGTCCCGAACGTCACCTCCACGGCCGCCGTGGCGATCGTCTTCGGGGTGCTCTTCGGCCGCGAGTTCGGCATGGTCAACTGGCTGCTCGACCTGGTCGGGATGGACGCGATCGAGTGGAAGTCCAACCGGATCGCCTCCTGGGTGGCGATCTCCGCCATGGTCGACTGGCGGTGGACCGGCTACAACGCGCTGATCCTGCTGGCCGCGATGCAGGCCATCCCCCGCGACCTGTACGAGGCGGCGGCCATCGACGGCGCCAGCCGGGCGAGGCAGTTCTGGTCGGTCACCGTGCCCATGCTCAAGCCAACGATCATCTTCTGCACCATCATCGCCACCATCGGCGGCCTGCAGCTCTTCACCGAACCCCGGATGTTCAACTCCGGCACCAACCCGATCCGCGGCGGACCACTACGCGAGTCGCAGACCCTGACCATGTACATGTTCGAGAACGCATTCGCCCCGCACTACAACTTCGGGTACGGCTCGGCCGTGGCCTGGCTGCTCTTCGCGCTCATCGCGATCGTGGCGGCGGTCAACGTGCTGATCCTGCGCCGACTCGGCGGCGGAGCGCGCCCCAGCGCCCGGAAGGGATCCACCCGATGAGCCGGCTCTGGCGGGCCAGCCCGCTCACCTACCTGGCCCTGGTGTTCGCCGCCGTCCTGTCGATCTTCCCGATCTGGTGGATGTTCGTCGTCGCCAGCCGCAGCAACGACGCGATGGGCCAACTGCCACCACCGGTCACCCCCGGCGGCAACCTGGGCGCGAACATCGCCCGACTGTTCGACAACACCGACGCGTACTTCCTGACCGGCCTGATCAACTCGGCGATCGTCGCGACCACAGTGACCGTCTCCGTGGTGTTCTTCTCCAGCCTGGCCGGGTTCGCCTTCGCCAAGCTGAGGTTCCGGGGCCGCAACGCCCTGCTGCTGGTGATCATCGCGACCATGATGGTGCCGACGCAGCTCGGCGTGATCCCGCTCTACCTGCTCATGACGAAGCTTCAATGGAACGACAGGCTGCCCGCGGTGATCGTCCCGGTGCTGGTCACCGGGTTCGGGGTGTTCATGATGCGGCAGTACGCCGGCCAGGCCATCAGCGACGAACTGATCGAGGCCGCCCGGATGGACGGCTGCGGCACAGCCCGCATCTGGTGGCACGTGGTGGTTCCCGCACTGCGCCCGGCCGCCGCAGTACTCGGTCTGCTCACGTTCATGACCACCTGGAACGACTTCCTGTGGCCGTACGCTGTGCTGAACGACCCGGCAAACCCGACCGTGCAGCTCTCCCTGCGGGCGCTGTCGGACGGCTACTACCAGGACATGTCGCAGGTGTTCACCGGAACTGCCATCGCGACGCTGCCCCTGCTACTGGTCTTCGTGCTGTTCGGCCGTCAGATCATCGGCGGGATCATGGAAGGTGCGGTCAAGGCGTGAACGAGATCCGTTTTCCCGAGCATTTCCTCTGGGGGGCGGCCACCGCCGCGTACCAGATCGAGGGCGCCGCCCACGACGACGGCCGCGGTCCGTCCATCTGGGACACCTTCAGCCGCACCCCCGGCAAGGTGTACCAGGGCCACACCGGCGACGTCGCCTGCGACCACTACCACCGGTACGCCGACGACGTGGCACTGATGGCCGACCTGGGGCTGCGGGCGTACCGCTTCTCGGTCTCCTGGCCCCGGATCCAGCCCGACGGCACCGGCCCGGCCAACCCGCGCGGTCTGGACTTCTACGACAGGCTCACCGACGCGCTCCTCGAGCAGGGCATCGACCCGATCGTCACGCTCTACCACTGGGACCTGCCGCAGACCCTCGGCGACCGGGGCGGCTGGACCAACCGGGACACCGCCGAGCACTTCGCCACGTACGCCACAGCCGTGTACGCCCGCCTCGGCGACCGGGTGGACGTGTGGACCACCCTCAACGAGCCGTGGTGCTCGGCGTACCTGGGGTACGGCAACGGCGTGCACGCCCCGGGCGAGCAGGACCCGGCGGCGGCGTTCACGGCCGTACACCATCTGCTGCTCGGGCACGGCCTGGCGGCGCGGGCGCTGCGCGCGGCCGGCGCGCGCAGCGTGGGCATCACCCTCAACCCGGCCGACGTACGGCCGGCCGACCCCGACAGCGCGGTGGACGCCGCAGCGGTCCGCCTGGTCGACGGCCTGCACAACCGGATCTTCCTCGACCCGCTGCTGGCCGGCGGCTACCCCGACGACGTCCTCGAGCACGTGGCCCGCATCGTCGAGCCGACGTTCATCCGGGACGGCGACGAGAAGCTGATCGCCGCCCCGATCGACCTCCTCGGGATCAACTACTACGCACCCGGCTACGTGGCAGGTCGGCCGGACGGCGCCGGCAACGCCGCGTACCCGGGCACCGAGGGTGTCGTGCACTTCCTGCCGCCCACCGGACCGCTCACCGACATGGGGTGGATGATCGAGCCGGCCGGCCTGACCCGGCTGCTGGAGCGGATCGCCGCCGACTACCCGGGCGTGCCGCTGCTGATCACCGAGAACGGCGCGGCGTTCCCCGACAAGCCGGGCGCCGACTCGCCCGACGGACCGGCGCAGGTGATCGACACCGACCGGATCGCCTACCTCGACGGGCACCTGCGTGCGGCGCACGAGGCGATCGCCCGGGGCGTGGACCTGCGCGGTTATCTCGTATGGTCATTCCTGGACAACTTCGAGTGGGCGGAGGGTTACCGCAAGCGGTTCGGGATCGTGCACGTCGACTACCTGACCCAGCGGCGCACACCGAAGGCCAGCGCCCGCTGGTACCAGGAGGTGATCTCCCGGAACGGGCTGTGACGAGCGGGGGGAGGGTCACGATGACGACGGCACACCGGCCGACGCTTGAGGCGGTGGCGGCACGGGCAGGGGTTTCCCGGGCCACCGTCTCCCGCGTGGTCAACGGCTCCACCACCGTGGCCGAGCCGATCCGCGAGGCCGTCAACCGGGCCGTCGCCGAGCTGGGGTACGTCCCCAACCTGGCCGCCCGCAGCCTGGTCACCCAGCGCACCGACTCGATCGCCCTGGTCATGCCGGAGGCGGCCACCCGCGTCTTCTCCGACGACCAGGTCTTCCCCGGCATCATCCGCGGCGTCAGCCAGGAGCTGGAGGCGGCCGACAAGCAACTGGTGCTGATGCTCGCCGGCTCACCGGCCGGGCACCAGCGGGTCGAGCGGTACACCACGGGCCGGCACGTGGACGGGGTGCTGTTCGCGTCGCTGCACGGCGCCGACCCGTTGCCCGGCACCCTCGCCCGGCTCGGCATCCCTGTGGTGTGCAGTGGCCGACCGCTCGGCGACGTGCCCGTGCCGTACGTCGACGTCGACCACGTCGGTGGGGTGACCGCAGCCGTCCGGCACCTGATCGACAGCGGTCGCCGACGGATCGCCACGATCGCCGGCCCGCAGGACATGGTCGCCGGCATCGAACGACTCACCGGCTACCGCACCGCCGTGGCCGCCGCCGGGCTGCCCGAACTGGTCGCCTTCGGTGACTTCACCAGGGAGTCCGGGGGCGCGGCGATGCAGCGACTGCTCGCCGAGCATCCCGACCTGGACGGCGTCTTCGCCGCCTCCGACCTGATGGCGCACGCCGCCCTGCGCACACTGCGCGAGGCCGGCCGCCGCGTGCCCGAGGACGTGGCGATGGTCGGCTTCGACGACATCGAGACCGCCGCGTACACCGAACCGCCGCTTACCACCGTCCGGCAGCCCATCGTCGAGATCGGCCGGCGGATGACCCGGCAACTGCTCCGGCTGGCCGCCGGGGAGACCATCGAACCGGCCGTCATGCTCCCCACCGAGCTGATCGTGCGCGACTCGGCCTGAGCGGTTCGGCCCGGCGCGGCCCGCTCGTTAATGCGTGGCTCAGCCCGTCGATCCCCGTTAGCGTCGCCGGCATGCCGGATGCCGCCGTCTCGCCGTACGTCCCCGTCCTCTCCACGTACGCCTCGTCCCGCAAGGCGGATCCGGTGGCCGCGTGGGAGGTGGTGCCCGGCCACGGCGACCAGCTCGTCGAGGCCGAGGCTGTCGCCGCCGTACGGACGGGGGTCTGACATGCGGATCCGCGTGGCGCAGCCCGACGACGCGCCGGCCGTGGTGGCGCTGCGGGCGGAGGTCTACCCGTACCTGGTGCGTGGGGTCGAGTCGACCCGCAAGATGCTCTCCGACCCCCCTCCCACCCCGGGCTGGACGGCCTTCGTGGCCGAGGTCGACGACCGGGTGGTCGGTTGGGTGTCCGCCGAGCCCAACGAACGGACCTCGACGGCGAACTTCGGCGACATCAACCTGCTGCACGTGCACCCGGAGCACAGGCGTCGCGGCATCGGCACCGCGCTGCTGGCCGCCGCGACCGGCCATCTCACCCCGCTGGGCGTACGGCGGGTGCGGGCCTGGGCCCAGCCGGACTCGTTGCCCTTCGCCCGCCAACACGGTTTCGCATCGAGCCGCGAGATGCGGTTCTCCGCACTCGACCTGGACCCGGCACCCGCGTTCCCCACCCCGCCCGAGGGCGTACGCCTACGCCCGATCGCCGAAGTGGACACGCACCTGCTCTACGCGGCGGACGTGGCGTCGGCAGCCGACGAACCGGGCGACGTACCCGTCGACGCGGTCAGCTACCAGAGCTGGCAGAACGACGTCTGGGACAACCTCGGCCTGGACATGGCGGCCAGCAGCGTCGCCGAGGTCGACGGTGCGGTGGCCGCCTTCAGCCTGGTCAAGCGGGACGGCGACCGGATGTGGTCGGACTACACCGGCACCGTGCCGGCGTACCGGGGACGGGGACTGGCCCGACTGGCCAAGACCGCCGCGCTCAGCCGGGCCGCCGCCGACGGCGTGCGCGTGGCGTACACGTCGAACGACGAGGCGAACGCCGCGATGCTGGCGATCAACGCACGGCTGGGCTACCGGCCCGTCGCAACCCAGTGGTCCTGCCTCGCCGATCTGAGCTGACCGCCCTGGCTTGTCCGCCACCCGGGCGGCCGGCCCTCAGCCCTCGTCGCGGTCGAGGTACGGGCTGAGGAGTTCACGGGCGAGACGTGTCGCCGTACGCAGGGGAAGACCGCCCTCGATCATCCGGCTCAGGGCGTAGACGATGGACTGGACCAGTTCGGCCATCCGGACCGGATCGGAGGAGCCGTGGTCGGTGAGCGCCGCGCGAAGCGGGGCTTCCAGGCGGTCGTGCATGAGTCGGCTGGAACTGGCGAGCGTCTCACTGTTGCCGACCGAGGCGAGCGCCCGCGCCAGCGCGTGATCGCCCCGGGCAACCAGTTGCAGGTTGGAATCCACGTACGCCTGGATCTTCTGCCCGGGCGTGGTGGCGGCGTCCATGCGCTTCTCGACGTACGCCGACCAGCGGGGGAACGTGTCGGTGACGAGGGCGTCGAACATGTCGGCACGGGACTTGAAGTACGAGTAGGCGCTGGATCGGGCCAGACCGGCGGCCTGGGCCACCTCGGCCAGGCCGGGGATCTGCTCGGGATGTTTCGACAGCAGGGTGCGGGCCGCGTCGAGCAGCGCGGCGCGCTGCGCCGCCCGGTGCTCGGCGACGGTCGGGGCCTGGATTTTCGGCACGCCGTCCCCTTCCGCTCCGGACGGCGCGACCGGTCCGGTCCTACGCCCCGTCCCGCACCCTGCCGTCGTGATCAGCTGCTGGCCGCGAGCTTGCCGTCGACCATCTCGTAGACGGTGTCACAATATTGCAGCACCTCGTGGTCGTGAGTGACCATGACCACCGCGACCGAGCGCTGGCGGGCCTCGCGGGCCAGCAGCTGCACGATGTCGTGGCTGCGTGCCCGGTCCAGCGCCGCCGTCGGTTCGTCCACCAGCAGCACACTGGGATCGGTGACCAGCGCCCGGGCGATACCGACGCGTTGGCGTTCGCCGCCCGAAAGCTGGTGCGGGCGCCTGTCGGCCTTGTCCGTCATGCCGACGTCCGCGAGCAACTTCAGCGGGTCACGGTCGGACCGCTCCTTCCGGGGCCCGAACCGTAGGGGCAGCCGCAACTGGTCGGCGGCGGTCAACGCGGGGAGCAGGTTGCCCGACTGGAACACGAATCCCACATGCTGGCGACGCAGCGTGGTCCGCGCGCGACGACTCGACACGGTCATGTCCTGACCGGCCACGGTGACCGTCCCCCGATCGGGTCGGGCCAGGCCGCCGGCCACGGCGAGCAGACTCGACTTGCCCGCGCCGGACGGACCCACGACCGCGGCGAGTTCACCGGGTCGCACCGTCAGGTCGACGTCGTCGAGCGCCTGCACGGTCTCGGCGGCGTTGCCGTGTTGCAGGGACACACCGCGCATCACCAGCCCGAGCAGTTCGGAGGCGTCGCCGGCGGGTGTGGTCGAGGCGGTCGGGGCGGGGCGGCTGCTCATCGGTTTCCTCCCAGAGCGGTGGCCGGGTCGACAGAGGTGATTCGGATGACCGCAGCGCCCGCCCCGAGGAGGCCGAGAGCCACCAGTCCGACCCCGGCGGCGGAGATGCTCGGCATGCTCAACGCGAACGGGACACCGCTTCCGGTGATGAGGGCGCCGAGCGCCACCCCGATCCCCACGCCGATGGCGACCGCAGCGGCCAACAGCACGAACGCCTGCGTCAGCGCGTCCCGCAACACCCAGCCGGTCGAGGCGCCCAGCGCCCGCAGAACTGCCACCTCGGACTTGCGCTGGATCGCCCAGACCGCGAAGAACGCCCCGGCCACCAGTGCCGAGATCGCGTAGAGGAAGCCCTGGATCAGCTGCAGGGTCGTCGTCTCGGCGGTGTACCCCGGCGAGGCGCCGTACGACTCCTTCAGGGTCAGACTCTCGGTGCCCGCAGCGGCGTCGCCCGCCGCCAGGTCGACGGACTTCCCGTCGTCGGCGCGGACCGCCACCGCAGTGATCTCCGTTGCGGCACGCTCGGGCAGGTCGGCGCCGGGAGCGGTGCCGGACTTGATGGCCTGCCACGCCGCCAACGGCACGTACGCCACGTCCACGTGCCCGAAGGTGTCCTGCTGCTCGGTGACGCCTACCACCCGCAGCCGCGTGCCGAGCCGGTCGATGGTGACGATGTCGCCCATCTGGAGTCCGGCGTCAAGCGCCGTGGGACTCACCACGATCCCGTCCGCGGTGCCCAACCGCTCACCCTGGCTGACCGAGGGCGAGAGGAACGAGTCGGGCTGGACGCCGAACAGCGCCAGGTCGGCCTCCGTCCCACGGTCGGTACGCGTGTTCACGAGCGTGTTGCCGAACGGAGTCGCGTCCGCGACGCCCGGTTGGGCAGCCCACGTGTCGACAGCCGACAGGTCCACCACGCTCCGGGAGAAGGCGGAGTCATGCTGGACGTCCTTGGCGAAGGCAAATGAGGTGACCGGCAGGTTCTGCAGCCCGGAGACGCCGTCGCGGACCAGCCCGACCGAGAGCCCCGACAGCATCACCATCAACACGGCGATCAGCGCGATCACCGCGCCCATCAGAACGAACCGCAGCCGGGCGAAGTTCAGCTCACGAATCGCGAGGAACATCAGCGCCCACCCTCGTGGATTATCGACATCATGTCGACATGTTATCAACAGCATGTCGGCAAACATGACGTCGTCAGCTGTCGCCCCCGCCACACGGCACCTGCGGGAACGCACGCGAACGGCTCCCGGGGCTCACACCCCTGTTGTCGGCGATGAGGCAGAGCCTGCCGCAGGCGAAGTGATCAGGCGGCGTCGAGGACGCGGCGGGCCGTGGCGTGGGTGTCCGCCCCGAACAGCACCAGGCGAGCCTCGGCGACAGTGGCGGGCCCAGCCGACCGCAGCACCGACAGGGCCTGACGGACCGCATCGTCGACCGGCCAGCCGTAGATGCCGGCGGAGATCAGCGGAAACGCCACGCTGGCCGCGCCCAGCTCGTCGGCCACCCGCAGGCTGTTGGCGTAGCAGTCGCGCAGCAGCGCCGACCGGTCCTCGCTGGCCGACCACACCGGTCCGACGGTGTGGATGACCCAGCGGGCCGGCAGCTCCCCCGCGGTGGTCGCGACGGCCTGGCCGGTTGGCAGACCCCTGCCGTAGTGGGACGCGCGCAGCGCCCGGCACTCGGCCAGGATGGCCGGTCCACCACGCCGGTGGATGGCGCCGTCGACCCCGCCACCGCCGAGCAGGGACGAGTTGGCGGCGTTCACGATCGCGTCCACCCGCTCGGTGGTGATGTCCCCCTCGACCAGGGTGATCTGCATGTCAGCGCTCCTCGGTCGACTGGCCCAACGACCGGCGGGCCAGCAGGGTCGCACCGGCGACCGCAGCTGGCATGATCAGTACCGCGCCGAGCGGAATCAGGAAGCAGAGGAAGACCGCCACCCCGAAGCCCAGCGCCGCCGGCCGGTCCGCCTTGAGGATCGTCCGGCGCTGCGGCAGCCGCATCCCCCGCCTGTAGAACGGCGCCCCGACCAGCTCCACGGCAAGGAACCAGCCACCGACCGCCGCCCCGATCACCGGTACGACCGTCTGGCCGACCACCGGGATGAAACCGGCCAGGAAGAGCGGGATGCCGACGAGCGCGGTGAGCGCCACCAGGCGTACCGAGTCGGCGACGCTGCGGCGCAGCGACGACCAGAAGGGCACCTCCACCGCCTCGGGGGTGCCGCCGAGGCGCTCCTCCACCCGCTCGGAGATCTTCTCGTAGAACGGGTCGCCGATGACCAGGGTCACGGCCGTGAAGGTGAGCACGCCGAGCAGGCCACCGAGCCCCAGGAAGGCCAGCCCGGCGATCACCCGGACCAGGCTGCGGCCGGTCGTCGACCAGTCGTCCGCGAACGGGGTGACCAGGGCGGCGAGGTCGTCCACGAAGTACACGAGGGTGGCCAGCGCGGCCAGGAAGAGCGCACCGGAGATCAGCGCCGGCACGATGCCGAGCAGCATCAGCCCCGGGCTGCGGACGTACAGGCCAAGGCCGCGCAGGAGTAACCCCGCACCGGCGAAGAAGCGTCCGACGACCCCGGTCACCGGGCTGGCCACTCTGCTGACATCCACGATCGAGCAGCCTATCGACCGGTGATCCGGTCCGCCGGGTGGAGCCCTAGCAGCGACTCTTCGCGTCCACATCAACCGGTTGACGGACGTGGATGATCCACCGGGAACGCCGGGGATCACCGCCTACCAGTCGATTCGCCGCCGGGTCACCCCGACAACCCTTGAGGGGTACGAAGACAGCGGCGAAGGGCGGCACGATGTCGGTCATCGAGGTGACCCACCTGAGAAAGCGGTACGGCGATCTGGTCGCCGTGGAGGACGTGTCGTTCACTGTGGAGGCCGGCGAGATCTTCGGCGTCCTGGGCCCGAACGGCGCCGGCAAGACCACCACCGTGGAGTGTGTCGCCGGGCTGCGTGTCCCCGACGGGGGCGGGGTGTCGGTCCTCGGGCTCGACCCCCGCCGGGACGCGGCGCAGCTCCGGCAGCGGGTCGGGGTGCAACTCCAGGAGAGCCAACTGCCGGACCGGCTGCGGGTGGCGGAGGCGCTGGAGCTGTACGCCTCGTTCTACCGCAACCCGGCCGACCCGGCGGCGCTGATCGACAAGCTGGGCCTCGGCGAGAAGCGGAACACCGCGTACAAGAAGCTCTCCGGCGGTCAGAAGCAGCGGCTCTCCATCGCGCTGGCCCTGGTCGGCAACCCGGAGATCGCGATCCTCGACGAGCTGACCACCGGGCTGGACCCGCAGGCACGCCGGGACACCTGGGGGCTCATCGAACAGGTCCGGGACAGCGGGGTGACGATCGTGCTGGTCACCCACTTCATGGAGGAAGCGGAGCGGCTCTGCGACCGGGTCGCGGTGATCGACCGGGGACGCGTCGTCGCCCTGGACAGCCCGGCGGGCCTGGTGTCGGCGGTGGCTCCCGAGCAGCGGATCCGGTTCCGGCCGTCCGCCCCGGTCGATGACCGGCTCCTCACCGACCTGCCCGAGGTCTCCGGCGTGCAGCGCACCGGCAGTCAGGTGGTGGTGACCGGCACCGGTGACCTGCTGCACGCCGTCACCTCGGTGCTCGCCCGCAACCAGATCGTCGCCGCCGACCTGCGGTTGGAGCAGTCCACCCTCGACGACGCCTTCGTCGAGCTGACCGGGCACCGCCCCGTCGACTGAAGAGAGGAAAGCATGCACGCCTTCCGTCAGATCCTGAGGATCGAGGCGCGGCTCTACCTGCGGGACCTGCCGACGCTGCTCACCATAGTCGGGCTGCCCACAATGATCCTGGTGGTGCTCGGGTTGATTCCCTCGCTACGCGAGCCGGATCCGAACTTCGACGGGCAGAACTTCGTCAATTACTTCGCCCCGTCGCTGTTGGTGGTCACCCTGGCCATGGTGGGGGTGAACACGATGCCCATTGCGCTGGCCACCTACCGGGAACGCGGCGTGCTGCGTCGGCTGGCGACCACTCCGGCGCACCCGGGCGCTCTGCTCGCCGCCCAACTGGTGGTGGCCCTGGCCGCGATCCTGGCCAGCGCGCTGCTGCTCATCGTCGTCGGCCGGTTGGCGTTCGGGGTGCCGCTCCCCCAGCACCCGCTCGGCTTCGCCCTGGCGTTCGTCCTCGGCACGGCGGCGCTGCTGGCGCTCGGCCTGCTGGTCGCCGCCGTGGCCCGGACGACGAAGGCGGCTCAGGCCCTGGCCGTGCCACTGTTCCTGCTCACCATGTTCTTCGGCGGGGTCTACCTGCCCCGGTTCCTGCTACCGGACGCCGTGGCGCGGATCGGCGACTACACCCCGCCCGGGGTGCAGGCGCTGCTCGACGCCTGGACCGGCACGTCGCCGCAGCCGCTGCACCTGGCGATAATGGCGGTGATCGCCGTGGCGGCAGGTGCCGGCGCGGCGAAACTGTTCCGCTGGGAATGAGCGAGGTTCGATGACCAGCACCCCTGACCAGGTTGACCAGCTGGCTGCCTGGAAGAGCCGGGAGGCTGGCCTGTACCGAACAGTGCCGTATGTCGGGCTGACCGTCGGGGCACTGCTCACCGCCGCCGCGCCGGCCCCCGGGGGCATCTCGTTCGCCCCCGACCTGTTGGTCGCCGCCGCGGCGGCGGCCTGGATCGCCTGGTTCATCAATCTGCACCCCGGCTGGGGGGCTCGGCGCGGGTTGATGGCCGTCTACTACGTCGGGTTGATCTCGCTCAGCGCCGTACTGGTGCTCGACAGCCCGTGGTACGGCTTCTTCTCCTGGGCGGGCTTCCTGCACGCGTCCCTGCTGCCCGGCCGTTGGCAGTTCGTCGGAGTGGCGGCCACGGCCGTCCTGACGGCCACCTCGCAGAGCGCGGGCCCGCCGACCTCGCTGTCGCACTGGTTGCTCTGGTCGGTGCTGGTGCTCTTCAACCTGGGCGTGGCCGGTGGACTGACCTGGTTCGGCATGATCACCGGCCGGCAGCACGCCCACCGCAAACAGTTGGTCGAGGAGCTGGCCGAGACGAACCGCCGGCTCGCCGACACGATGCGGGAGAACGAGGGGCTGCACGCCCAACTGCTCACCCAGGCACGGGAGGCCGGCGTGCTGGACGAGCGCCAACGGATGGCTCGGGAGATCCACGACACCCTGGCCCAGGGGCTGGCCGGCATCATCACCCAACTGGAGGCGGCCGAGCAGACCCGCGACCGGTCCGCCGACTGGCGCCGGCACGTCGACAACGCGCTCGCGCTGGCCAGGGAGAGCCTCACGGAGGCCCGCCGCTCGGTGCGGGCGGTTCGCCCGGAGTCGCTGGAGACCGCCCGGCTCCCGGACGCCCTCGTCGAGCTGGGCGGGCGCTGGTCGGCCCTGCACGGGGTGCGGGCCGAGGTCGCCACCACCGGTACGCCCCGTCCCCTGCACCCGGAGATCGAGGTGACGCTGCTTCGGGCCGCCCAGGAGGCGCTGGCCAACGTGGCCCGGCACGCCGCCGCGACACGGGTCGGGCTGACCCTGTCGTACATGACGGACGTGGTCACCCTCGATGTCCGCGACGACGGGACGGGCTTCGACGTCGTCGGGCAGCCGGCGTCCCGCGACCCGGGCGGCGGCTACGGTCTGACCGTGATGCGGCAGCGGGTGACCCGGGTCGGCGGCGAGTTGGCGGTCGAGTCCGAGCCGGGCAGCGGCACCGCCGTCTCGGCGTCCGTCCCGGCGCTGCCCGGAGGTTCCGGGTGACCGCCCCGATCCGGCTGTTGATCGTCGACGACCACCCGGTGGTCCGGGACGGCCTGCGCGGCATGTTCACCGCCGACCCCGACTTCGAGGTGGTCGGCGAGGCCCGCGACGGTGCCGAAGCCCTCGCGCTGGCCGCGCACGCCCGACCTGACGTGGTGCTGATGGACCTGCGGATGCCCGGGATGGACGGCGTGACCGCCATCGGCCGGTTGGCCAGCTCCGGCAGCACCGCCCGGGTGCTGGTCCTCACCACGTACGACACGGACGCCGACGTGCTGCCTGCCATCGAGGCAGGCGCCACCGGCTACCTGCTCAAGGACACGCCCCGCGCGGACCTGGTCCGCGCCGTACGCTCCGCCGCCCGGGGTGAGTCGGTGCTCGCGCCGAGCGTCGCCGGCCGGCTGATGGGCCGACTGCGCGCACCCGCCGAGGAGCCGCTCAGCCAGCGTGAGCTGGAGGTGCTCACCCTGGTGGCTCGCGGCGCCTCCAATCGGGAGGCGGCGGCTCGACTGTTCATCAGCGAGGCCACCGTCAAGACGCACCTGCTGCACCTGTACGCCAAGCTCGGGGTCAACGACCGGGCCGCCGCGGTGGCCACCGCGTACGACAGAGGGCTGCTGACCCCCGGCGGACGCTGAGCCGGGCCGGGCAGGATGGACGGGTGCGCGCGTCCCGACTGATCTCGCTGTTGCTGCTGCTACAGGCGCGCGGGTCGATGACCGCGGGCGAGTTGGCGCGGGAGCTGGAAGTCTCCGAGCGGACCGTCTACCGGGACGTGTTGGCGCTGTCCGCCGCAGGCGTGCCGGTCTATGCCGACAGGGGCCGCGCTGGCGGGTACCGGCTGCTCGGTGGTTACCGGACCAGGCTGACCGGGCTGAACCGGGACGAGGCGGAGGCACTCTTCCTCGCGGGCCTGCCCGGCCCGGCCGGCGACATGGGACTTGCCGACGCGGTGGCCGCCGCCGAACTGAAGGTGCTCGCCGCGCTGCCGCCGGCCCTGCGGGACGCCCCGGCCCGTGCCGGGCAGCGGTTCCACCTGGACGTGCCGGGCTGGTTCCGGGAGACTGGACCGCCGCCGTGGTTGGCCGATCTGGCTCGGGCGGTCTGGGCCGACCGGGTGGTGGAGGTGCGCTACCGGCGCGGCGACCGGGAGGTGACCCGCCGGGTCCAGCCGTACGGGCTGATCCTCAAGAGCGGCGTCTGGTACCTGGTCGGCCGGGTCGGTGACGACACGCGCACCTACCGGGTCGACCGGGTCACCGGCGTCGAGGTGGGCGATGAGCGCTTCGAGCGCGACGAGGGCTTCGACCTGGCCGGGCACTGGCGCGAGCAGGCCGGCTCGTTCCTGCGGACCATGCTGCGGGCCGAGGTCACCGTCCGGCTCAGCCCCGCCGGCCTGCGCCAGCTCCGGCACCTGGTCAATGCCCCTTTCGTGTACGACGAGATTCTCGCCGCCGCCGACGAACCCGACGGGCAGGGCTGGGTGGTGGCCCGGCTGCCCGTCGAGTCCGTCGAGGTGGCGTACCACCAGTTGCTGGGGCTCGGCCCCGAGGTGGAGGTCCTCGAACCGCCCGAGCTGCGGCGGTTGTTCGCCGAGGCTGCCGAGCGTTCCCGGGCCCTCTACCGGTAGCCGGTCACGTCGGCCGGTTTGCCGGCGTCCACCACCTCCACGATGTACCGGAAGCCCTCCGGCTGGCTGCCGTCCAGGTCGGTGAACCCGTACACCTTCGACAGCGTGCCCGCGTCGACCGACTGGCCGTTCCAGCGGGCCTTCTCCTCGTCGGCGGCGAGCGCGGCCACCGCGCGCCCGACGAAGGCCGGGGTCTCCGAGATGAGGAAGTTCGGGTCGGTGGCGGCGCCGTCGCGCCAGTTCTCTTCGGTCACGCCGAAGTGCTCGAGCATCGCCTCGGAGCGGATCCAACCGGGGGTGAGCGCGACAGCCGTGCAGCCGTGCGGCTTCAGCTCGTGCGCCTGACTGAAGGCGAGCCGGTTGACCGAGACCTTGGCCAGGTCGTAGAAGACCGACAGCCGGTAGTTGTCGTCGTTGTACGCCTTGGTGCCGTCGCCCATCTCCACGAGCAGGCCGCCGGGCCGGCGGATCAGCAGTGGCAGGGCGAAGTGGCTGGTGATGATGTGCGTGTCGATGGCCAGCCGCAGGGTGCGGAAGCCCGCGTCCAGCGGCTGCTCCCAGAGCGGTTTGTTCCAGGTGACAAGCGGGTCGCCGCCCCAGATGTCGTTCACCAGCACGTCGAGTCGGCAGTGCTCGGCGTCGATCCGGGCGACGAGGTCGCGGACCTGCTCGGGCACCAGGTGGTCGACCTGGACGGCGATGCCGGTGCCGCCGGCCGCGGTCACCAGCTCGGCTGTCTCCTCGATGGTCTCCGGCCGGTCCATCTCCGAGCGGCCGGCGCGGCTGCTGCGCCCGGTGGCGTACACGGTGGCACCGGCGGCGCCGAGCTGGACCGCGATCTGCCGACCGGCACCCCGGGTGGCGCCGGCGACGAGCGCGATCTTTCCTGTGAGCGGTTGGGTCATACCAGCGAGGTTGTCAGCGATACCTGACAACCGCCGTCCGAATTCCCGGACCGCTCTGACGAACCGGGGGGGACCTCGGCGCTCCCTGTAGAGCTGCCCCACAAACGGGGCAGCGCACGCCATCCGCACCGCGCCCCATATCTGAGGCAGCTCTACAGGACCACTGCAGGTATCCCGCCGCCCGGCGAGCTCTACTGCGTCATGGCGAGGAGCGTCTCAGTCCACCAGTCTGACTCGGACCCGGCGGTTGGCCCGGCCCTTGCTCTCCACCTTCACGACCTGCACCTTGCCGATCTGGGCGGTGGACGCGACGTGGGTGCCACCGTCGGCCTGCACGTCCAGGCCGACGATGTCGACGATCCGGACCTCCTGCTCATCCGGCGGGATGAGGTTGGACTGGGTACGGATGATGTCCGGCAGGGCCAGGGCCTCGGCGCGCGGCAGCACCCGGGTGGCTACCGAGCGGTCCGCGGCCACCTCCGCGTTGACCAGCTCCTCGATGCGGCTCTTGAAGTCGGGCGGCACCTCGGGGAGGTTGAAGTCCATCCGGGCCTCGCCCGGTTCCATCGAGTTGCCGGTCACGAGAGCGCCGAAGTCGCGGAACACCACACCGCAGAGCACGTGCAGGCCCGAGTGGGTACGCATCAACCGGGTCCGGCGCTCGTCCTCCACGGCGCCGACGACCTCGGTGCCGACCGGCGGCAGCGGGTCACCCTCGGCGGGGATCAGGTACGGGTCGTCGCCCTTGCGGGTGCCGACGATCCGGGTCTGCACGCCCTGCCACAGCAGTACGCCGTGGTCCGGTGGCTGACCACCGCCGCCCGGGTAGAACGCCGAACGGTCCAACACGATGCCCTGCTCCGGGTCGGCGTGCAGAACCGTGCACGTCCACTCGCGCAGGGTCGGGTCCGCGAGGTCCAGCCGGTGCGTCCGGCCATGTTGTGTGACGCCCATGACAGGGCAGGCTACTCGTTGAGGAAGCCGGAGATGCGCTCACGCAGGTCGGCGCGTTCCGACCAGAGCACGCCGGGGCGGTCGTACACGTGCAGGGTCGCCTGGGGCAGCGCGGCGGCGAGCCGCTCGGCGACCTCGACCGGGTGCAGGTCGTCGCCCGCGCAGCCGATCACCAGCGCCGGCGCGGTGACCGCCGCCAGGGCCGTCGCGTCGCGCAGCGGCGCCTGATCCGGCAGGGTGGCCAGGCCGTCGGCGAGACCGTCGCGGAGCAGCTGGTCGAGCCGCTGCCGCAGGTACGCCCAGCCGGCCGGAGTGTTCCGTACCGCCGCCGGCAGCTCCAGCGACACGACATCGGCCACCGCCGAGGCGTCCCCGCTCTCCACCGCCTCGATCAGATCGGTGACGCGCTCCCGGGCCACCGGCCCGCGTGGCTCGTCGAGCACGGCGGGCAGGAAGAAGACAAGCTTCTCGAAGCGTTCCGGGCTCTCGGCCAGCAGCCGGCAGAGGGCGCCCGCGCCGAGGCTCGCCCCGAACGCGCGATCCGCACCCGTGAGATCTGCGACCGCGCGCAGGTCCCGGGCCAGGTCCAAATACGTCCATGGGCCGTCCGGGGCGTCCGAACGGCCGTGCCCGCGGAACTGGAAGAACACCTTCCGGCCGGTCACGCCGCTGCCGAACGGGCGGGTGGTGGCGATGCCGTTGCCCAGCCCGTGCGCGAACACGGTGACCGGATCACCGGTGCCGGTGACCAGCCGCTCCAGGCGTACGCCGTGCGGGGTGGTGACCAGTTCGGTCTCCGGCTCCGGTAGGGCGGGCCGGCCGGTGCGTGGCCCGCCCGGGCCGGGACCCCAACTGCGGGGCCCGCTGTCCGGTGGGGGCGGCCAGCGGAAACCTCTCACCAGAAACCTTTGCCGTCACTGAGGTCGCGCAGGCCGACCCGGACATCGAGCAGGTAGATGAGCGCGGCGGCGATGCCGATCAGTCCGAAGAGACTGATCGGACCGAAACCGAGCAGGGTGAGCACGAGGCAGACCGCCAGGATGGCGATCCAGCCACCCTTGGGCAGCGTCCCGATGGCGGGGAAGGCGTCGGAGCGCTGCGTGACGGCGTGCACCAGTGCGACGCCCTGGATGATCAGCGCGAAGACGAGCAGGATCAGCTCGATCACGTAGCGGACTTCAAAGGCGAAGATCGGCGCGGCGTTGGCCATGCCGGCAAGCTTATGTCGGCGACCCCGGCTTCGTCCGACAAGGACGCCGCCGGGGTCGTCGACGCGGCGAACTACTCGGCCGCCGGACGGGTCCGCTTGGTGGCCCGGGGCAGCTTCGCCGACGGGGTGGCGGCGGCCTTGGCGGGCTTGGCGGCCTTCGGCGCGCGGGCGGCCTTCTTGACGGCGGCCGGCTTGGCCTCGGCGATTTGGGCGACCTCGGCCGGGGACGGCACCTCGGCCGGGGCAGCAGCCGGGGTGGTGGTCTCGACGGCAGGGGTGGTGTCCGGCGTCACGGCCTGGGTGGCCTCGATGTCGGCGTTCACCGTCTCGGCGGCCTCCAGCACACCGGCGCCGACGACCCGCTCACCGCGGGCGACAAGCGCGCCGTACGCGGCGAACGCCCGCTCCTGCGCGGCCTGGGCGCTCGCGACCATCACGGCGGCGTTGCGGGTCGCGGCGGCGCGCAGCTTGTCGAGGTCGGCGACCTCGCGCAGCTTGGCCAGGTCGGCCGACTCACGGAGCTTGGCGAGGTCCAGTTCGGCCTGCGCCCGGCCGCGCAGGCTCTCGGCGGTCTCGTTGGCGGTACGCAGCGTCTCGGTGGCCTTCTGGCGCAGCTCGAAGCCGGTCAGCACGGCCCGGCCGCCCAGGTCGGCGACGACCCGGGTGCCGAGGACGCCTACCACGCTCGGCAGCTTGCGCAGCTGCTCCAGGGCCAACTCCCCGGCGCCGGCGGCGGCGTAGATCGGGGCGGGGATGCGGTTGGTCTTCGGCTCGGTCATGACGTCTCCTCTTCGGCCGCCTCGGCGGCCTTCCGGACCGCCGGACCGGCGGCCTTCTTCTCGGGGGTGTTGGTGCTGGTCGGGGCGGGAGCGGCGCCCGCCTCGGTGACGGCGACCGACTCGAGGACGGCCTCGGTCGGCGTGCCGCCCGCGGTGGTGGGGCCGGTGGCCGCGAGGTTGGCCACGTCGGCCGGCTGGTCGGCGACATCGGTCGGGGTGGTCGTCCCGGCCGGATCGGCGGCGGTGCTCGCGCCTGAGGTGTCGGCGGCGGCCTGCGCCTCGGCCAGCCGCGTGTTCTCCCGGCGGAACGTCTCGTAGATCTGGCTGAGGGACTGCTTCTGGGCCATCGTCAGGTCGGTGTCCACCGCGATGGCGGCGAGCACACCGTGACCCTCCTTGTCGTCGAGCAGCCCGGCCCGCAGGTACATCGCCGGGGTCGAGACCCGCAGCGCGCTGGCCAGTTGTTGGAGCACCTCGGCGCTGGGCTTGCGCAGGCCACGTTCGATCTGGCTGAGGTAGGGGTTGCTGACCCCCGCCTGCTCGGCGAGCTGCCGGAGCGAGATCTTGGCGTTGCGCCGCAGATCGCGGATGAACCCGCCGACGTCGGGAAGGTCCTTCGGTGTGGCCATGACGCTGACGCTAATCGGGAGTGCTAGCTCCTGCAAGCAAAACGCTAACCAGAGTTAGCAAGGTCTCAGCATCCCGTTTGCGCCCCGACTCGTCCGGTCCGTACCGTCCCCTCCGTGCACAAGATCACAGTCAACGGAGCAGTTCTCGCGTACGACGAGGCCGGCATCGGCTCGCCCGTCGTGCTGCTGCACGCCGGCATCGCCGACCGGCGGATGTGGCGCGGGCAGGTCCCGGCGCTCGCCTCCCGGCACCGCGTGATCGTCCCCGACCTGCGCGGCTACGGCGACTCCGAACTCCCGCCGACCCCCTTCGCGCACCACGACGACGTGGCGGGTCTGCTGGACGCGCTCGACCTGCCCCGGGCGGCCCTGGTCGGCTGCTCCTTCGGCGGGGCGGTGGCCCTCGACACCGCCCTGGCCCACCCCGACCGGGTGAGCGCGCTCGCGCTGTTCGACACGGCCGTCTCCGGCAACGAGTGGTCCGACGAGGCGAACGACCTCTGGGACGCCCTGGTCGGCGAGGTCGACCCGGATGACTTCGTCGCCGGGGCGGCCGGCGAGGTGCGCTTCTGGGTGGTCGGCCCGGGCCGCCAGCCGGCCGACGTCGACCCCGGCCTCGTCGCGTTCGCGCAGGAGATGGACCAGCGCGCCCTCGCCGCCGAGCTGGCGCTCGGTGCGGTAGAGGTGGGCGAGCTGTCCCCGCCCGCGATCGGCCGCCTCGGCGAGCTGCGGGTGCCCGTCCTGGTCACCGCCGGCGCGGCGGACGTGCCGGACATCAGCCGGCTCGCCGACCGGATCGCCGCGGAGGTCCCCGGCGCGGTACGACTGCCCGACGTGCCGGACGCCGCGCACCTGCTGCCGCTGGAGCGCCCCGAGCCGGTAAACGCGGCCCTGCTCGACTTCCTGAACTGACCGCGCGCCGACGCCGCCCGAGACGCGACGCGCGCGAGGCGGCGGGGAGTGCACCCGGCCTGCCCGAACGCGCACAGCCAGCGCCCCGGTGGCGTCACCAGAGCGGGCGGACCGCCCCGACCGGAACGCCACCACCGAAGAGCGGCACCTCGGCGTACTCGGTGAGCACCGGGGCGTCCACGCCCAGCCGGCGCAGCGCGGAGACCAGCACCGGCATCCGGGCCCGGTCGGCGCCATCATCGATCTTGAGCGCGACGGCGCCGACGCCCGGCAGCCCCACCGCGATCACTCCCTCGGCACCGACCTTCGCCAGCAGGCCCGGGACGCCGCGCATGAGCCTGGTGTCGTCGGCCCGGGTACCGCCGACGATCTCCGGGTGGGCGCGCATCGCGTCGGCGACCGCGCGCGGCGCGGAGCCGGGCTCGGCGTCGACAAGCCGCAGGTACGCCCCGGCCAGCCCGGTGAGCGACACCGCGAGCACCGGGGCGCCGCAGCCGTCCACCCCCACGGCCGCCGCCGACTCACCAGTGAACTCCTCCACGGCGGCCCGCAGACCCTTCTGCAACTGGTGCTCCGGCCGCCAGTAGCCGTCCAGCGGCCACCCGGCCGCCTCGCAGGTCAGCAACATGCCGCTGTGCTTGCCGGAGCAGTTCATCTGCACCCGGGTCGGGCCGCCGCCGGCACGCAGCACCGCCTCCCGGGCCGCCGCCCCCGCCGGCAGGTCGGGCGGGCAGTGCAGGGCCGAGTCGTCGAGCCCGGCCCGGGCCAGCAGCGCGTGGACCCCGGCCAGGTGGAAGTCCTCGCCCGCGTGGCTGGCCGACACCAGCGCCAGGTCGGCCGGGTCGGTCACCGGCAGGCCGGCGCGGAGCATCCCGATCGTCTGCATCGGCTTGCTCGCCGAACGGGGAAAGACCGGAGAGGTCACATCCCCGGCGGCGGCCACCGGCGCTCCGGCGGCGTCCAGCACCACCACCGAGCCACGGTGCACACCCTCGACGAACCCGGACCGGACCACCTCGGCGAGCGGCGCGCCGCCCTCGTACGTCTTTCCCACGTGCTGGACGGTACCGACGCTCCCGGGGGCAACGGCGGCGGGGTGACCAGGACGTCCACCGCCCGGGTGACAGGGGCGGGGGACGGTCGCGGCCTTACAGCCCGAGCAGCCCGCGGGCCTCGGTGGTGGTCAGCGGTGGACGCTGGGCGAGCTGCGCGAAGCCGACGGCCCGGGCGACCAACTGCATGTTGGACTCCACCGGGCGGCCCTTCGCGTACGTCACCGTGTCCTCCATGCCGACGCGCAGGTGCCCACCCGTCGACAGCGAGGCCAGCATGACCGGGATGGTGCTGCGCCCGATGCCGGTGGCCGAGAAGGTGGTGCCCTCCGGCAGGTCCCGCAGCATCCGGTGGGCCGCCACGAGCGTCTCGGTGGTGCCCGGCATACCGCCCGGCACACCCATCACGAAGTCGACGTGCACGTGCCCGCCCGCCGGCAGCCCGTACCTGCCGAGCAGCCGCTGCAACGCGGACAGGTGCCCTAGGTCGAAGATCTCGTACTCCGGCACGATCCCGCGCTCCTGCATACGGGTGTGCAGGTCGACGATGAACTCCCAGCGGTTGAGGAACACGTCGTCGCCGAAGTTGACAGTGCCCATCGTGCAGGAGGCCATGTCGGGGCGGGCGTCGAGCACCGCGAGCCGGGACGCCTCCGGGTCGGTAACCGCGCCGCCCGAGGAGAGCTGCACGATCAGGTCGGTGCTGTCCCGCAGCGCCGCCACCGTCTCGGCCAGGCGGGCCGGGTCGAGGGTGGGCCGTGCCGCGTCGTCGCGGATGTGGACGTGGATCACGGCGGCGCCGAGCGCCTCACACTCCTTGGCGGTGAGCAGCAGCTCGTCGAGCGTCACCGGAAGTGCCGGCACCTCCGCCTTGGCCGACTCCGCGCCGGTCGGGGCCACCGTGATCAACGTCCCTGTCGTCATGCCGGCGATCCTAGACGGCCGGCTCAGGACGGGTCGATCGCCGCCGCCGTCGCACCGATCAGCAGAGCGGCGTCGTCCGGAACGTTCCGCTTCAGCACGGCGAGGGCGATCTGGCCCAGCTCGTGGTGCAGCACGGCGGTACCGACGAAGCCCACCGCCCGACCGTCCAGGGTCACCGGCGTACCTGCCGTCGGCGGCTGGTCGGTGGTCACGCCGTCCAGGTGCAGCAGCACCAGGCGACGCGGCGGGCGGCCCATGTTGTGCACCCGGGCAACCGTCTCCTGCCCCCGGTAGCAGCCCTTGTCGAGGTGCACCGCCGGGCCGATCAGGTCCACCTCGGCCGGAATGGTCCGGTGGTCGGTGTCCACCCCGAGCCGGGGCCGACGGGCGGCCACCCGGATCGCCTCGTACGCCCACAGGCCCGCCACCGGCACGCCCGCGCCACGCAACTCCGCCACCACCTCGTCCATCGCCGAACGGGGCACCAGCAGGTCCACGCCGAGCGGCCCGCGTCGGGCCCATCCGCCGATCGGCAGCGGCCGTACGTCGTACCGAACGCTCGCCCGCGGCGGCACGGCCCCGGCGGCGAACTTCGGACCGGGCACCGCGACCAGGTCCGGTTCGGCCAGACCGGTCACGCCGAGCGTGCCAAGCGCCTCCGGCGCGGCAGGCCCGACCAGCGACAACAGCGCCCGTTCGGCGGTGGCGTCACGTGGGTCGACCTTGCTGAAGAACCGCATCTTCTCCAGGTAGGCCAGCAGGCCCTCGGTCGCGCCGGGCTCGGTGTCCAGCCAGGTGGTCTCGCCGTCCTCGGCCACCAGCGCGTGCTGCTCGACGTGCCCGTGGGGGGAGAGCACGAGCAGTTCGGTACCGTCACCGGCGGCAAGCGCCGTCAGGTGCTGCGAGGTGATCGTGTGCAACCAGCCGGCCCGCTCCTCCCCCGGCACAGCGATGACGCCCCGGTGCGAGCGGTCGACGAGGCCGACCTCCGTGTCCAGGACGCGCTGCTCACGCAGTGGATCGCCGTAGTGCGCGGCGACGCCCCGCACCCCGGCCGCGACGTGCGCCGGATCCGGCTGGTCGCGGCTGGCCTCGTCGATGCTCTCGACGGCCACCGCGCCCGCGATGTCGATCATTTCTGGTCCCCGTTCTCGCAGCGTGCGCAGACGCCGAAGAGTGACACGTGCCCGATGTCCACCCGGAAACCCCGCTGCGCGGCCAGTTGGTCGCTGAGCGGGCGGAACAGCTCCGGATCGACCTCGTCGATCGCGCCGCACTCCCGGCAGACCAGGTGGACGTGCTGGTGCTCACCTGCCGCGTGGTACGTCGGCGAGCCGTGCGAGAGGTGGGTGTGGGTCACCAGGCCGAGCCGTTCCAGCAGCTCCAGCGTGCGGTAGATGGTGGTGATGTTGACGCCGGCGGCGACCTCCCGGACCGCGGTGTGCACCTGCTCCGGTGTGGCGTGACCCAGATCGAGCACCGCCTGGAGGACGAGCTGCCGTTGCGCTGTCAGCCGCAGGCCACGGGCTCGGAGCATTTCCGCGAGGGAGGATTCGGACACCATCCGATCATAGTTCGGCAATCGCGGCCCCTCCTGCGTGCGACCGTCCGCCGCTACGCTCGACGGTCATGGTGACGCCATCCGTCGGTACGGCCCCGACCACCGCCAACGCCCGGATCGCCGTCCTCGGGCGGGGTCTCATCCCGGCCGACGAACCCGTCCTGCGCGGCGACGACCTGGGCGTCCTACGCGGAGACGGGCTCTTCGAGTCCATGCACCTGCGTCAGGGCCGGCCGTGGCTGCGCGACGAGCACCTGGCCCGGCTGACCACGGCGGCGGCCACCGTCGACCTGGATCTGCCCCCCACCGAGGCGCTCATCGACCTGCTCGACACGGTGTGCGCGGGCTGGCCCGCCGCGGTGGAGGGAGCGCTCCGGCTGGTCTGCACCCGGGGCTCGGAGGCCGGCGGCCCACCTACCGTCTACGCCACGCTCACCGAGGTGCCGGCGTCCTCGCAGGCGGCCCGGCGGCACGGGATCACCGTTGCCGTCCTGCCGCTGGGGGTGCCCG
Organism: Micromonospora sp. NPDC047521; assembly: GCF_055587305.1. Classification (NCBI taxonomy): domain Bacteria; kingdom Bacillati; phylum Actinomycetota; class Actinomycetes; order Micromonosporales; family Micromonosporaceae; genus Micromonospora; species Micromonospora sp. NPDC047521. The sequence goes on along the minus strand of NZ_JBVJGN010000006.1, from coordinate 327,424 downwards.
CCGACGCGCGTACCGGACTGGACTGGCTGCCGGCGGGCATCAAGTCCACCTCGTACGCGGTGAACAGCGCCGCCCGCCGCTGGGCGCGCCGGGCCGGGGTGGACGACGTGCTCTGGGTCTCCTCCGACGGGTACGCCCTGGAGGGGCCGATCGCCAACGTGGTGTGGCTCACCGGCGGCACGCTGTGCACGGTGCCGGCCGCCACCACGGGCATCCTGCCCGGCACGACAGTGGCCTGGCTGCTCGCCCACGCCGGCGAACTGGGCCTGGACGCCGCCGAACGGATGGTCACGCCAGCGGAGCTGCACGACGCCGACGGGGTCTGGTTCAGCTCGTCGGTACGCGGGCTCACCGAGGTCCGGATGCTCGACGGGGTGCGTCGGGACCCCTGCCCGCGCACCCCGGCCCTGCACGCCCTGCTGGGCTTTCCCGTCGACTGAGCGTCAGCCGCCGGCCCGGATGAGCCGGGCGGACAGGTGTGGGCTGAGCGGGTGCCCCATCGCCGCCATCTCCTGCGCGTAGAGCAGCGCGCCCTCGACGATGCCGAAGAGCCGGTGCCCGCCGGTGACCTCCTTGGCGGTCGGCGACCGCACCACCGCGTCGGTGGCGAACTCGACCTGGGTGCCGGTGCGCTTGCCGAGGTGCAGCTCCATCACACCGGTGGGGGTCGTGATCAGGGCCTCCAGCTCGTCGGTGGCCCGGCCGTCCACCATGACCGGCCGCCACCAGCCGACCTCACGCCCGGCGGGGCGGACCGGTCGGCTCTGCTCGTCGAGGAGCCAGGCACGGGACTCGTAGTGCAGGAACGGCCGGCCGTCGTGGCTGATCCGGATCTCCTGCGCGTAGTCGAAGTCCTCGATGGTTGGGAATCCGCCCTTGCCCCGGCCCCGCCAGAGACCGATGTAGGGCAGCAGGCCGTCAAGCGCCGGATGCAGCTTCGGCCCGACCCGCAGGTCGTAGCTCTCCTCGTACGGGTACTCCTCGACCGGAGGCGCGTTCAACCACGGCGGCTGTAGCGGGTTCTCGTCGCTCACCAGCGTCACCAACGTCCTCTCGATATGCGTACGGCCAGGTAGACCAGACCACCGGCGAGCCCGCCCAGGCCGGCCACCAGCAGGCTGACGAACCCGATCTCGGTAACCATCCCGACCATCCTATGCTGGGCCCCATGGCCCGCACTCTCGTCGTCAAGGCCACCGCTGGGGCGGACGCCCCGGAGCGGTGCGCGCAGGCGTTCACGGTCGCCGCGACCGCAGTCGCGGCTGGTGCCGACGTGTCGCTCTGGCTGACCGGGGAGTCGACCTGGTTCGCGGTGCCCGGCCGGGCGCAGGAGTTCGAGTTGCCGCACTCCGCGCCGCTGGCCGAGCTGCTGCACGTCATCCTGACCAGTGGCCGGGTGACCGCCTGCACCCAGTGCGCGGCCCGACGGGAGATCGGGCCCGACGACGTCCTGCCCGGTGTACGGATCGCGGGCGCCGCGGCCTTCGTCGAGGAGGCGCTGGCCGAGGGCGCGCAGGCGCTCGTCTACTGACCTCCGCGACGAGTCGGCCCGACGGGCGGGCGGAGTGCGGATACCGACCCGACAACTCGGACAGCTGCCTACGATTCGGTTGTGACCGAGGCGACGGAGAGGTTCTTCGAATCACTGCCGGCTCGCGCCCCCGCCGTCCTGCGCGGCCTGGCCGACGGCACCCTCCAGATCGACCTTGGCACCGGCAACCAGACCGAGCACTGGCTGGTCCGGATGCGACCGGGTGCGGTGGAGGTCAGCCGGAACCGGGGACCTGCCGACGCCATCTGGTACAGCAGCGTCGAGTTGTTCGACAGGCTGATCGCCGGCGAGGCGCAGGGGATCGCGGCGGTACTGCGCAACGAGAGCACGTTCAGCGGAAACGTGGTGCTCTTCCTGGCCTTCCGGCGGTTCTTCCCGGACCCGCCGGGCACCCGCGACCCGCGCGAGGTCGCCCGTAGGGCAGCCGGGCGGCTGGGGTGAAGGACCTCGTCAGCATCCTGGACGGCAACACCTTCATGGTCAGCGACCGGCGGGGGGACATCGAGCCGTCGTACGACTTCCCCACCGGCTTGTTCTCCTTCGACACCCGCTTCCTGTCCAAATGGGTGCTCACCCTCGACGGCGAACGGCTGCACTCGCTCTCCATCGACGCCGGCGAGTCGTACCGGACCAGGTTCTTCCTGGCCCCCGGTCAACCCACGCACTACCTGGACGCCAAGGCGTCGGTGATCCGCAACCGGGCGATCGTGGGCAGCTTCGAGGAGGAGCTGACCGTGCTCAACCACTCCGGCGGGGAGGTGGAGTTCACCGTCCGGATCGAGATGGCGGCCGACTTCGCCGACCTGTTCGAGATCAAGCACGCGCGGCAGAAGAAGGGCCGGACGACCGTCACGGTCGGCGAGAACGAGTTGCGGCTGGTCTACCGGCGGGAGGCGTTCCACCGGGAGACGGTGATCCGCTCCAGCGCGCCGGCGCAGGTCGACGCCGCCGGCATGACCTTCCGGATCCGGATCGACAGCAACAGCGAGTGGACCACCCGCCTGCACGCGTCCACCATCGTCTACGGGGCGCGCGGCGAGGACATCCGGGCCACCCTGCCGTACGCCGGCAGCCGCAGCGCCGACGCCATCCGCGCCGAACAGCAGGAGCTGATCGACCGGGCGCCGAAACTCGGCTGCGACTGCGAGCCGTTGGCCGGGGCGTACCGGCGCAGCCTCAACGACCTGGCCGCGCTGCGCTACGAGTCGATCGCCCTGGGCGTACGGCTGATCGCCGCCGGACTGCCCTGGTTCATGACCCTCTTCGGCCGGGACAGCATCATCACCTCGTTGCAGGTGCTGCCGTTCCTGCCGGAGCTGATCCCGCCGACCATCCTGATGCTCGCCGGTCTCCAGGGGCACCGCGTGGACGACTTCCGGGACGAGGAGCCGGGCAAGATCCTGCACGAGCTCCGGTACGGCGAGACCGCCGGCTTCGAGGAGCAGCCACACTCGCCGTACTACGGGTCGGCCGACTCGACGCCGCTGTTCATCATCCTGCTCGACGAGTACGAGCGCTGGACCGGCGACTCCGCGCTTGTGAAGCGGCTGGAGCCACACGTCCGGGCGGGCCTGGAGTGGATCGACACGTACGGCGACCTGCTCGGCACCGGCTACGTGTGGTACCAGACCCGCAACCCGGAAACCGGCCTGCAGAACCAGTGCTGGAAGGACTCCTGGGACGCCATCTCGTACGCCGACGGCCGGATGCCCGGCTTCCCCCGGGCCACCTGTGAGCTTCAGGGCTACGCGTACGACGCGAAGATCCGGGCCGCCCGGCTGGCCCGGACGTTCTGGAACGACCCGGAGTACGCCAACCGGCTGGAGCGGGAGGCCGCCGAGCTGAAGCAGCGGTTCAACCACGACTTCTGGATCGCCGACCGGGGCTACTACGCGCTCGCCCTGGACGCCGACGGCCGGCAGGTGGACGCGCTGACGTCGAACATCGGGCACCTGCTGTGGAGCGGCATCGTCGACGAGTCGCGGGCCGGCAGGGTGGTCGAGCACCTGCTCGGGCCGCGCCTGTTCTCCGGGTGGGGGGTACGGACCCTCGCCGAGGACCAGGGCCGGTACAACCCGATCGGTTACCACGTGGGCACCGTGTGGCCGTTCGACAACTCGATAATCGCCTGGGGCCTGTGGCGGTACGGCTTCCGGGACGAGGCAGGGCTGATCTGCGACACGATGCTCAGCGCGTCCCGCTACTTCGACGGGCGGCTGCCTGAGGCGTTCGCCGGGTACGCCCGCGACCTCACCGACTATCCGGTGCAGTATCCGACGGCGTGCAGCCCGCAGGCCTGGTCGACGGGCACCCCCCTGCTGCTGCTGCGGGTGATGCTCGGGTTGGAGCCGCAGGGCGAGCACCTGATCATCGATCCGGCGGTGCCGCCGGGCATGGGCCGGGTGGAGCTGCTGGACATCCCGGGCCGCTGGGGGCGGGTCGACGCGCTGGGTCGTAGCCGTGAGACGCAGGACCGGCAGGGCAGGTGACCGGGGAGGTGCCCCCGCTCAGCCCGGGCAGCCGACGGTGGCGGTCAGCCGGGAGGCGTCCGGGGTGAGGTCGGCCAGCACGGTGACGGTCCCGGCGCGGTACGCGTACACCGGCGGGTTGTCCAGCAGCGGGGTGCCGCCGGCCAGCGGGGCGAGCGCGGCCGCCGAGTTGGTCGGGCCGGCGGTGGAGCGCGCGGTACGGGCCGTCGCGCCACCCGGGCAGGGCGCGGTGACCAGCTCCGGCGCGGCGTCGGCCGGCTGGTCGAGCGCCCGCAGCGCGGCGGTAAGGGCGGCGGCCTCCCCGCCGTCGCCGGTGGCCGGCGGCGCTGTGTAACCGGAGCCGACCGGCCGGCAGCCGGTGTCGACTGTCAACCGGACCCGGCCGTCCCCGGTCGGGCGACCCGCTACGGCGACGAACTCCCCGGCGTCGGCGTACAGCTCCGGGCCGTCCGGACCGGAGGCGACGCCCGCGCGCCAGCTCGCCGGCAGTCGCTCGGCGAGCCCGTCGAGCACTGACCGTTCGGTGCCGTCGGGCGCGAGGACGCCGACCTCGCGCCGCAGCCGGGCGCCGTCGGCGAACGGGGTGACCCGGCAGCCCGCGGCGATACGCGCGGGGCCGAGTTCCAGCAGCGTGGACGCGCCTGCCGCCCGTGCCAGTTCGCCGACCGCCCGGTCCACCACCGGGCCGGCCTGATCGAGCGTGCGCTGCTCCCGGACGGTGGGTGGATCGTCGCGGACCGACGTCCAGGTGAGCGCGGCCAGCAGCACGGCCCACAGGACGGTCACGGCCAGCAGCCAGCGCCGCCGCCGGGCGGGCGCCGGGGCGGCGGGGCCGGTCGACGAAACGCTCCCCGTCCGCACAGCACCGCTCACCCGGCAATGGTGTCACGGGCGGTCCTCCCCTCCGGCGGCGGTCGGGAGGGTCCGGCGCGGCCAGTGGTCAGGCGGGCCCCGGCGGCGGGTCGAGCCGGTAGCCGACGCCCCGCACGGTGTGCACGCGGGGCCCGCCCGGCAAGCTCCGCAGCTTGTGCCGCAGCCGCCTGATCGCGGAGTGCAGGACCGCGCTGTCACCCGGGTACGCGTCGCTCCACACCGAGGCGAAGAGCTGTTCGTGGCTCCACACCACGAGCGGCGGGCCGATCAGTCGGGCGAGCAGCTCGCGTTCGGTGGGGGTGAGCGGAAGCAGGTCACCCCGCCAGGTGACCCGCTGACCGGCGCGGTCGACGACCAGCCCACCCCAGCTGACCGGCCCCGGCGGCACAGCCGTTGCTCCGGACGGTGCCGGGAACAGCATCGTGCGCAGCTCGGTGAGGTCGGCGCAGCTCACCACCGGGCCGACGCCGTCGAGTTGGCGGACCACCCGCTCCCGCACCGAGACGTCCGCGCCGACGCAGACGACGATCGGGACCCCTGCGCCGGCGACGCCGCCTCCACCAGTGAATTCCACCGGTTGATAGTGACGCATGCCGATGGATTTCGTCGGTTCGACCCCGCCCGGGATCACCTGTCGTCACTGACCAGGCACTGACAGGCGTTATCCATTCGGCACCGGGCGGACGCACGGTGCGCGCACGGGCCCCGAATCACTCGGGACCCCTGACGTGGGGAGGAAGAATGTTCCGACCATCAACCACACAGGCCGCCCTCCGGCGGGCGGCCCTGGCGTGCGCCGCTGTCGGGTTGGGCCTCACCGCCCAACCCGCGGTCGCCGCCCCACCCCAGCCCGCGCCGGCCCGGGCAAGCGTGGACCACCGTCTGCTCAGACAGCTCGGTACGACGGGCAGCGGGACCTTCCTGGTCTACCTGCGCGACACCGCGCCGATGGCCCGGACCACGCGGCTGCGCGACCCGGACGACCGGGCCCGGGAGGTGCACCGGCTGCTCACCACCACCGCCGCGCGCACCCAGAAGGGCCTACGCGCACTGCTGACGGCCCGCCGGGCGCCGCACACCACCTACTGGATCGCCAACGCCGTACGGGTGACAGGCGACCGGGCGCTGGCCGAGGAGATCGCCAAACGGCCCGAGGTCGCCCGGATCGAACCCACCCGCAGCTACCCGCTGGTGCGGCCGAAACCCACGACCGCCACCCGCGCCCGCACCGACGGCGCCGAATGGGGGCTCACCAACATCAACGCCCACCAGGTGTGGAGCGAGTTCGGCGACCGCGGCGAGGGCATGGTGGTCGCCAACATCGACAGCGGCGTCCAGTACGACCACCCGGCGCTCGTCGGCACGTACCGGGGGAACCTGGGCGGCGGCACCTTCGACCACGACCACAACTGGTACGACCCGGCCGGCATCTGCCCCAGCGCCGCGCCCTGCGACAACAACGACCACGGCACCCACACGATGGGCACGATGGTCGGCGACGACGGCGCCGGCAACCAGGTCGGCGTAGCCCCCCGCGCGACATGGATAGCCGCGAAGGGCTGCGAGGCCACCTCCTGCTCGGACGCCTCCCTGCTCGCCGCCGGCCAGTGGGTGCTGGCCCCCACCGACCTCAACGGGCGGAACCCCCGCCCGGACCTGCGCCCCGACGTGGTGAACAACTCCTGGGGAGGCGCCGGCGGCGACCCGTGGTTCCAGCAGACCATCGCGGCCTGGCGGGCGGCCGGCATGTTCCCCGTCTTCTCCGCCGGCAACGACGGCCCGGCCTGCGGCAGCGCCGGCTCACCCGGCGACAACACCAACGCGTACGCCGTCGGCTCGTACGACGCGCGGAACGCCATCTCCGACTTCTCCGGCCGGGGCGACGGCACCGACCCGCGGTCCGTCAAACCCAACATCTCCGCCCCCGGCAGCGACGTGCGTTCCAGCGTCCCCGGCAACGGCTACGCCGCCTTCGACGGCACCTCCATGGCCGCACCGCACGTCTCCGGCACCGTGGCGCTCGTGTGGTCTGCGGCACCCGGCCTGAAGGGCGACGTCGCCGCCACCGAGGAACTGCTCGACCGCACCGCCCGCGACGTCGATGCCACCACCTGCGGGGGCACCGCCGCCGACAACAACGTCTTCGGCGAGGGCCGGCTCGACGCGTACGCGGCGGTGCGGGACGCTCCGCGCGGCGCTGTCGGACGGGTCGCCGGCACGGTGACCGCTGCCGGATCCCCCATCGCGGGCGCGACAGTCGGCGACGGCACCCGCAGCGTCACCACAGGTGCGGACGGCAGGTACGCGCTCACCGTGCCGGCAGGCGAGACCACGGTCAGCGTCAGCGCGTACGGCTACGCGGGGCAGTCGAGCACCGTCACCGTCGCCGAGGGCGGCGCTGTCACCCGTGACTTCGCCCTGGTGGCGAGCCCGTCGGTCACCGTCAGCGGCCGGGTCACCGACGGTTCCGGGCACGGTTGGCCGCTCTACGCCCGCATCGAGGTCGCCGGACGACCCGGCGCGCCGGTCCACACCGACCCGGCCACCGGGCGGTACTCGTTCACAGTGGCGGGCAACGCCACCTACCGCCTCGCCGTGACCGTCCGTTACCCCGGCTACCGCACGGTCAGCCGGGACGTGGTGACCGGCGCCGAGCCGGTGACGGCCGACATCGCGGTGCCTGTCGAGCCCGCCTGCACGGCGGCCGGCTACACAGGCAGCTTCGCCACGCCCGTGCTGAACGAGGGCTTCGACGGGACCGACACGCCGCCCGGCTGGGCCGTGCGCAACCGCACCGGGGACGGCGGCTGGAGCTTCACCGACCCGGGGCAGCGGGGCAACCTCACAGGTGGCGGCGGCGCCTTCGCGATCGTCGACAGCGACCGGCTGGGCTCCGACCGGACCCAGGACACCGACCTGGTCACCCCGCCGCTCGACCTGAGCGCGGCACCGGCACCTGTGCTGCGATTCCGCAGCGACTGGCGGGCGGTGGGCGTCACCGACGCGGCCGACGTGGACGTCTCCACCGACGGCGGCGGCACCTGGACCACCGTCTGGCACCAGACCGGCAGCCGGCGCGGGCCACGGATCGAGGAGGTGCCGCTGGACGCGGCGGCCGGAGCCGCCACCGTCCGGGTCCGGTTCCGCTTCCACGGCACGTTCGCCTGGTGGTGGCAGGTGGACGACGTGCAGGTGGTCAACCGCGACTGCGTGCCGGCACCCGGTGGGCTGCTGCTCGGCGTGACCACCGACCGCAACACAGGCGCACCGCTCAACGGAGTCACAGTCGCCGGCGCCGACCGGACGCAGGACCGGGGAGTGTCGGCGGCGACACCCGACGACCCGAACCTTCCGGACGGCTTCTACTGGCTCTTCTCCGCGTCGACCGGGCCGCACCGGTTCAGCGCCACGCGACACCCGTACCGAACGATGACGATCATGGCGACTGTCGCGCCGGACGACGCCCGCCGGACGGACCTCGCGCTGTCCGCCGGCCGGCTCAGCGTCACGACCACCGACGTCGAGGCCTACCAGCCGTACGGCAGCACCCGGACCACGACTGTGACGGTGCGCAACACCGGCACCGCGCCGGCCGCGGTGAACCTGGTGGAGCGCGACGGCCGGTTCGACGTGCTGTCCCGCGCCGGAGCGCCACTGCGGGAGCAGAGGATGAAGGGGATCAGCAGGGCCCGCACCGGCGCGACGTACGGCGGCACCGGTGACGCGCCACGGGCGGAGGACGCCTGGACGGGGATCCCCGACCTGCCGGCGGCGGTCTTCGACAACGCGGCGGCCAACCTGGACGGCGACATCTACTCGGTGGGCGGTGGCGGCGGCTCGGGTCTGGAACGCAAGACCTGGCGGTACGACCCCACCGTCGGCGTGTGGTCCGCGCTCCCCGACCTGCCGACCGCCCGGTCCAAGCCGGTCGCGGCGGCGGTCGGCGGCAAGCTGTACGTCCTCGGCGGCTGGGGCGCGGACGACGTCACGGTCGCCTCGGTGGACGTGTACGACCCGGGGGCGGGCACCTGGACCACGGTGGCCGGGGCGACAAACCCGTTCCCGGCGGCGGCGGCCGGGCAGGCGGTGGCCGGAGGCAGGATCTACCTGGTCGGCGGATGCCTCGACAGCGACTGCACCGACTCCGACCGGCTGGTCGTGTTCGACCCGGCGACGGGCGCCTTCAGCACCGGCGCGGCCTACCCGCACCCGGTCTCCTGGCTCTCCTGCGGCGGGATCGGCGCTGCCGTGTACTGCGCCGGTGGCACCGGCAGCACCGAGCACACCGACGCCTACCGGTACGACCCGGCGGCGGACGCGTGGAGCCCGCTGCCGAACCTGCCGCTGGACCTGTGGGGCTCCCAGTACGCGGCCGCCGGTGGCCTGCTGGTGCTGGCCGGCGGAGTCACCGCGGCGTCGACGACGGTGACCAACCGGACCATCGCGTACGACCCGGTGGCCGGCAGTTGGCGGGACCTGCCCAACGTCGGACTCGGCCGGTACCGGGGCGCCGCCGCCTGCGGCGCGTACAAGATCGGCGGTTCGCCCTCGCCGTTCGTGGGGTCGACGGACAGCGAGCGGCTGGACGGCCTGGGCCTCTGCGCCGGGGAGGCGGACCTTGCCTGGCTGTCCACCGCGCCGAACGCCTTCACCCTGGAACCGGGCACGGCCCGGGCGGTGACCATCACGCTGAGCGCCACCGAGGCGGCCGGGGTCGTCCAACCGGGCGCCTACTCCGGTGAGCTGGGCATCGCGTCCGACACCCCGTACCGGGTGCCCGCCGTCGCGGTGACGACGAACGTGTCACCACCTGCCAGTTGGGGCCGCGTCCAGGGCACCGTCACCGGGGTGACCTGCGGCGGAGCGACCGTCGGGGTTCCCGCGACGGTACGCGTCAACCGGGCGGGCACGAGCACCGGGCACACGCTCACGGCGGACGCCCGGGGCAGGTACGTCTGGTGGCTGCCGAAGGGCCGCTACGACGTGATCGTGGGCAAGGACAGCTGGGTGCCGCAGGTGCAACGCATCCGGATCGAGGCGGGCGTCGTGAACACTGTCGACTTCACCCTCGACCCCGCCTCGTCCTGCCGGGCCACCGGTCTCTGACCCTTCGGACACGACCGGGCCGGTCACCCCTTCGTGGGGTGACCGGCCCGGTCGATCAGAGCAGTGGGTCAGGCGACGGTGACGGTTACCTCGTTGATGCCCCGGCCGGCGGTGACGGCGGTGTCGCCGTTGCCGTGCCGGGACAGCGCCCGCAGGGTCCAGGAACCCGGCGCGGCGAAGAAGCGGAACTGGCCGGCGGCCGAGGTGACCACCTCGGCGGTGAACTCACCTGTCGAGTCGAGCAGCCGGACGTACGCGCCAGCCACGGCCTCGTCCGACGCCGAGCGCACGATGCCGGTGATCACGGTTTCCTTCTCCAGGTCCAGGCTGGCCGGCAGCGGGGCGGCCTGGTCGGGTGCGGCGCAACCCGCAGCGGTGGGTGCGGTCATGGCGATCAGGCCTCCCCGGGTTCGTCGCCGAGCGCGACAGGCACGCCGACGAGCGAGCCGTACTCGGTCCAGGAACCGTCGTAGTTCTTGACGTTGCGGTGACCGAGCAGCTCCTGGAGCACGAACCAGGTGTGCGAGGAGCGCTCACCGATCCGGCAGTACGCGATGGTCTCCTTGCCGTCGTCGAGCCCCGCGTCGCCGTAGATCTTGCGCAGCTCGTCGTCGGACCGGAAGGTGCCGTCCTCGTTCGCGGCCTTGGACCACGGGACGCTGATCGCGGTGGGGATGTGGCCGGCCCGCTGCGCCTGCTCCTGCGGCAGGTGGGCGGGGGCGAGCAGCCGACCGGCGAACTCGTCGGGGCTGCGCACGTCGACCAGGTTCTTGGTGCCGATCGCGGCCACGACCTCGTCGCGGAAGGCACGGATGGACGTGTCGGGCTCCTGCGCGACGTACTGCGTGGCCGGGCGGGTCACCGTGTCGGTGACCAGCGGGCGGGCGTCCAGCTCCCACTTCTTGCGGCCGCCGTCGAGCAGCTTGACGTCGCGGTGGCCGTAGAGCTTGAAGTACCAGTACGCGTACGCGGCGAACCAGTTGTTGTTGCCGCCGTACAGGATGACGGTGTCGTCGTTGCTGATGCCCCGCTCGGAGAGCAGCGCCTCGAACTGGGACTTGTTGACGAAGTCCCGACGGACCTGGTCCTGGAGGTCGGTCTTCCAGTCGATCTTGATGGCGCCGGCGATGTGGCCGGTCTCGTAGGCCGAGGTGTCCTCGTCGACCTCGACGAAGACGACGCCCGGGGCGTCGAGGTTCTTCTCGGCCCACTCGGCCGAGACGAGTGCGGTGTCGCGACTCATCGAATCACTCCCTGGTGAGGATGGATGGTGAGCCAGCGCGTGAGTATCGATGGGTGTAACTGTCGCACCACGCGCGGGACCCAGCTGAAGGACGGGATCACGGGTTCGTGCGACGGCGCCGCTGCCGGGCGTTCGATGGGATCACCGGAGGGTACGAGAACCCTGCGTGCCGGAGGCCGCCGATCAGGCGGCCGGAGACAGCCCCGCCGTCAGATGACGGGGCGACACAGGCAGGTGGCCACGCGGCACAGGTCGACCGCGCGCCGTTTGGTGAGGTGAGTCCCCATGGTCAGGGAGCCTACCAGCCAGTGACCTGGCTGCCACTGAGCCGACCACCATCCGGGAATCGCCAGGGCCACCGGCTGTTCCCTGTCCCACCGGTCAGCTGACGGAGTTGATCGGCACATCTTTCGCGTCGGCCGTGACCGCCAACCCCTCGGGCAACGGCCGGACCTCCCGAAGCGCCAACTGGAACGGCAGGTCGGGCAGCGGCACGTCGATCGAGATGCCCTTGGCGTAGTTGTTCAGCACGGTGCGGGCCAGCGGCAGGTTCGGCAGACCCTCGGCGTCCAGGTTGTTGAAGCGCAGGGCGACGGCGCCGTTCTTGGCAACTGTGACGTCGGCGGTGCCGGCCACTGTGAACTTCTGGCCGAGGACGTCGACCGGAGCGGTGACGGCGAGCTTGCCGCCCTGCTCCCCGAGGGTGAGCCCCGGCCGGTCCAGCAACGCGGCGAGGCTGTCGTAGCTGATCGTGCCGGTGCCGTTCACGGTGTCCGCCACGACATCGCCCTGACCGGTCCGGAGCGTGTCCAGGGAGGCCCGCACGTTACGCGCGTCGACGTCAAGCACCGGCAGCCGTACGGCATCGCCCTCGACCGACGCCTGCACGTCCCGCAGCTTGATGGTGATCCGCTCGTAACGGCCGTCGAGCACCTGCGTCAGGAACGGCGTACCGCCGACCTGCACCTCTGGTGCGGCCGACTGCGCGCCCTGCTTGGTGACCTCCTGGCTGACCCGCTTGGCGATCTCCCTCTCGGCCACGCCGACCGCGACCCGGTCGGCCACCACCAGCAGGCCGGCCACCACCAGGAGCAGGACGACCAGGCCGATGAGCAGCTTGCGACCGCGCCGTCGGGGCCGGACCTCGTCCGCCGGATAGTCCTGGGCCACGCCGCCTCCTGTCTCCGCCCGCCGCGGTGCGACGGGGCGCTCGTACCGGTGCCGCAGGGCGGCGCACCCGTAGGTACCCGACCGGCTCCGGGCTCAACCGTGGCTCAGAGGAAGAGCATGCACATGGCGTACGCGGCAGGTGCGGCAAGGGCGAAGCCACCGAGCGGACCCTGCATGTGCCGGGCGACCCACATGGTGGGCGGCTCGCCGGCCATCAGCCGCCCCGCCTCCGCGTACCCGACGGCGAGGTCGGTGAGGACTGCGGTGACCGCCGCGACCAGGCCGATCACCGCGGCCCGGGTGGGCGTGAAGGGCGCCACCAGGTAACCGCCGAGCAGCGCGCTGATCAGCGTGCCGACCATGGCGCCCGCCACCACGCCGGCGGCGCCCCGGGGCACCTGCGGGGCCAGCCGGGGCCAGGGCAGCACGGCGTCGGTGAGCCGGGCGACGGTGAGCGCGACTCCGCTCGCGGTAAGGCAGACCGTGATCGCCTGGGTGCCGGCCGGGATGCGGCTGAGCACGATCAGGGTGCCGAAGGCCACCACCCCGACGACGATGAGCAGCGTGGCGCCGAGTGAGTCGGTGACCCGGACCCGGTCGACCCGGCGGACCAGCTGACCGAGCACGGCGGCGAGGAAGCCACCGGCGGCCAGGTAGCCCAGCGGCGCCAGGCCGGCGACGTCTGTCTGCACCGCGGCGACGTCGGCGAGTGCGGCGACCACCGCACTGACACCTGCGACAAGCAGCAGGGCGGGCGGGCGCATGGCCATCGCCCAGGCGAGCACGAACAGCAGCTGGACGCCGAAGACGATGAAGGCGAACGGCAACCGGTGACCGGGGCCCGACGTCTGCGCGCCGAGCACCAGGCCGACGCCGAGCAGCGCCGCGAATCCGGCGATGGTCAGCGCCAGCGGGCGGTGCACCTCGACCGGGGGTACGACCTCCTCCTCCGGCTCGTCGACGTCGTCCTCGGAGCGGCGGGCGGGCTCCCCAGCGCGACGGGCACGGCGGGGACCACCCCGTTCGCGGCGGTCGCCGTCGGCGACGGCCGGACCGGTGCGCGGCGCGGGCGGTTGGCCACGGGTCGGTGCGGCCGGGCCCGGACGTGGCCCGTCGGGCCACGTTTCGCGGCCGGCGTCCGGCGAGGTGGAGGGAAACACGCCCCGATCGTGCCAGACCGGCCGGCCGGTGCGGTGGTCAAGGGTTTCAGCAACGTTAAAACCTGCGCCACGATCAGGGGCAAGCTAGACAAACGGGAAATCGCCTGACGGCGCCGCCGAGGCGATCGGTTACGCTCAACGCGTTACCCGCCCGTCAGCGACGCCGGGACCACGCAATTTCTCAGCGCACTCCCTCACGAGTGTGTCTGGTCGCGTGCGGCCACGCGCCGCCGGGACGGAGGTGATCGTGGAGATCCTGTTGCTGGTGACCGCACGCGCAGGGGAACCGTCCGCTGTGCTGCCGGCACTCGACCTGTTGCCGCACTCGGTCCGTACCGCACCACGCGACGTCCGCACCCTGGTCGCCGGGCCCAGCCCCGACGCGGTGCTGGTGGACGCGCGGTCGGAGTTGAGCGAGGCCCGGGCGACCTGCCGGATGCTGCACGCCACAGGGCTCGGGGTGCCGCTCGTGGCGGTGGTGACCGAGGCCGGGCTGATCGCGCTGAACGCCGACTGGGGCGTCGACGACGTCATCCTCGCCTCGGCCGGCCCCGCCGAGGTGGAGGCGCGGCTGCGGCTGGCCGTGGGCCGGCTGAGCAACGCGACCGCCGGCGCGGGCGGTTCGATCCGCGCGGGTGAACTGAGCATCGACCCGGACACGTACGCCGCCAAGCTCAAGGGACGTCCGCTCGACCTCACCTACAAGGAGTTCGAGCTGTTGAAGTTCCTGGCGCAGCACCCGGGCCGGGTGTTCACCCGGGACCAGCTGCTGCGTGAGGTCTGGGGCTACGACTACTTCGGCGGCACCCGCACGGTGGACGTGCACGTCCGGCGGTTGCGCGCCAAGCTCGGCTCGGAGTACGAGTCGATGATCGGCACGGTCCGCCAGGTGGGTTACAAGTTCGTCGTCCCGCCGTCGCGGTCGCTGCCCGAGGCGGAGCACGCCCCACTGCCCGTCTGATCGGTTGCCAGCCTCCCGCCCGGGAGGATTCCCCATATGCCCTTTTTGCGCATCTCGTCGGTTCTATTCTGACTGCCGGGTTTGTCAGCAGAGGGGAGTCGACGGTGCGCGCAGAGACCACGGGGGCGACGGGCCGGCGTGACCGGTCGGCGGGGTGCAGGCCGTGACGCGGGGCAACCCGACCGTCCGGGCGGCCGGAATCGTGGCACTCGTGGTGACGGCGCTGCTCGGCTCGGCCTACGTGCTGGGCCGCAGCCTCATCCCCGACCAGCCGCAGGCGCGCAAGACCACAGGTGTCACCACCAACGCCGACGGGCCGTACTACGCCGACCAGCCGACCGAGGCCGAGCCGAGCGGAGCACCCAGCCCCAGTCGCGGCGCCGGGCCCACCGAGGCAGGCCAGGACGGGTCGGGACGGGACTCCGGCGGCGGCCAACTGTTCGGGGCGCACACCAGCACCGGTACGCCCCGCCTCGCGTTGACCTTCGACGACGGGCCGGATCCGCGCTACACCCCGCAGGTGCTCGCCATGCTGCGCGAGTTCGACGTCAAGGCGACCTTCTGCGTGGTGGGCGAGAACGCGCAGAACCACCCCGACCTGATCCAGGCGATCGTGGACGGCGGGCACACCCTGTGCAACCACTCCTGGCACCACGACGTCACCCTCGGCAACCGTTCGGCGGACATGATCCGCGCCGACCTGCTGCGTACCAACGAGGCGATCCGCGCTGCGGTGCCTGACGCGCCGATCGTCTGGTACCGCCAGCCCGGCGGCGCCTGGACCTATCCCGTGGTGTCGGTGGCGCAGCAGCTCGGCATGACCCCGCTGCACTGGTCGGTGGACCCACAGGACTGGGAACTCCCCGGCGCGAGCCGGATCGCCGCGACCGTGACCAGTCAGGCCGAACCGGGGTCGGTGGTGCTGCTGCACGACGCCGGTGGCGACCGGCAGGGCACCATGGACGCGCTGCGGCGGATCCTGCCCGACCTGACCGCGCGGTTCGAGTTGGAGGCTCTGCCCACCGACCCCACCTGAGACCCGGGCGGGCCGCGAGGCGTCGCCTGGGCACCGGCGCCTTTCCTCGGCGACCCTCCGGGTGTCCAGTGGCGCAACGGATACGGTGACGGGATGAGCAGCGCGGAGCCGACCAGCGACCAGGTGACCCGGAGGGACCGACTGGCCCCGGCGGAGATCACCGATGTGCTGGCCCTGGCACGTACGGCCGGCGACACCGACGGCGCCGACCCCCTCGACGAACACGTCCTGCTCCGGCTGCGCGACCCCGACGCCCCCGCCGTGCACCTGGTCGCCCGCGCCGACGACGGCACCCTCACCGGGTACGCGCACCTCGACACCACCGACCCGGTGGGCGGCATCGGGGTGGAACTGGTGGTGCACCCCGCGTACCGGCGTCGGGGCACCGGTCGGGCACTCGCCCGGGGCGTCCTCGCCTCGGCGACCGGGCCACTGCGGGCGTGGGCGCACGGCGACCACCCCTCGGCCGCCGCGCTCGCCGTCGACCTCGGGTTCACCCGCGCCCGGGTGCTCTGGCAGTTGCGCCGGCCACTGGCCGCCCCGCTTGGTGAGCCGCGACTGCCCGACGGGGTCACGCTGCGCGCGTACCGGCCCGGGGCGGACGACGCGGCCTGGCTGACCCTCAACTCGCGGGCCTTCGCCGAGCACCCCGAGCAGGGCCGGTGGACCTCGGACGACCTGCGGGTCCGCCTGGCCGAGCCGTGGTTCGACCCGGCGGGCTTCCTGCTCGCCGAGGAGACCGCCACGGGTCGGCTGCTCGGGTTCCACTGGACCAAGGTGCACGAGCGGCCGGGATCGGCCCGCATCGGCGAGGTGTACGTGCTGGGCGTGGAGCCGACCGCGCACGGCGGCGGACTGGGTCGGTCGTTGACCACCGCGGGTCTGGCGTACCTGCGGGACAAGCGGGGCCTGGACCGGGTGATGCTCTACGTGGACGACTCGAACACCGGGGCCGTCGCGCTGTACGAGCGGATGGGCTTCGCCCGCTGGTCCGCGCACATCAACTACCACCTCGGCTGAGCGGGAACGGGCGCTGAGATGCCCCGGTTCACTTAACGGACAACTCACCCTCAGCGAGCGGTCACCTGACGGGCCGTACGTGTTCACCTCGCGTTCATTTGCGACCGGCGAACCGGCTACCTGGCACTTCTAACTTTCGTGTCAGCCGGTCACTGCCGGTCCTAGGGCCCCGGGATCGGGGCGCCAAGTCAGACGCGAAGGGAAACCCCTCAGGTGAAGCTCCAGCGGTACGGCACTATTGCCTGCCTCGCTCTTGCCGCGACGCTCGGCCTCAGTGCATGCGGCTCGGACAACAACGAGCCCGCCTCCGGCGCAACTGCTTCGGGCTCGGCCGCCGCGGTCGACTGCGCTACCGGAACGCTGAACGCCCAGGGCTCGTCGGCGCAGAAGAACGCCATGGCCGAGTGGATCAAGGCGTACCAGCAGAAGTGCCAGGGCACCACGATCAACTACGAGGCCTCCGGCTCGGGCGCCGGCATCCAGGCGTTCATCGCCGGCACCGCCGACTTCGCCGGCTCCGACTCCGCGCTCAAGCCGGAGGAGCAGCCGAAGGCCGACGCCAAGTGCGTCGGCGGCAAGGCCATCCACCTGCCGATGGTGATCGGCCCGGTGGCCGTCGCCTACAACGTCAGCGGCGTGGACAACCTCCAGCTCAAGCCGGCCACCCTGGCGAAGATCTTCGCCGGCAAGGTGACCAAGTGGGACGACGCGGCGATCAAGGCCGACAACCCGGACGCCAAGCTCCCGGCGACCACCATCCAGACCGTCCACCGCTCGGACGAGTCGGGCACCACCGACAACTTCACCAAGTTCCTCTCGAAGACCTCCGAGGCGGACTGGACGCTGGGCAACGCCAAGGCCTGGAAGGCCCCGGGCGGCACCGGCGCCAAGGGCTCGGACGGCGTGGCCAGCTCCGTCAAGGGCGCCGACGGCTCCATCGGCTACATGGAGTGGTCGTTCGCCGAGAACGCCGGCCTGAAGATGGCCAAGATCGGTAACGGCAACGGCGAGTTTGCCGCGTTGACCGCCGAGGCCGCCGGCAAGACCATCGCCGGGGCCAAGATCGAGGGCCAGGGCGACGACCTCAAGCTGTCGATCGACTACAACACCAAGGAGGCCGGGGCCTACCCGATCGTCCTGGCGACGTACGAGATCGTCTGCAGCAAGGGCCTCGCCGCCGACAAGCTCAAGCTGGTCAAGGGCCTGCTGGGCTACGCCGCCAGCGCCGAGGGCCAGAACTCGCTTACCGACCTGGGCTACGCCCCGCTGCCGGAGACGGTCCGCACCAAGGTCGAGACCGCGGTCACGAACCTCTCCTGACCCGACCCCACCACCTCCGCAACCGAATCGAGCGAGCAGATGGGTGAAACCCCTCACCGCTCGGCCGACGCCGGCACCGGCGGGACGCGCGTGACCCAGAGTCACGAGTGGCCCGCCGGTGCCTCGGCGCGTGTGGCCGAGGCACCAGTCAGCACCCGTTCCCCGGGCGGCGCCGGGCTGGGCGGCGGCGGCGCGCTGCCGCGCAGCCGCAAGTTCGGCGCCGAGCGGGCCTTCCGCGGTCTCACACTTGCCGCCGGCACCGCCGTTCTGGTCATCATCGCCGCCATCGCGATCTTCCTGGTCGCCAAGGCGGTACCGGCCCTGCGCGCCAACACCGAAAACTTCTGGTCCTACGAGGGCTGGTCCCCCAACGAGACAGAGCCCAAGTTCGGCATCGGCACGCTCGCCTTCGGCACCGTGCTCAGCTCGGCTCTCGCGCTGCTGATGGCGGTGCCGGTGGCGCTGGGCATCGCGCTCTACCTCTCGCACTACGCGCCCCGCCGGCTGGGCACCGCGCTCGGCTTCCTGGTCGACCTGCTGGCCGCCGTGCCGAGCGTGGTCTTCGGCCTCTGGGGTCGGGACATCTTCATCAACCCGGTGCGGGACTTCTCGGTCTGGCTCAACGAGTACTTCGGCTGGATCCCGATCTTCGGCGGCGACGGCCCGTTCGGTAAGTCGATCATGTTGGGCGCCCTGGTGCTCGCCATCATGGTGCTGCCGATCATCACCTCGCTCTCCCGTGAGGTGTTCCTCCAGACGCCTACCGCGAACGAGGAGGCCGCCCTCGCGCTGGGCGCCACCCGCTGGGAGATGCTGCGTACCGCGGTTCTCCCCTACGGCCGCCCCGGCATCATCGCCGCGGTGATGCTCGGCCTGGGCCGCGCCCTCGGCGAGACCATCGCCCTGGCGCTGACCCTCGGCATCACCTTCGGCATCTCGTTCAACCTCATCCAGAACGGCGGCAACACCATCGCCGCCAACATCGCCAACGCGTTCGGCGAGGCGAACGAGACCGGACGGGGCGCGCTCATCGCCTCCGGCCTGGTGCTGTTCACCATCACGCTGATCGTCAACATCACGGCGCGGGCGATCATCTACCGCCGCCGGGAGTTCACGGAGTCGGCCGCATGACCACAACCGTCACCTCCCACCGCACCCGCCCGCCGGCCCAGCCCGCGTCACTGCGGGGTCGGCGACTTCCCTGGTACGCCGCACCTGCCATCGCCGTCGCGGCCCTGGCGCTCGCCGCGGCGGTCGTCTACGGCGCCGGCATCGGCGGCCCGGTCCTCGTGGTCGCCCTCGGCGCGGTCCTCTACCTGGTCGGGCTCTTCGCCGCGGCCAACACGGTCGAGGGGCGCCGGTCGGCCCGCAACCGCACCTGGAGCGCGCTGATCCACTCCGCGTTCGTGCTGGCGGTGCTCCCGCTCGTCTCGGTGGTCTGGACGCTTGTCAGCAAGGGCACGGAGCGGCTGGACGTCAACTTCTTCCAGACCTCGATGAACAACATCGGGGCCCGGGACGCCAACGGCGGCGCGTACCACGCGATCGTCGGCACGCTTGAGCAGGTAGGCATCGCCACCCTGATCACCGTCCCGCTCGGCGTCCTGTGCGCCATCTACATCGTCGAGTACGGGCGCGGCAGGTTCGCCTTCGCGATCCGGTTCTTCGTGGACGTGATGACAGGCATCCCGTCGATCGTCTCCGGCCTCTTCGTGCTGGCGTTCTGGGTGCTGATCGTGTCGCCGTGGTTCAACGACGGCCGGCCCAGCTTCTCCGGCTTCGCCGCCGCGCTCGCGCTGAGCGTGCTCATGCTGCCCACAATCGTCAGGTCCACCGAGGAGATGCTCCGCCTCGTCCCCGCGCCGCTGCGCGAGGGCGCGTACGCCCTCGGTGTACCCAAGTGGAAGACCATCCTGCGGGTGGTCCTGCCGACGGCGCTGCCCGGCATCGTCACGGGCGTCATGCTCGCCATCGCCCGCGCGGCCGGCGAGACCGCGCCGGTGCTGCTCGTCGCGGGCGGCGGCGCCGCCATCAACACCAACCCCTTCGAGAACAGCCAGTCGTCGCTGTCCCTCTTCGTCTACCAGCAGGCCGGTGACGCGTCGAGGTACGCGCCGGCACGGGCGTGGACCGCGGCTCTCACCCTGGTCGCCCTCGTGCTCATCCTGACGATCGCGGCGAAGCTGCTGGCCCGTCGCAACCGGCTCAGCCGATGAACCCCGGAGGTACCACCACCATGGCCAAGCGTGTCGAAGCCTCGAACGTCACCGCCTACTACGGCGGCTTCAAGGCGATCGAGAACATCAACCTGACGGTCGAGCCGAAGACCGTCACCGCCCTGATCGGCCCGTCCGGTTGCGGCAAGTCCACGTTCCTGCGGTCGATCAACCGGATGCACGAGGTGTTGCCCGGTGCTCGGGTCGAGGGCAGCCTGACCATCGACGACCAGGACATCTACGACCGGGACGTGGACGTCACAGCGGTCCGGCGCATGATCGGCATGGTCTTCCAGCGGCCGAACCCGTTCCCCACCATGAGCATCTTCGAGAACGTGGTGGCCGGGCTGAAGCTCAACGGCGTCCGGAAGAAGTCGATCCTGGACGAGGCCGCCGAGAAGGCGCTGCGCTCGGCGAACCTGTGGGACGAGGTCAAGGACCGGCTGGGCAAGCCCGGCGCGGGCCTCTCCGGCGGTCAGCAGCAGCGGCTCTGCATCGCCCGGACCATCGCTGTCGAGCCGCAGGTCGTGCTGATGGACGAGCCGTGCTCCGCCCTGGACCCGATCTCCACGCTGGCGATCGAGGACCTGATGTTCCAGCTCAAGGACAAGTTCACGATCATCATCGTGACGCACAACATGCAGCAGGCCGCGCGGGTGTCGGACCGGACCGCCTTCTTCTCCATCGAGAAGACAGGCGACCCCGGCCGGCTCATCGAGTACGACAACACCCAGAAGATCTTCAGCAACCCGAGCGTGAAGAAGACCGAGGACTACATCACCGGCCGCTTCGGCTGAACCGCCGCGTCCCGCGCCGCGAGGGGCGTCGGTCGACCTGACCGGCGCCCCTTCGTGTACCCCGAGGCGCGGCGGTCAGCCGAGCACGAAGCGCGGTTCGCCGTCCGGTGGCAGGTCGAGGCGGGGGGTGACCGGGGTGGCCGCGTCCCGGTCGGCCGCCGCGCGGGCCACCCCGGCCGGGTCGCCGGCCGCCGCCACCTGGGCGAGTGTGACGAGGGTCGGTGGCAGCATGGTCAGCTCGCCGGCCCGCGCCCGGGCCAGGGCGTCGGCCGGCCGGATCCACAGGGTGTGGTCGGCCTCGCCGGAGACGTCGCGGGTCCGCTGCCCCGCCGGCAGCAGGGCCACGAAGAAGTACGTGTCGAAGCGGCGCGGCTCGAACTCGGGGGTGATCCACCGGCTCCATGGCAGCAGCAGGTCCGACCGCAGGGTGAGACGCCGGTCGGCGAGCAGCGCCGCGAAGCCCAGCCGACGCCCCTCCAGGTCCTGCCGGGCGGTCTCCCAGTCGTCGCCGCTGACGTCGCCCACCACCGTCGCCTCGTCCGGGCCGGCGAGCAGCACGCCCGCCTCCTCGAAGACCTCCCGGGCGGCGGCGCAGACCACCGCCTGGGCGGCGTCCGGGGCGACCCCGAGGCGTCCCGCCCACTCGGTTGGCGTCGGGCCGGCCCAGTCCAGGTGCGCCTCCGAGTCGGAGCGGTCCACCCCGCCGCCGGGGAAGGCGTACATCCCGCCGAAGGTCATGGCGGCGACCCGGCGGATGACGTACACCTCGAAGTCGGTGTCGGTCGGGCGCAGCAGCAGCACCGTGGCCGCGACCCGGGGCACCGCCGGGGTGCCGCCCTCGGCCTGGAACCGGCGGGCGTGCTCGACCAGGGCGGCCGGGGCGGCGAAGCCGTCGCTGTCGATCGTCATGCCGCGAGCCTAGTTCCCCGACCGGCGGGGCTGGTTGGTGTGCCAGGCACCTCGGCGCAGCCGCCGACCACCCCCACCGCTCCTTTGCTCTGCTTAAGCGGACGCGACGGTAATGTCCGGTGACTGTTGCGTCCGCTTAAGCAGAGCAAAGGGCGTGCACAGGGGTGGGCGGACCGCCGATCGGCGCAAGGGTTCGGCGGATGAGCCATCGGCCGGCGGGCCGGGCAGCGGGCGGTTCACCCGGCTCGGCTAGCGTTCCGGCATGACTCGTTGGGGCATCCTGGCCACCGGCCACATCGCCAGCCGTTTCGCTGAAGACCTCCGGCTGGTGCCGGACGCCGAGCTCGTCGCGGTCGGCTCCCGGGCCGCCGACAGCGCGCAGCGGTTCGCCGACAAGCACGGCGCGAAGCGGGCGTACGGCTCCTGGGTGGAGTTGGCGGCCGACCCGGAGGTCGACGTCATCTACGTGGCCACGCCGCACGCCGCGCACCACGAGGCGGCGATGACCTGCCTGACCGCCGGACGGGCGGTGCTGCTGGAGAAGCCGTTCACGCTGGACCTGGCGACGAGCACCGAGCTGGTGGACACCGCCCGCGCCGCAGGGGTCTTGCTCATGGAGGCCATGTGGATGCGGACCAACCCGCTCATCCAGCGGGTGGTCGAGCTGATCGGGGAGGGGGCGATCGGCACGGTGAGCGGCGTCCGGGCCGACTTCGGGGTGGCCGGGCCGTTCCCGCCGGAGCACCGGATGCGCAACCCGGTGCTGGGCGGGGGTGCGTTGCTCGACCTGGGGATCTACCCGATCAGCCTGGCCCATCTGCTGCTCGGGGTGCCGCAGCACATCCGGTCCTGGGCGCAGCTCGGGCCGGAGGGGACGGACGAGAACACGGGCATCCTGTTCGGCTACGACACCGGGGCGCTGGCCACGCTGAGCTGCGGCATGGTGGGGGCCAGCGAGTTGTCCGCCTCGATCACCGGCACCACCGGCCGGATCGACCTGCCGGAGCCGTTCTTCCGGCCGGCGTCGCTGACAGTGCACCGGGCCGGCGCCGAGCCGGAGACGATAGTCGCGGAGGAGGCCGGCAACGGCTACCAGTACGAGGCGATCGAGGTGCAGCGTTGCCTGGCCGCCGGGCTGACCGAGAGCCCGCTCGTGCCGCACACCACCACACTCGAGGTGATGGCGCTGCTGGACACGATCCGCGGGCAGATCGGCGTGCGGTACGTCTGAACGCGAAAAGGCCCCCCGGTCGGGGGGCCTTTTCGCGTGCGGGACCCGGTCAGCCGAAGAGCGGCCGGACCAGCAGGTACGTGACGCAGGCGATCAGCGCCGCGGCCGGGAACGTGATGATCCAGGCGATCACGATGTTGCCGGCGACGTTCCAGCGCACCGCGGAGAGCCGCTTGGTCGCGCCCACACCCATGATCGCCGAGGTGATCGTGTGGGTGGTGGAGATCGGCGCCTTGAGCACCAGGGCGTTGAAGTAGAGCACCGCGCTGGCCACCGTCTCGGCGGCGAAGCCCTCCGGCGGCCCGAGGTCGATGATCTTGCGTCCGAGGGTCCGGATGATCCGCCAACCACCGGCGTACGTGCCGAGGGCCAGCATCGTCGCGGACGTCCAGAACACCCAGCCCGGGATGTGCGTCTTGCTCTCCTGGAAACCGCCCGTGTACAGCGCCAGCACCACGATGCCCATGGTCTTGGCGGCGTCCTGCATGCCGTGGCCGACGGACATGGCGGCCGCCGAGGCGGTCTGCGCCCACCGGAAGCCCCTGTTGAGCTTGCCCGGCTGCCCCTTGCGGAACAGCCAGAGGATGGCGAGCATCAGCAGGTAGCCGAGGGTGAGACCGACGATGGGCGAGAGCACCATCGGCAGCAGCACCTTCTCGCCGATGTTGCCCCACTGCACGAGACCGCCTGTGGACAGCAGGGTCGCGCCGACCAGGCCGCCGAAGAGCGCGTGCGACGACGACGAGGGCAGACCGAAGTACCAGGTGATCAGGTTCCAGGCGATCGCACCGAGCACTCCGGCGAAGACCACCCCGAGGCTGCTCACCCCGGTCGGGAGGGTGACCAGGCCATCGCCGACGGTCTTGGCGACGCCGGCGCCGAAGTGGGCGCCGACGAAGTTGCCGACCGCGGCGAGCCCGAGGGCGATCCGCGGGGTCAGCGCCCGGGTGGAGACGCTTGTGGCGATCGCGTTGGCGGCGTCGTGGAAGCCGTTGGTGTAGTCGAACGCCAGGGCCACCGCGATCACCGCCAGTACGGCGATGAGTTCAGGGGACACCGGCTCAGGACTCCTTGACGGCGATGGTCTCGACGGTGTTGGCCACGTGCTCGAAGGCGTCGCAGGCGGCCTCCAGCTCGTCGGCGACCTCCTTCATCTTCAGCACCGTCAACGCGTCGTACTCACCGGAGAAGAGGCGTACGAGCAGCTGCCTGTTGATCCGGTCGCCCTCGTTCTCCAGCCGGTTGCACTCGATCCAGTAGTCCTCGAGGTCCTTCATCGACTTCAGCCGGGGCATGGCCTCGGCGGTCAGCTTGGCCTGCTGGTCGAGCACGTTGACCATTTCGTGCAGCTCGCGGGGCAACGCGGGCAGCTCGGTCAGCCCGTACAGGTAGAGGAGGTCGCCGACCGCCTCCAGGTGGTCCATCACGTCGTCCAGCAGCGAGCCGAGCCGGTAGATGTCCTCCCTGTCGAACGGCGTGATGAACGTCGAGTTGATCTTCTTGTACAGGTCGTGCGTGATCTGGTCGCTGTCGTGCTCGACCTCGGTCAGCCGCTCGCTGACCGACTGCACGTCGACGCCGGGCAGGGCCAGCTCGTTCAGCAGCGCGGTGCCCCGGACCAGGTTCTGCGCGGCCCTGGTGAAGAGCTCGTAGAAGGCGCCCTCGGTGGGGCGGAAGGAAAACTTCACAGCACAGACCTCGTCGCGTCGGTGGAAGGGTGGCGGCACCCGTTGGGCACCCGCCCGGTGAATGCTAGAAAACGGCTGGACCGCGAATTCGTCGGCCCACCCCTGGCCAAGCCACATTCACCGGTCGTTCACCTGCCGTTCATCTCGGGCGCCCCATCCGCCCCCGCTCCCCCAGTACGCAGCCGCTCCCGTTCGTGCGCCACATCGAAATCGGCAGGCGGATACCCCAGATCAAGCGTGTCGAACGTCTCCCTCAGCAGGTGGGCCACCGCCCAGTCCCGGTACCACTTGCGGTCCGCCGGCACCACGAACCAGGGGGCGGCGTCCGTGGCACACCGGCTCAGAGCCTCGGCGTACGCGGCCTGGTAGTCGTCCCAGCGGGCCCGGGCGTCGACATCCGAGGGGTTGTACTTCCAGTGCTTGCGCGGGTCGGTGAGTCGTTGCAGCAGGCGCTCGCCCTGCTCGGCGTACGAGATGTGCAACATCACCTTGACCAGAGTCACGCCGTCGTCGGTCAGCTCCCGCTCGAAGGAGTTGATCTCGTCGTACCGGGCCCTCCAGGTGGCGTCCGGTACCAGCGAGGCGACCCGGGCGATCAACACGTCCTCGTAGTGCGACCTGTTGAACATCCCGACGTACCCGGGTGGGGGAAGCGCCCGGCGGATGCGCCACAGGAAGTCGTGTCGCAGCTCCTGCGGGGTCGGCGGACCGAACGAGCGGATGTGCAGGCCCAGCGGGTTCATGGCGCCCGCCACCCGCTTGATCGTGCCGTCCTTGCCACCGCAGTCCATGGCCTGGAGCACCAGCAGCACCCGGTGCGCCGGCCGCTCCGACCCGGCCTGGGCCATCGCGAAGAGCATCTCCTGCTGCCGGCCAAGCTCCTCGCCGACCAGCTCCACCTGCTCCCGCGCCCAGGTCTTGCGGCGGCCGCCGTCCATCTCCGCCACCGGCAGGCCGGGCGTGGACCGGGGATCGATCGCGCCGAGATCCACAGGCGCGGTGACCCGCAGCAGCTCTCGTACTCCGCCGCCGTCCGGCGCCACGATCCGCGGTTCCTGGGATGTGCTCATGCACGGATCATCGCCCACCCCCCGGCGGTCCGCCCGCCGAGAGCGGTCGCGGCCGGCATCCGGGGCTGCCCGCGCCCGGATTCGGCGGGAGGATGGACGTCCAGGAGGCAACCGGTCGGGAGGTGGTGGGTCCGTGCGGGACCTGGCGACGGAGTTCGAGTCCGAGCGGGGCCGCCTGCTCGCGGTGGCCCGCCGGATGCTGGGCAGCCGCAGCGAGGCCGAGGACGCGGTGCAGGAGACCTGGCTGCGCTACGCCGGGGCGCTCGCCGACCCGGCGGCCCGTGCGGAGATCCGCGACCTGCCCGCTTGGCTGACCACCACGTGCGCCCGGATCTGCCTCGACGTGCTCCGCTCGGCCCGCGTCCGACGGGAGGCGTACCCGGGGCAGTGGCTACCGGAGCCGGAGGTACGCCCACTGGACAGCCGTCCGGCACCGGACGGGTACGCCCCCGACCCGGCGGAGCGGGCGGTGCGTGCCGACCAGGTAGGTACGGCGCTGCTGGTGGTGCTGGAGCGACTCGCGCCGGAGCAACGGGTCGCCCTCGTGCTGCACGACGTGTTCGCGGTGCCGTTCGCGGGCGTCGCCGGCGTGCTCGGCACCACCGAGGGGGCTGCCCGGCAGCTCGCCTCCCGCGCCCGACGGGCGGTGACCGCGCCGGACGCGCCCCGGCACAGCGCCGACCCGGCCGAGCAGCGGCGCGTGATCGAGGCGTTCGTCGCGGCCACCGAGTCCGGCGAACTGGACGCGCTGGTGCGGGTGCTCGCGCCGGACGTGGTCCTGCTCGGCGACTCCGGCGGGCACTTCCCGTCGGCCCGTCGGCCGGTGGTCGGCGCAGCCCAGGTGGGCCGCTTCACGCTCGGCCTGTTCGGCCGTGCCGGCAGGTACACCCACCGTGTGCTGTCCCGGCCGGTGCTCGTCGACGGCGTGCCGGGTCTTCAGATGGAGACGGTGCACAGCGACGGGCGGCCGATCCGCCTGATCACCGCGTTCGCCGTGGACCAGGGCCGGATAACAGGCATCTTCAACCAGCTCAACCCGGAGAAACTGGCCGACCTGCCACCGCTGGGCGACGACGACACCTGGCCGCCGCGCTGGTGACCCGGGCGCCGGCTCAGACCACCAACGCCAGCCACTTGCGGTACGAGGTGGCGAACGGCTCGGTGCCGTCGCCCAGCGCGCCGTACAGCCACCTGGCGGCCGCCTCGGCCTCCACCACCACGTCCTCGGGGTAGCCGAAGCGGGCCCGGTGCTCGGCGAACTCGTCCTCGTCGAGCAGCTCCACGAGACCTGTGGCGCGGCGGCGCACCACGTCCAGGTCGAGGTCGATGAGGTGGACGGTGTCGTCGGACTCCCAGCGGGCCGGGGTGGCGATGTCGCAGTAGACCTCGCTGGTGCGCGGCGGCGGGTTGAACATGCACGTCCACCAGGCGTGGTGCGGCACCAGGAGGACGAAGGGAATCCTCTCCACCGAGGGCCGGCCGTGGTAGACCGACTCGGTGCCGAACGGGACGCCCAGCCAGATGCCCAGGTCGTCCTCGGCGAGCCGGCGGGCCGGGTAGTCACGGTGGGCGCTGCCGTCGTACTTGCGGTAGATCACTCGGACCACGTCGCTCGGCATGATTCGCACCCTAACCGATACTGCCCACGCGTCGTAGCGCGGTCGTAACGGGACGGCACGGCCATCGGGGCGTACGGGTGGGTCCGCGCCACGCGGGCGGATGGGCGCGGCCGGTGTCGGCGGCGGCGGGTACCGTCGCACGGTGACTCCGCCCCGCACCGCCACCGGTTCCGCCTCCCCGTCGGCCCGTGCCGGGAGCCGGCGGCGGGGCGCCCGACCCAGCGGCACGGAGCTGCTGGCGGCGGCCGTGGGCGCGGTCCCCGGTGGCGCGGCACGCCCCGGCCAGCAGCAGATGACCACGGCGATCGAGGAGTGCGTGACGAGCGGCGAGCACCTGCTCGTCCAGGCGGGCACCGGCACCGGCAAGTCGCTGGCCTACCTCGCGCCCGCGCTCACCGTGGACGGCCCGGTGGTGGTGTCCACCGCCACCCTGGCGTTGCAGTCTCAGCTCGTCGACCACGACCTGCCCCGGCTGGCCGACGCGGTCGAGCCGCTGCTGGGTCGCCGGCCCACCTTCGCGGTGCTCAAGGGTCGTCACCACTACCTCTGCCTGGCCCGGTTGGACAACTCCACCGAGGAGGAGCCGGAGGACACGCTCTTCGACGCTCCGGCCGCCCGCCCCGGCGGCGGCACGAAGTGGCTCGGCGAGGCGGGCCGGCTGGGTAAGCAGATCGAACGGGTACGCGACTGGGCCGAGAAGACCGCCACCGGCGACCGGGACGAGCTGGACCCGGGCGTCGACGACCAGGCCTGGCGGCTGGTGTCGATGCCGGCCCGGGAGTGCGTGGGCGCGACCCGCTGCCCGTTCGGGCAGGAGTGCTTCGCCGAGGCGTCCCGGGCCCGGGCCCGGGAGGCCGACATCGTGGTGACAAACCACAGCCTGCTCGCTGTCGACATGCTCGCGGACCGGCACATCGTGCCGCCGCACAAGCTGCTCATCGTGGACGAGGCGCACGAGCTGGCCGACCGGGTCTCCTCGGCGGCGCAGGCGGAGCTGGTGCCCGAGCTGATCGACCGGACCACCCGGCGGGCCCGTACGCTGCTGCGGCCGGAGACCGCCGAGGCGCTCACCGCCGCCGGTGACGCCCTCGCGGTCGGGCTGGCCGAGGCGCCGGCCGGGCGACTCACCGCCGGGCTGCCGACGCCCCTTCGGGAGGCGTGCACGCTGCTCGACGCGGCCACCCGCAGCGCGTTGGACGCGATAGGCGACATCAAGTCCGACGATCCGGACCCGGTCCGCAAGCAGCAGGCGAAGGCAGCGCTCGACGACCTCTCCACGACGGCACAGCGGTTGCTGGAGGAGGCCGAGCACGACGTGGCCTGGGTGGAGAAGAACGACAGCGGCAGCCGTCGGGCACTCGTGGTCGCGCCGCTGTCGGTGGCCGGCACCCTCGCCACCCACCTGTACGACGAACGCACAGTCGTCGCCACCTCGGCGACCCTGGCGCTGGGCGGCCGGTTCGACACGGTGGCCCGTGCCCTCGGGCTGGACGCGCCGCCGGTCCCGGCGTCCCCGGCGGCCGCCTCGCTGGCCGCCCGCACCGGGGCGGGTCGCCCGGCCGCCGAGACACCGGGCCGCCGGTTGGCCGACCCCACCACCATCCCGGCGACCGAGGGCCCGGGGTGGCGGTCGCTGGACGTGGGCTCGCCGTTCGACTACGCGCGGCAGGGCATCCTGTACGTCGCCGCGCACCTGCCCCGGCCCAGTGTCTCCGGCCTGCCCGAGGCGGCCGGGGAGGAACTGCTCGGGCTGGTCGAGGCTCTCGGTGGTCGTACCCTCGGGTTGTTCTCCTCGCGGCGGGCCGCGCAGCAGGCGGCGGAGCTGCTGCGCGCGCGGACCGACCTGCCTGTGCTGTTGCAGGGCGAGGAGGCGCTGCCGCTGCTGGTGCGCAGGTTCCGGGAGGAGCGGTCCAGCTGCCTGTTCGGGGTGATGTCGCTCTGGCAGGGGGTGGACGTGCCGGGCGACGCCTGCCAGCTCGTGGTCATCGACCGGCTGCCCTTCCCGCGACCGGACGAGCCTCTCGCGGCGGCGCGGGCGGCGGCCGTGGACGCGGGTGGCGGGTCGGGTTTCGCCGCGGTGAGCGTGCCGATCGCCGCGGTGCGGCTGGCCCAGGGTGTGGGCCGGCTGATCCGGGCGACGGGCGACAAGGGCGTCGTCGCGGTGCTCGACTCCCGGCTGGAGACGGCGCGGGGCTACGGGCCGTTCCTGCGTCGCTCGTTGCCGCCGTTCTGGTACACCACCCGCCCGGAGGTGGCCCGTGGCGCCCTGAAACGCCTGGCGACGACCTGACGCGCCCGTGCCCGCGCGACCAGCGCCCCGACGGTCGAGATCGCGCACCAACAACGAAGTAGTGGCCTCCTCCGGGGAGGAAGCCACTACTTCGAGGATCGAGCACGATCTTGACCGGGGTGCGGCGCGGCGCCGCTCCCTAGGGGGCCTGGGCGGCGACCACCACGGCGTCGGGCGGGGTGTCCGGCACGGTCCGCGCGGCCAGCCGCCGCACCGCCGTGTTCAGCACGGCGATCAGGGGAACGGAGACCAGCGCGCCAGTGATGCCGGCGAGCACCACACCGGCGGCGATCCCGATGATCACCGCGAGCGGGTGCAGAGCCACCGCCCGACCCATGATCAGCGGCTGGAGCACGTGCCCCTCGACCTGCTGCACACCGATCACCGCACCCAGGATGATCAGCGCGGTGACCGGGCCGCTGTCGACAAGCGCCACCAGCACCGCCACGCCGCCGGAGAGCGTCGCGCCGACGATCGGGATGAACGCGCCGAGGAAGACGAGCGCGGCCAGCGGGAACGCGAACGGGATGTCGAAGACGACAAGGAAGATGCCGATGCCCACCGCGTCGATGAAGGCGACGAGCACTGTCGCCCGGACGTACGCTCCGAGCGTCTGCCAGGAGGCGCGGCCCGCGTCGTCGACCTTCCACCTGGCGGCCACCGGCAGCAGTCGGACCAGGAAGCGCCAGATCCGGTTGCCGTCGCGCAGGAAGAAGAACGTCGCGAAGAGCACCAGGATGGTGCCGGTCAGCACCTCGGCGAGCGTCGCGGCGGTGCTCAGCGCGCCGCTTGTGAACTTCGAGGTGTTGTCGTTGATCCAGGCCTGCGCCTCGTCGATGTAGCGGTCGAGCTGGGTGTCGGAGAGGTGCAGCGGGCCGGTCTTCAGCCAGTTCTGGATCTGCCGGACACCCTCGGAGGACTTCTCGCTCAGCTCCGGCACGCCCCGGATGAACTCGTTTACCACAAGCGTAAGCGTGCCGATCACCGCCGCCAGGCCGCCCACAAGCACCACCGCTGTGGCCAGCGACCGGGGCAGCCGGGCCCGCAGCAGCCAGCCGACGGCCGGCGCGAGCAGCGCCGAGAGCAGCAGCGCGACAGCCAGCGGGATGATCACGATCTTGATCGTGCCGACGATCCGCAGCAGGGCCCAGGCGACCACCCCGATCACGATCAACCGCCAGCACCAGGCGGCGGCGATCCGCAGCCCGTGCGGCACGTCGGCGTCATCCCGGCTGGACGTGGAGGTGTGCAGGTCCACCTGGGGTTCCGCGCCGACGACAGTGGCGCTCGGCGGCGCGCTCGGCCCCGGCACGGACGGCGAGGCCACCCGGGCCGGCTCCGGAGCATCCTGGTCGGCGGGGACCGGCTCCCGGCTCGACTGGTAGGCGCGGCGGAGCCGCCCGCGTACCCGCTCGAAGCGGCTCAAGCGCACCTCCTGGCAGAAGAACGGTCCGCCCACGGCGACAGGTCGGACAGCATACGTCCGTTCCCGACACCGTAGGGCAGTTCCGCCACACATTGCCCCCTGGCCTCCCGGCGTAACCACCGGAGGCCGGCCGTCGGCGACACGGTAGCGTCTGCGTCGTGACCGCCGACCAGGATCTCGACGCCGGCCTGCCGATCCGCCTCCTGCACGACCGTGTGCTGGTACGGATGGAGGGCGGCGAGGGCGAGCGCCGCTCCACCGCGGGCATCGTCATCCCGGCGACCGCCGCCGTGGGCAAACGGCTCGCGTGGGCCACCGCCGTCGGGGTGGGGCCGAACGTCCGCGCCATCGTCTCCGGCGACCGGGTGCTCTTCGACCCGGACGACCGCTCCGAGGTCGAGTTGCACGGCCGTGGCTACGTGCTGCTGCGCGAACGGGACGTGCACGCCGTGGCCGCCGAGCGGATCGAGAACGACTCCACAGGCCTGTACCTCTGACGCTCCTCCTCCCCGCCGCGCACCGTTTGCCGCGCGGCACGACGGGAAGCCATCCGGCGACCGTGGCCCTGGGGAGGGACGATGCCGGTATTCGTGAAGAAGCTGCTGACCTGGGGCGGCGTCGCGTTCCTGATCTATTTCATGGCGTTCCGGCCGGACGGGGCCGCGCAGATGTTCAAGGCGATCGGCGCCGCGCTTGTCGCGATGGCCCAGGGCCTCGGTGACTTCCTCACCACCCTGATGACCTGACCCGCCCGCTGTCAGTGCTGGCCGGGCGTCCACGGCGCGGCCTGCCGCATGCCGGGCCAGCCGGGAGGCGCGTACCCGACCGGGGGCGTGGGCGGCGCGGGAGCCAGCACCACAGGGATCGGCACCACAGGCTCGTCCGGCGCGTCCACCGGGCGCTGCGTGCCGTCCGGGAAACGCAGGTGGTAGCGGCTGCCGTCCCAGACCCCCACCGGAGCCTGCGGGTCCCGACCCACGAAGAACGACCGGTACGCCCCGATCGCCTCCAGCAACTCCCGCTCCTCCCGGGCCGACCGTTCCTGGTCGGCGGGCTTGCGGTCCAGGCCACGCAGTGTCCCGTCGCGCAGCAGCGCCAGCCGGGTCGCCGCGAACTGGTACCCACGCATCGCCCGCAGGCCGGCGTCCCCGCCGACCCGGCGGGCCCAACTGCGGGCCGCGTGCCGACGCCCGAGACTGCTCAGCGCGGCCACCTCGGGCGGGGTCAACCAGCCGGCGCGTACGTAGTCCGGCAGCGTCCGCTCGGTGAGCCGCCCCTCCCAGGCGCGCAGCCACACCGCGAGCCCCACCATGCCGAAGAAGACAGGCACCATGAGGCCCAGGAAGCCGTACAGCATGATGATCGCCTCGCCGGTGGCCTGCGTCAGCGTGGGCAGCAGGTTCCAGGTGCCGTGCAGCATCATCGCCAGCAGCAGACCGGCGACCGGCGCCAGCACGCGGACCCGCCGGTCCGCCGTCCGGGCCGCGACACCCAGCCCCACACCGGTCATCGAGGTGAAAAGCGGGTGGGCGAACCCGAACAGCAGGATCCGCACGATGAAGATGGCGATCACCTGCTGGGTGCCGGTCGCGGGACCGTAGCGGTCGGCGCCTGCCGCGTAGCCGTACCCGCCCAGGTAGAGGATGTTCTCCACCATGGCGAAGCCGACCGCGGAGAGCCCGCAGTAGACGAGCCCGTCGGTGATCCCGGACCACTCCCGGCGGCGGAACACCAGCAGCAGGATTGGGCCGAGCGCCTTGGTCAGCTCCTCGATGAACGGTGCCACGAGCACTCCGGTGAGCGCGGCCGGCAGGCCCCAGTCGGCGAAGCGGCCGGCGGCGAACTCGTTCACGGTGAGCGAGGCGGCCGTGGAGACGAACGCACCCCAGGCGAAACAGAAGATCAGGTACTTGAGGGGTTCCGGCTCGTACCGGTCCAGCCAGAGGAAGCAGGCGACAAGCACCGGCACCGGCAGGATGGCGGCGACCACCCCGACCAGCAGGGCCCGCGCGCCGAGCGACTGGCCGAGCGTGAACACCATGAACACCGCGCACGCGGCGATCAACAGCACCACCCCGGCCAGCACCAGGAACCGCCGCCAGCCGAGCCGGCGCAGTGGCATCCGGGGTGCCTCGCCGGCGGGCGGAGCCGCGGGCGCGGGCGGCGTCGACGGCAGGGGTGAACCGGGCGGGGTGTCGGCCATGCGGTCAGCGTAGCCATCCGTCGCCGGCTGGTCCGGTCGCATCGGCAGCCGCTATGCTGCGGGCAGGTCACGAGCGCCAGCGTCAAGCCCCGGCTTGCTGGCCGGCAACCCTCGTCGAGTTCGCGGTGGGGTGCCCCGGGTGATGACCGGGCCCAGCCCGATCGGTGTGCTGGGCAAGCGCGGACCCCGTCCCGATGCCGCACCCGGGGTCCCTGACCCCGGAGGTTCCGGCGTGTCCGTCACTCTCGTACCCTCGCTGCCCGCCCTGCCCACGGCGACGTCCGCGCCGCTCGACGTGCTCGGCGTGCCCGGCGAGATCAACCTGGACTACGCGGCAAGCGCGCCGTGCGCGCGGGCCGCGGCCGACGCGGTCACCGAGCTGCTGCCCTGGTACGCGAGTGTGCACCGGGGCGCGGGAGCGCTGTCGCGGCGCTGCACGCTGGCCTACGAGCAGGCTCGGCAGACGGTCGGCGACTTCTTCGGAGCCCGCGCCGACGACCACGTGATCTTCACCAGGAACACCACAGACGCGCTCAACCTGCTGGGCCGGGCGTTGCCCGCCGGCACCACGGTGGTCACGTTCGCCGGCGAGCACCACGCGAACCTGCTGCCCTGGCCGCGCGGCTCGGTACGACTGCCGGTGCCCGCCGATCCCGCCGGGGCGGTACGCGCCCTCGCCGCCGCCCTGGCCGAGCTGCGCCGGGACAGCAGTCCGGCGCTGCCGGTGCTGGTCTCGGTGACCGGGGCCAGCAACGTGACTGGGGAACGGTGGCCGGTCGCGGAGCTGGCCCGGGTGGCCCACCGGCACGGGGCCCGGATCGCACTCGACGCCGCGCAGCTCGCCCCGCACGAGCCGGTCGACAGGCTCGCGCTCGACGTGGACTACCTGGCCGTGTCGGGCCACAAGCTGTACGCCCCGTTCGGCGCGGGTGTGCTGATCGGCCGGGCCGACTGGCTGGACGCCGCCCCGCCGTACCTGGCCGGTGGTGGCGCCACCAGCCGGGTCGGCCCGGCCACCCACGACGTGACCTGGGCGACCGGCCCGGCGCGGCATGAGGGCGGCACCCCGAACCTGCTCGGCGCGGTGGCGCTGGCCGCGGTGTGTACGGCGCTCGCCGGGGCGGACCGGTCCGCGCTGGCGGCCCGTGAGCAGGCGCTGCTGGCTCGGCTGCGCACCGGGGTCGCCGCCCTGCCGCACGTGGTGGAGCTGCGCACCTTCGGCCCGGACGCTCCCCGGGTCGGGATCGTCTCGTTCGTGGTCGCCGGGTGGGACTCCGCCGAGGTGGCGGCCCGGTTGGCCGCCCAGCACCGGATCGGCGTACGCGACGGGTTGTTCTGTGCCCACCCGCTGGCCCGGCGGCTGCTCGCCGAGGCGGCCGGGCGCAGCGGTCGACGGGACCTGCCGGCCACCGCGCTGCGCGCCAGCATCGGCCTGGGCAGCACCGTCGACCAGGTGGACCGGCTCCTCGCGGCGCTCGCCGAGCTGGGGTGAGGCGCGCGGCCCCGCTCAGCCGACGGGCGGGGCGGTAGGCGGTTTCGGTGCGCCGCCCGGCTCGGCCGGTTCGCCGATGGGCCGTTCCTGCTCGCCGAAGGCGCTTCGGATCCACCGGTTCGCCTCCTCCTGCTCGATTCCGGAGGCCACCAGCAGGTCACTGGCCGTGGTGCGGATCTGGGCGATGACGACGCTGCCGGAGAAACCGACCCCCGCGCCGTACGCCCGGCCGGCCTCGCTGACGGCGCGCAGGGACCGCTCCCGGGCCTTCTCCGGCGTCTCGCCCGCGGCGAACTCGTGCTTGAGCAGCCGCACCGACTCGGCGAGGTGACCGATCGCGTCCGCCATCGGGTCGGGTATCGGCTCGTCGTCCTCGATCAGGGTGACCGATCTGCGGATCAGCGTGCCGCTGTTGCGCATCGCCCGGTCGATGGGGTCGGCCGCCTCCGCGTAGTGGGTCAGCTCGTCGCGGCGGTGCCAGCGGGCCGGGGACAGCGTGGCGGTCTCCTTCGCCCCCTCGATGGCCTCGGCCAGGGTGGCCAGTTCCTCCTTGTTGTCGCGCAGCCGGTCCAGTGCCCGCTGGACGGCCGCCCGGTCCCGGTTGCGCAGCCCGTCCGCGGTGGCGTCGAGCTGGACGGCGAGCAGGTCCAGCGCCGGCCGGGCAGCCCGGTTGATCACCCGTAGCGGGTTCAGTGGCAGCAGCACCGCCGTCACCAGCAAGGCGATCCCACCGCCGAGGAACGCGTCGACGAAGCGGGGGATCTCCAGGTTCTGGGTCGACGGGCTCAGCGTCACGATAAGCACCGCCGTGGCCGCCGCCTGGATGACGATGGCGACGCTCGCCCCGGCGAAGATCGTGAGCAGGATCGCCACGGTGACCACCAGGCCGAGCTGCCACGCGCCGGTGCCGAGGAAGTAGATCAGCAGGTCACCGACGAACACCCCGACGCCCACCCCGACGATCAGCTCCACGGTCCGGCGGAACCGCTGGCCGACCGACGCGGCGAGGGTGCCGACCGCCGAGATCGGCGCGAAGACCGGCTGCGGGTTGCCGAGCAGCCGGTGCGAGACGAAGTACGCAAGGCCGGCCGCGAGCCCGGCCTGCACGGCCAGTCCACCTGCCATCCGCACCCGGTGCAGGCGGTCGTGCAGGGTGGCCCGGCTGCGGTGGCGCAGCTCCTCGGTGGCCTCGGCGATCCGGGCGCCGTCGATGTCCACCAGCCCATCGCGCAGCGCGGTACGCCGCACCATCGGTGGTCGCTTGTCCCGGGCCACGGCCATGGGCGCGACTACCCGTGGCGGGCCCGCTGAATCCTCAGGTCCCGCGCGTCGCGGGCGGATGCGACAGAATCGGGCGGTGGCTGATCTGCTGGACCGGTGGCGGGTGGCGGCCCAGGGTGCCGGCGCGCGGCCCGGGCCGGCGGTGACGCGGGCCGGGGAGCACCTGCTCGACCGCTGGCGGGAGCCGCAGCGGCACTACCACACGCTCACCCACCTGGCCGCCGTCCTGGACGTGGTGGACCGGCACGCCGACCTGGCCGGCCGGGTCGACCTGGTGCGGCTCGCCGCCTGGTACCACGACGCGGTCTACGACCCCCGAGCCTCCGGCGACGCCAACGAACGGGACAGCGCCGCGCTGGCCACAGGCGTGCTCACCGGGCTCGGGGTGCCCGCGTCCGCCGTGGCCGAGGTACACCGCCTGGTGCTGCTCACCGCCGGGCACGCGGTGACACCGCAGGACCGCGACGGCGCTCTGCTCTGCGACGCGGATCTCGCCGTGCTGGCCACACCGCCTGAGGCGTACGACAGCTACGCGGCGGCCATCCGGCGGGAGTACGCGCACGTACCGGAGCCGGCCTTCCGGGCCGGACGGGCGGCGGTGCTGACCGGTCTGCTGGAACTGCCCGCGCTGTTCCGGCTGCCGCCGCTGGCCGCCCGCTGGGAGCGCCCGGCCCGGGACAACCTGCGCCGCGAGCTGGCCGCGCTCACCGACCCACCGGTGCGGGCCGGCTGACCAGGTGCTTCGGGCGGCGCAGACCGGCGTCGCGGAGCAACCGGACCAGCTCCCGGCTCGGCACCACCCGGGCACCGAGCCACACCGCCGCCGCGAACCGGTCGGCGGGAATGTCGTAGTGGTCCCTGTCGAAGCCACGCCGGGGCGCGCCCAACGCCTCGGCGAAGGCGTGCAGCTCGGCGTACGAGACGTCGCTGATCAGGTGTGACCAGAGCCGACCGCGCCACGGCCAGGCAGGCCGGTCCAGGTAGAGCATGGCATCCACGCTATCCCGCGCAGTGGATCATGTTGATGATCGGCGGCCGGGGACCTAGCCTCGGCTGCATGGCCCCCACCGGACTCCTCGACGACCTGCGCGCCGCGCTCGGCGAGAACGCCGTCCTCACCGACCCGGACCTGCTGCTGATGCACATGCGGGACGAGGCGGACCTCTGCGCCGCCGGCACCCCGCTGGTGGTGACCCGCCCCCGCACCACCGAGCAGGTGGTCGCGGTCGTCCGGGCGGCGGCTCGACACGGCGTACCGGTGGTGCCGCAGGGCGCGCGGACCGGCCTCGCCGGAGCGGCGAACGCGGTGGACGGCGCGGTGGTCCTCAGCACCGTCGCGATGGACGAGATCCGCGAGATCGACCCGGTGAGCAGGATCGCCGTGGTCCAGCCCGGGGTGGTCAACGCGACCCTGGCGGGGGCGGTGGCCAAGCAGGGGCTGTGGTATCCGCCGGACCCCGGCTCGTGGGAGTCGTCCACGATCGGCGGCAACGTGTCCACGAACGCCGGCGGCATGTGCTGCGTCAAGTACGGCGTGACCACCGAGTACGTGCTCGGCCTGGAGGTGGTGCTCGCCTCCGGTGAGGTGCTGCGCACCGGCCGGCGTACCGCCAAGGGCGTGGCCGGCTACGACCTGACCCGGCTCTTCGTCGGCTCGGAGGGCACCCTCGGGGTGATCACCGAGGTGACAGTGGCGCTGCGGCCCGCCCCGGCCGAGTCGCTGACCATGGTGGCGGTCTTTCCGTCCACGGCCGCCGCCGGCGCGGCGGTGGCCGAGATCGCCGCCCGGGGGCTGACGCCCAGCCTGCTGGAACTGCTGGACCAGACCCACCTGCGGGCGATCGAGGCGTACCAACCGATGGGGTTGCGGACGGACGCGCAGGCCCTGCTGCTGGCCGCCGCGGACACCGGCACCCGGGCGGCGGACGACCTGGCCGGCCTGGCCGAGGTGTGCGAGGCGGCCGGCGCCGACGAGGTGTACGCGGCCACCGACGCGGTGGAGGCGGCGGCGTTGTTGCAGGCCCGCCGGCTGGCACACCCGGCGATGGAGAAGTTCGCCGCCGACGCCTACCCGGGGGGCAACGGTGGTCTGGTGATCGACGACGTGGCGGTGCCGCGTGGTTCGCTCGCCGCCCTGCTCGACGGGGTGTCCCGGATCGCGGCGGAGTGCGAGGTGCCGATCGGCGTGGTGGGGCATGCCGGGGACGGCAACATGCACCCGAACATCGTGGTGGACCGGGCCGACCCGGCGAGCGTGGAGCGGGGTCGGCGGGCGTTCGACGAGATCATGCGGCTCGGCCTGGACCTGGGAGGCACCTGCACCGGCGAGCACGGGGTGGGGCTGCTCAAGCGGGACTGGCTGGCCCGGGAGATCGGGCCGGTGGGCGTCCGGGTGCACCAGGCGATCAAGTCGGCGCTCGACCCGACCGGCATGCTCAACCCCGGCAAGGTGCTCTGAGCCCGGCGGCTCAGCCGATGACCTCGGCCGGGGTCGCCTGGGTGAGCAGCAGCAGGATCTCCCCGGCGACGACAGGTCGTTCCTCGCCCGGGCAGTCCTGTGAGGTGATCAGCCCTGCGGACGTGAGCAGGCTGGAGGTCAGCGCGTCGATGCAGGTCGCCCGGTACCGCCGGACCTGGTCGGTCTCCTCGGCCAGCTTCGGGTCGGCGAGCAGCACCTGGAGCCGTTCGGTCTGCTCGGGCGCGAGCGTGCCACGGGAGTTGACCCCGTCGCCCGCGCAGTCCAGGCACTGCCACGCGCCGTTGCGCTCGACGCTCAGGGTGCGCAGCGGGCCGTCGGTACCGAGCCGCTGAAGCAGGCTGACCTGCCCCGCCGCGACGGTGGTGGGGATCTCGGGCAGCGGTCCGCCGGCCGCAGAGCCCACCGGGGGCGCCGCCTGCGGTGTCGCACCGGCGTCCCGTTCGAACAGCGAGCAGCCGGTCAGGGCCATGGCGAGAGCCGCAGCGAGAAGGGGCCCGAGCAGACGGGGGCGGGCGCGGTACAGCACGCGCGGAAACCTACCCCACCGTAGGTAGCGTGCGAAACCACCATCCGGGCCGCTATCGATGGTTACCCTTCGGTAACGTCACTATTCGGTCATCGCGCCGATGATGGCAGGGTCGCCTGATCGTCGTCGCCGCCACGGTCGGCCGCGTAACCCCTGACATCCGGAGCACCGAGACGGGCCGCGTCCGCCGTCGCGTCGTCAGGCATCAACTGGGACTGCCGCTCGGCCTCCACCCGGGCGCGGTAGTGCTCCACCTCGCGGACCCGGGTGCCCGCGTCCCAGCCGAGCACCGCACCCATCAGCTCGGCGGCGTGCTCCGCCGACTCCAGGCCCCGGTGGGAGGTCTCGAAGGAGATCCGGGTACGCCGGGTCAGCACGTCCTCCAGATGCAACGCGCCCTCGGCCCGCGCCGCGTACGCGACCTCCGCCGCCAGGTACTCAGGCGCACCGGCCAGCGGGGAGGCGAGCAGCGGATCCGCGTCGACCAGCGCCAGCAGGTCCAGCGTCAAGGTGCCGTACCGCTCCAGCAGGTGCTCCACCACACCCACCGGCACGCCGTGCCGACGCGCCAGATCGGCCCGGTCCCGCCACATGGCCGGGTACCCGTCGGCACCCAGCAACGGCAGGTCGGCGGTACGCGACGGCCGGGCGCCACCCAGCCGCCGGGCGGCCCGGTCGACCACGTCCGAGGCCATCACCCGGTACGTCGTGTACTTGCCGCCGGCGACCAGCAGCAACCCGAGCATCGGCTCGAAGACGGCGTGCTCGCGCGACAGCTTCGAGGTGGAGTCCGCCTCGCCGGCCAGCAGCGGCCGCAGGCCGGCGTAGACGCCCTCGATGTCGGCGGTGGTCAACGGCCGCTCCAGCACCGTGTTGACCTGCTGCAACAGGTAGTCGATGTCGCGGGCCGAGGCGGACGGGTGGGACCGGTCAAGCCGCCAGTCGGTGTCAGTCGTACCGATGATCCAGTGCCCGCCCCAGGGAATGACGAAGAGCACCGAACTGGCCGTACGCAGGATCAGCCCGGTCTCGCCGGTGATCGCCGAGCGGGGAACCACCAGGTGCACGCCCTTGGACGCGCGTACCCGGACGCCCGGCCGCAGGCCCACGTCGTTGAGCATCCGCGACATGTCGTCGCTCCACACACCCGTGGCGGCGATGACGGTACGGGCCTGCACCTCGAACTCGGCGTCCGGTGAGCCGGCCGGCGCCTCCAGGTCGCGGACCCGGACGCCCGTCACCTCCCGCGCCTGCCGGATCAACCCGACGGCCCGGGCACTGCTCACCACGGTGGCGCCGAGGCTGGCCGCCGTACGGGCCAGGGTGACCACCAGCCGGGCGTCGTCGACCTGACCGTCGTAGTAGCGGATCGCGCCGGCAAGCGCGTCGGCCCGCAGGCTCGGGAAGATCCGCCGGGCACCCTCACGGGTCAGGTGCCGGTGCAGTGGCATTCCCCGGCCCCCGCCGAGGACCCCGGCGAAGGCGTCGTAGGCGGCCACACCGGCGCCGTAGTAGGAGCGGCGCAAGAGCCGGGCGGGCAGATCCCGCACGCCCCGACCGGCGGGCAGCGGCACCAGGAACGGCACCGGGCGGACCAGGTGCGGCGCGAGCCGGGTGGCCAGCAGGCCGCGTTCGGTGAGCGCCTCGTGGACCAGGTGGAACTCCAACTGCTCCAGGTAGCGCAGGCCGCCGTGGATGAGCTTGCTGGAACGGCTCGACGTGCCGGCTGCCAGGTCACGCGCCTCCACCAGCGCCACCTTCAGCCCTCGGGACGCCGCGTCCACTGCGGCGCCGGCACCGGTCACCCCGCCCCCGATGACCAGCACGTCGAAGCGCTCGGCGCGCAGTCGGCGCAGGTCGGCGGCACGGCGCACCGGCGAGAGCTGCCCGGCGACGGATCGGGAGATGTTGGGATCTCGCACCTGTCCACCGTATCCGCCGTGGGCAGCGTGCCGACATGCGCCGTCCGCCCCGTACTGTGCGAGTCATGCAGGCCGGCCCTCCGTCACCCGCTGGTCAACCGCTGCCGTACCGGCCGCCTCCGCGCCCGGCCAGCCCGTGGCCGGTGGTCGCGGCAGCGCTGGTGGGCGGCTGGACCGTCGTGGTCACCGTTGGCACCCAGACCGGTGGCTGGGTCACCGACCAGGTGCTGCTGGGCTTCGGACGGGACCGGGCCGGCTGGCTCTGGCCGGTGCTGGGCCTCGCCGCAGTGGTCCTGGTGGGCACACCCGCGCTGCTGCTGGCCGTGCTGCCCCGGTCGGCCCCGGTGCGGGCCACCGGACGGGTGTGGCTGGCCGCCGTTCTCGCGCTCGGGGTGTTCACCCTGCTGCGGATCGTGCCGCTTGTGCACCACGAGGCGTACCTCGCCGCGCTGGCCGCCGTGGCGGCGCTCGGCGCGCTCGCCGCGACCCGGTGGGCGGGCCGCCCGGCCGTCACCGGCGACGCCGCCGCGCCCGACGGCCCCGCACCCGACGGCCCCGCGCTGGACGGCCCCGCACCGGACGGCCCCGCACCGCACGCCGGCGCGGCGGACGCCGACGG
This sequence comes from Micromonospora sp. NPDC047521, assembly GCF_055587305.1. Lineage (NCBI taxonomy): Bacteria > Bacillati > Actinomycetota > Actinomycetes > Micromonosporales > Micromonosporaceae > Micromonospora > Micromonospora sp. NPDC047521. The sequence goes on along the minus strand of NZ_JBVJGN010000006.1, from coordinate 285,726 downwards.
CGGACCCGCGCCGGCCGGAGGACGGTTCCGCCGGCCCGGTGCGGTGCCGCTGCTCGCCGTCGCCGCCGGCCTGGCGCTGCTGCTGCCCTGGGCCTGGCTGGGCGCGCTCGGCGGCCTGCTGGAGACTGTGCTGGCGCTGCTGGCCGCCGCCGCGATCGGCAGACTCGCCGCGACGCTGCTCGACGCGACTTTCTGGTCCCGCTTCGCGGTAGGCAGGCCACCCCGGCCGGCCCGCCTGGTGCTGGTCGGCGGCCTGGTCGCCGGGGTGGCGCTGCTGCTGCTCGCGGCCGGCACCGGCCAGTCCGGCGCCCAGCTACCCGCGCTGCTGACCCTGCCGCCCGCGGGTTTCACACTGGCCGCCCTCTGGGCCGCTGCCTGGCGATCCGCCGCCGGCCCGGCGGGCGCGGCGCGGGCCGGGCGGACGGCGACCGGCTGGCTGGTGGGGCTCGGCGTACTCGGACCGCTGGCGTTCACCGACCCGGAGGAGATCAGCCTGCTGCTGGTGGGCACCCGGGACGTGCCGTTCTGGGTGGCGGCCGCCGCCGGGGCCGGGCTCGCCGCCGCGGCAGTCGTCGCCATCGGGTACGCGGTGTGGCTGGCACGGCAGTCGGCGCGTACCCCGAGCCGGCGGGTGGCCGCGATCAGCGCGCTGGTGCTGCTTGTGACGTTCGCCCTGGTGGACGTCGGGCCGGGGCAGCCCGGCCTGCACGGCGAGCGGCTGCTTGTGGTGCTGCGCGAACAGGCCGACCTGACCGGTCTGCCGGCCGGCGTACCGGGCCGGGCGGGCCGGGACGCCAGGGCCACCGAGGTCTACCGGCGGCTGGTGGACACGGCCGAACGCAGCCAGAGCAACCTGCGCCGCGACCTGCGCCGGCTGGGGCTCGATCCGGTGTCGTACTACCTGGTCAACGCGGTGGAGGTGGACGGCGGTCCATTGGCGCGGGCGTGGCTCGCGCGACGGCCGGAGGTGGACCGGGTGCTGGTCAGCCAGCGTCTGCGGCCCCTGCCCGCGCCGGCCGGGCAGACCCGGGGCACCGCACCCGCGCCCACCGGTCCGGAGTGGAACATCCGCCAGCTCGGCGCCGACCGGGTGTGGTCGCAGCTCGGGGTGACCGGCAGGGGCGTCGTCGTGGGCAGCTCGGACTCCGGCGTGGACGGCGCCCACCCGGCGCTGCGGGCCGGGTTCCGCGGCGGCGACGACTCCTGGTACGACCCGTGGAACGGCACCCGGTCCCCGACCGACAAGGGTGGCCACGGCACCCACACGGTGGGCAGCGCGGTCGGGCGGGACGGCATCGGTGTGGCGCCGGACGCGCAGTGGGTGGGTTGCGTCAACCTGGACCGCAACCTGGGCAGCCCCGGGCACTACCTGGACTGTCTCCAGTTCATGCTGGCGCCCTTCCCGCCCGGCGCTGACCCCTTCACCGACGGCCGACCGGACCGCGCTCCCGAGGTGCTGACGAACTCGTGGGGCTGCCCGCCGATCGAGGGCTGTGACCAGAGGGTCCTGCGACCGGCCACCGCCGCACTGGACGCCGCAGGGATCTTCGTGGTCGCCGCCGCCGGCAACACCGGTCCGTGGTGCGGGTCGATCGAGGACCCGCCCGCGCAGTACCCGGACGTGCTGACCGTCGGCGCTGTGGACGCGCAGCGGCGGGTGGCGGAGTTCTCCTCGCGTGGGCCGGTGGCCGGTGGTGTGGTCAAGCCGGACGTGCTGGCGCCGGGCGTGGAGGTGGTGTCGGCGATGCCGGGCGGCGGGTACGGCGTCCTGGACGGAACGTCGATGGCGTCTCCCCAGGTGGCCGGCGTGGTGGCGCTGATGTGGTCGGCGAATCCGGCGCTCGTCGGCGACCTGGCGCGTACGCGGCAGATCCTGCGGGACACCGCGACGCCGGCCGTGCCGACGTACCGCTCGCGTAACCAGGCGGACGCCTGCGGCGGCCCGGCGAACGTCACGGGCGCCGGGGAGGTCGACGCTCTCGCCGCCGTCCGCGCCGCCCAGGGGTGATCTAGGGTCGCGACCATGGACGCCGAGATCACCATCACCGAGCTGACCCCCGACCTGACCCCCGCCGTGGTGCGGCTCTGCGAGCGGGCTCTCGACCTGCCCGAGGACGCCACCGAGGCGGCCTCCATCGTCGACGTGCTCTGGCCCCGCGCCGGCGCCGACCGACAGGTGGTCGCACTGGGCGTCCAGCGGGGGGCCGATCTGGTCGGTGTGCTGCTCTGCTCGGTGTCGGCCACCGACCCGGGAGTCGGGCACGTGGACCTGGTCGCGGTGTTGCCGGACCAGCGGCGCCGGGGAGTCGGGCGGGCGCTGCTGGCGCGGGCCGAAGCGGTGCTCGCCGAGCGCGGGGTGACCGAGGTGCTGCTCGCCGGGAACCCGCCGTACTACGCGTGGCCGGGTATCGACGTGCGGTACACGCCCGCGGTCTGCGCCGCCCTGGCGTCGGGCTACCGGCAGGACCGGACGGCCTGGAACATGACCGCCGACCTGTCGTACGACGCGTCGCCGGCACTGCGGTCCACGGAGGCGGCGGAGCGGCGGTTGGCCGAGCGGGGCATCACGGTACGGCGGGCGGAGCCGGCGGACCTGCCGGCGTTGACCGCATTCGCCCGGTCCACCTTCGGTGGGGCGTGGGACGGCGAGGTGGCCGGTTCGGTGGGCCGTGCGGGGGCCGGGTGTCACCTGGCGGAGAAGGACGGCGAGCTGCTGGGTTTCGCCGCGTACGGGTCGTCGCGGCCGAGCTGGTTCGGGCCGATGGGCACCGCTCCGGCCGCCGAGGGTTCCGGGATCGGCGGGGTGCTGCTGCGTCGCTGCCTGCGCGACCAGCGGGCGCAAGGGCTGGACCGTGCGCAGATCGGCTGGGTGGGGCCGGTGCCGTTCTACTCGGGCAGCGCGGGCGCGCGGATCGAGCGGGTCTTCTTTCTGTACCGGCGGACCCTACCAGCGGCATAAGCGGGCAAATGGGACATAGATTCATTCGCCCGCATCGCCCATCGACCGCCCCCTACCGTTTCGGTAGAGGAGGCAGCCATGACCACGGATGACGACCAGACCGAGGACGGCCCGCCGATCACCTGGAAACCGGTAGGCGAACTGCCAGGCCAACTGTCGTTCGACAGGCTCGACTACGGCGACGCCGAACAACTGGCCGAGATGACCACCGACGCCGAGCCGGCAATCGAGGAGCCGCAGGAGATGGTGGACGCCCCGATCCAACTTCTTCCGCCGTACGACCGGGCGCAGAAGAGGCGTAACCAGCGCCCACTGCCCACCTGACGACGAACGGGGCGGACCGCGTCAGCGGCCCGCCCCGTTCGGTGTGTCGGAACTGGACTCAGAAGTCCATGTCCCCGCCACCCGGGCCAGCCGGGGCAGCCGGGGTCTTCTCCGGCTTGTCCGCGACGACGGCCTCGGTGGTGAGGAAGAGCGCCGCGATGGAAGCGGCGTTCTGCAGCGCCGACCGGGTCACCTTGGCCGGGTCGATGATGCCCGCGGCCAGCAGGTCGACGTACTCGCCGTTGGCGGCGTTGAGGCCGTGACCCGCTTCGAGGTTACGGACCTTCTCCACCACGACGCCGCCCTCGAGGCCGGCGTTGACGGCGATCTGCCGCAGCGGGGCGTCGAGCGCGACCTTGACGATGTTGGCACCGGTGGCCTCGTCGCCGACCAGGTCGAGCTTGTCGAAGGCGGTCTTGCCGGCCTGCACCAGCGCGACGCCACCACCCGGGACGATGCCCTCCTCGACGGCGGCCTTCGCGTTGCGAACGGCGTCCTCGATGCGGTGCTTGCGCTCCTTGAGCTCGACCTCGGTGGCCGCGCCGACCTTGATGACCGCAACGCCGCCGGCCAGCTTGGCCAGCCGCTCCTGCAGCTTCTCGCGGTCGTAGTCGGAGTCGCTCTTGTCGATCTCGGCCCGGATCTGGTTGACCCGGCCCTGGATCTGGTCGGCGTCGCCGGCACCGTCGACGATGGTGGTCTCGTCCTTGGTCACCACGACCTTGCGGGCGCGGCCCAGCATGTCGAGGCCGACGGCGTCCAGCTTGAGGCCGACCTCCTCGCTGATGACCTGGCCACCGGTGAGGATGGCGATGTCGGCGAGCATGGCCTTGCGGCGGTCACCGAAGCCCGGCGCCTTGACGGCGACCGACTTGAAGGTGCCCCGGACCTTGTTGACAACCAGGGTGGCCAGGGCCTCGCCCTCGATGTCCTCGGCGATGATCAGCAGCGGCTTGCCCGACTGCATGACCTTCTCCAGGATCGGGAGCAGGTCCTTGACCGACGAGATCTTGCTGTTGACGATCAGGAGGTAGGGGTCGTCGAAGACGGCCTCCATGCGCTCCGGGTCGGTCATGAAGTAGGCCGAGATGTAGCCCTTGTCGAAGCGCATACCCTCGGTGAGCTCCAGCTCCAGCCCGAAGGTGTTGCTCTCCTCGACGGTGATGACGCCTTCCTTGCCGACCTTGTCCATCGCCTCGGCGATGATCTCGCCGACGGTGCTGTCGCCAGCGGAGATGGAGGCGGTGGAGGCGATCTGCTCCTTGGTCTCGACGTCCTTGGCGAGCTTGGACAGCTCCTCCGAGACGCTCGCGACCGCGGCCTCGATGCCCCGCTTCAGGGCCATCGGGTTGGCGCCGGCAGCCACGTTGCGCAGGCCCTCGCGAACCAGGGCCTGGGCCAGGACGGTCGCCGTCGTCGTGCCGTCACCGGCAACGTCGTCGGTCTTCTTCGCGACCTCCTTGACCAGCTCGGCGCCGATCTTCTCGTACGGGTCCTCGAGCTCGATCTCCTTGGCGATGCTCACACCATCGTTGGTGATGGTGGGGGCACCCCACTTCTTCTCGAGCACGACGTTGCGGCCCTTGGGGCCGAGGGTCACCTTTACGGCGTCAGCGAGCTGGTTCATGCCCCGCTCGAGGCCGCGGCGCGCCTCTTCGTCGAACGCGATCATCTTGGCCATACGGCGTTGTCCTCCTGGACACTCACGGGCCACCCGAGATGTGTGCCCCGGATGGGCCGCCTGGTGTACGCACCTTGGGACGTCGCCACCTGGCGACGACGACGTCCTTCGGCCGGGCCGGATAGCCCGCGACGACCGGCCATGTGCCGCCCCGGCGTCTCCACGCCGGTGCAACCTGGCCCCACCGTCCCGACCATTGGCACTCACGGTATGCGAGTGCCAATGACTTGTTTAGCACTCTCCCCTGCCGAGTGCAAGCACGATGGTGCGGCTCAGCCGAGTTCCGCGGCCAGTCCGGTGCTGTTCACCGGCGCCTCATGCGCCCGCTGCTCGGCGTACGTGACGAGCAGACCGATCAACTGGGCGAGGTGCGCCGGCAGGGCCAGCACGGCCGAGACGGCGAGGACCACGACGATGCCGACAGCGGTGCCGGGCGACGAGAGCGGGTCCGTACCCAGCGGGACGGACAGGATCGACTCCAGCACCGACGGGACCACCGTGGCCACGATCACCACCGCGACGACGAGCGCCACCCGACCGAGCAGCAGACCGAGCCGGTCGTGGAACATCCGGAACGACCTGCCGATCGGGTTCTGCCGCTCGAACAGGTAGATCGGGCCGGCCATGCTCAACGCGAACGCCAGGTAGATGCCCGGCAGCACGCAGAAGCAGAACCCCACCCCGATCAGCAGACTGATCAACAGCGTCCAGCCCCAGAGCCCGAGCGCCCGCCGTGCGCCGTACCGCAGCGCCGGCCCCAACTCGGCGGACTCCCCCGCCGCCTGGCGGGTGATCACCCAGGTCCCGGCGGCCCACCCGATGGCCTGCACCAGCCCGATCAGCAGGCTGCCGCCGATCAGCACGGCCAGGAGGGTCACCAGGTCCGTGACGAACGTCTCCGGCAGGCTGGACGGTGACTCAGCCTGTGCCTCCCAGCGCGCCGACGGGTCCACACCGAGGGAGAGCACCGAGAGTACGGCGGCAGGCGCCACCTGGGTGAGCAGCATGATGGGCACCAGCAGCCGCCACCCCCGACGCAGCGCCGCCCCGCACCTGGCGGACCAGCCGCCGAGACCGGCGCCGGGCGGGGTGACCAGGGCGTCGTTCGGGTCGAACCCGTGACCCGGCGGGTACCACCCGACGGGCGACCCGGGATACCAGGACTGCCCCGGGTAGGGGCCGGCGCCCGGCGGGAAGCCGCCGGTGGGCGGGAACACCCACTGGGCGGGCGCTGCGGGCGTACCCCAGCCGCCCTGCGCGGGGTCCCAGCCCGGCGGCGGGCCGGCCTGGCCGCCGGTTGCGCCCGGGTCGGACGGGCCCGGCTCCCCCGGCCCGGGAGGCGGGGTGGTCGGGGGCGGCTGGTCGGTCATGAACCCTCCTCAGCATCGGCTGGAACGGTTCACGATCTTCCCGGGTACGTGCCCGCACCGCAGCCCGCGACGCGCGGGAAATCAGACGACGCGTACGTGCTCGGCCTGTGGGCCCTTCTGGCCCTGTGCGATCTCGAACTCCACCCGCTGACCGTCGTCCAACGCCTTGTAGCCGTCCATCTCGATCGCGGAGAAGTGGACGAACACGTCCTGACCGCCGTCGACGGCGATGAAGCCGTAGCCCTTCTCGGCGTTGAACCATTTCACGGTGCCCTGTGCCACGGTGCACTTCCTCACTCTGCGCGGCGTTACCTGCCCCGGCGCGCGGCGTGACCGGGCGCCTGTGGACCACCGCTCGGCGATCGATGACGGCCGCTGAAACGGGTGACCGAAATCGCACGCTACACGAGGAGTGACGGCCGCGCACGACCACAAATCGGGCATGGTCCAGGGCGCGCCGACGGCGTCGCCGAGCCCCGGTTTTCCGGGGCAGAGCATCCATGTCCGTGGTTGTCGCCGAAAACCGCTTCCGGCCCTGTGATAGGCATGCGGCATGACCACCGACACGGGCTCGCCCGCCCTGCGGCAGGCGCAGATCCGCCGGGTCCGGCCGCAGGACGCCGCCCGGATGCGGGCGCTGCGCCTGGAGATGCTCGCCGACGCGCCGCTGGCCTTCCTGGAGACGATCGCCGACGCGGCCGCCCGCTCGCACGCCGAGTACGCGGCGCGGGTCGCGTACACCTCGCGGGGCGCGGAGACGGCACAGTTCGTGGCGGATCCGGGTGGCCGGTTCGTCGGGCACGCCGGAGGAACGGCGGCGCCCCGCGAGGCCGGGCTGACAGTCATCTACGCGGTCTACGTCACGCCGCCGTGGCGCGGCAGCGGCCTGCTCGGTGAGCTGATCGACGAGGTGGCCGCCTGGTCGAGGGCGTGCGGTCGACCAGAGCTGCTGCTGGAGGTGGTGGTCGGCAACAACCGCGCCTACCGCGCCTACCAGCGGCTGGGCTTCGAGGACACCGGCGTACGGGTCCCCCACCCCACGATCCCCGCCCTGACCGAACTACAGATGCGCCGCCCCGCCTAATTCCCAGGGCAGAACCCCGGTGATGCCCCCACAAAGGCCGGCACCGTCGCGACCACCGTGCCGACAAAGGGTTTCCGGGGCAGCCCGACCCGCGCAGGGATCAAGCCTGACCGCCCGGAGCGGGTCGGGCTGCCCCGGAAACCCCGAACCGCGACTAAACGTGCCGCCGAGACTGCACGATCCGGAACCGGTTGGCCACGTAAGCCCCGTCGGTCAGCGCCGAGTTGGCTGCCGCGTTGGCGCCACTGCCGTGGAAGTCGGAGAACGCCGCCGACTGGTTCACGAACACCCCGCCGGTCAGGTTGCAGGACAGGTGCACCCCGACCTCGACGGCGATCGCCTCGGTCGCGTCCAGCACCGACTCGTCGGTGGAGTAGACACCAGCGGTGAGCGCACCCTTCTCGCCGACGGTCCGGCGCAGCAGCTCCAGGCTGTGGGCTGTGGAGTCGGTGGCGATGGCGAAGGAGATCGGCCCGAACCACTCCCGGCCGTACGTCTCCGCGTCGTCGGCGGTCAACTTCACGATCGTCGGGGTACGCACCACCGCGTCGGCGTACGACGGGTGGGCCACGGCGCGCGACTCCAGCACCGGCTCGCCCACCTTGGTCACGTCGGAGAGCCGTTCCAGCACCCCGTCGTTGACGATGGCGCCGGTCAGCTCGACGCCCCGGGCGGGGTCAGCGGTCAGCTTGCCTACCGCAGCGGCGATCCCGCCGGCCACCTCGTCGAAGCTCTTGTGCCCCTGGTCCGTCTCGATGCCGCCGGCGGGGATGAGAATGTTCTGCGAGGTGGTGCACATCTGACCGCTGTAGAGGGTCAGGGTGAAGCCGAGGTTGCGGCACATGCCGGCGAAGTCGTCGGTGGAGTCGATGACGACGGTGTTCAGGCCGGCCTTCTCGGTGTAGACAGACGCCTGCCGGGCGTGCGTCTCCAGCCAGTCGCCGTACTCGGTGGAGCCCGTGAAGTCGACGATCTTGACGGACCGGTGCAGGGCGAGGTCGCTGGCGAGCTTCTCACCTGGCGCCTCGGCCGCCAGCAGGATCAGGTTCGGGTCGAACCCGGCCTCGGCGAGCACCTCCCGGGCGTACTTCACCGTGATGGCAAGCGGCAGCACCGCGCGCGGGTGCGGCTTGACGATCACCGGGTTGCCGGTGACCAGCGAAGCGAACAGCCCGGGGTACGAGTTCCAGGTCGGGAAGGTGTTGCAGCCGATCACCAGCGCCACCCCGCGCGGCACCACGTGGAACGTCTTGGTCATCCGCAGCGGGTCGCCCTTGCCGGCGGCCTTCTCCCAGCCGGCCGTCCCCGGGTGCCTGGTCATCTCGGCGTACGCGTACGCCAGCGACTCCAACGCCCGGTCCAGGGCGTGCGCGCCGCCGGCCTGGAAGGCCATCACGAACGCCTGCCCGCTGGTGAACTGCACCGCGTTGGCCAGCTCGAAGATGTGCTTGTGCAGCCGGTCGAGGATCTCCAGGCAGACACCCACCCGGGCCTGCGGGCCGGCGTCACGCCACGCGGGCAGCGCGGCGGAGGCGGCGCGGATCAGCTCGTCGACGCCGGCGTGCGGGTAGCGCACCGCCAGCTCCACCCCGAACGGGCTGGCCTCGGTGGCGACCCGCGCGCCGGTGCCCGGCTGGTCGAGGGGAAAGTCACCACCGAGGTACGCCTCGAAGGCGGCCCTGCCGTCGGCGGCGGCGTTCTCGCCGTACACCCGGGGGCTTGGGGATTCGGGATAGGCGGACCAGTAGCCCCGCTCCGTGATCGCGGTCAGCGCACGGTTGAGGGTGTCGGCGTGCCTGTCGTACAGGGGATGCGGGGTCTCCGTCATGCTCGCCATCATGCCTGAGTCAGGTCCGCGAGCAGTAGCGCGAATGCCCGACAGCGGCGCATGCCTGAGTCAGGTCCGCGAGCAGTAGCACCGATCTCCGTCAGAGGGTCAGCTGCCAGTCGGTCCAGGCGTCCACCGGGCGGAAGCCGAGCTGCTCGTTGATCGCCACCATGTAACTGTTGCTCGCGGCGTTGAAGGTGTCGATGACGCGTACCGCCGGCTCGTGGGTGAGCAGGTGGTGCAGGTTCTCCGCCTTGGCGATGAGGCCGAGCCGATGCCCGCGGTGGGCGGGGTCGACGATGGTGATCTGCTGGTAGGCGTGCCAGTCGGCGTTGGCACCGACGTCGAGCAGGGTCCACGCGACAAGCCGCCCGGACTCCTCGTGCCGCATCCCGAGGTGGTAGCGCCGCCGGCCACGGGCGTCAAGCGACCGTTCGTTTCCCCTGATGCGTTCGGCGTCCACCTGCTCCGGCTCCCACTGCACGTCGCCCATTGGCGCGTCAGTCAGCAACCGGCCGTCGAGGTAGGCGATGTCCGCGACGTACTCCTGCGGGGTGGAGCCCCGCCAGCAGACCGACCGGTAGCCCTCGGCCCGCGGCGTGGCCTCGGCGAGCGCCGCCCGCAACGCGATCCGGTCGATGTCGGCGACCGCGAGACGCCGACGCACCTCGGCAAGCGCGGGCCGGGCACCCGTGGTGGCGGCGAACGCGTCGCCCGCGACGCTTCGGGCCGGCCCGTCGGGCAGCGCGGAGACGGCCATCGCGACGACCCGCTTACGTCCGCGCTCGCGCAGCAGGCGTACCCCGTACTCGTGCAGGGCCCGGCCGACGCCCCGGCGCCGCAGCTCCGGATGCACCGTCAGATCGGCTGTGGCGTTCTCGGTGTTGTCGAGGTAGGGCAGGTCCAGCTGGAGGTAGCCGGCCGGTACGCCGTCCAGGCGGGCCAGCGCCCAGAGCGACTCGGTGCCGGGCATCGGCGTGTGGAACATCGCGTCGAAGCGACGCCGGCAGAACGGCGGAAAGTCCGGCAGGTCCACGTCGTTTGCCGCCGCGCCGATCCGGTACGCCTCGTCGACCGCGGCCCGGTCGGTGCCGTCGAAGGACGCGATCGTGATGCTCATGCGGGCGAGACTGGCACCGGAAAAGCGATCGGGCCAGCGATTTACCCGCTGGCCCGATCGGACGTGGTCGGGAGGGACACTCGCACAACGCCTCCGGCGTTGGGTCGCAAGAACTTCAAAAGTCTCCGGCGAAATGCCCTCCCGCACGGAGCATCTTGCGCCGTCCGGTTCCTGCCGTCAAGTCCAGAGCGACGGGTTTTCCACACTCACAGCGAAAACCCAGTTACCCGGCGGATCGCCCAGGCGGGGCGGTCAGCCGAGCAGGCCGGCGTCCCGGGCGGCGCGCAGGGAGGGCTTGATGTGGTGGGTCGGCCCGACCTGCCCGGCCACCGCGTCGATGGTCTTGAGGCCCTCGCCCGTGTTGAAGACGACGGTCTCCGCCGCCGGGTCCAGCCGGCCGGACTCGACGAGCTTGCGCAGCACCGCCACGGTGACCCCACCGGCGGTCTCGGCGAAGACACCAGTGGTGCGGGCCAGGTCACGGATGCCGGCACGGATCTCGTCGTCGTCCACGTACTCCATCCATCCGCCGGTGCGGCGGACCGCCTCCAGGGCGTAGAGGCCGGCGGCCGGGTCGCCGATGTTCAGCGACTTGGCGATGCCTGTCGGCTTGACCGGGGTGATCGTGTCGGTGCCGGCGTGCAGGGCGGTGGCGATGGGGTTGCAGCCGGCCGACTGGGCGCCGAAGACCTTCCAGCCGCCGGCAGGCGCCTCGACCAGGCCGATCTCGACAAGCTCGGAGAACGCCTTGTCAATCTTGGTGAGCAGTTCGCCGCTGGCCATCGGGATGACCACCTGCGCCGGGATCCGCCAGCCGAGCTGCTCGGCCACCTCGTAGCCGAGGGTCTTGGAGCCCTCCGCGTAGTACGGACGGACGTTGACGTTGACGAACGCCGTGTCCTCGAACTCGTCGGTCTCCACCAGCTCACCGCAGAGCCTGTTGACGTCGTCGTACGAGCCGTCGATGGCGACCAGCTCGCCGCCGTAGACGGCGGTGGTGATGACCTTGCCCTGCTCCAGGTCACTGGGGATGAAGACCACCGACGGCACCCCGGCGCGGGCGCCGTGCGCGGCCACCGAGTTGGCCAGGTTGCCCGTCGACGCGCAGGCGAACCTGGTGAAGCCGAGCGCCTTCGCGGCGGTGAGCGCCACCGAGACGACCCGGTCCTTGAACGAGTGGGTCGGGTTGGCGCTGTCGTCCTTGACCCAGAGCGGCGCGGTGATCCCCAGCTCGGCGGCGAGGTTCGGGGCCGCCACCAGCGGGGTCAGGCCCGGGTTGAGGGTGACCCGGGTGGCCGGGTCCTGACCGGCGGGCAGCAGCGCGGCGTACCGCCAGATGTTGTCCGGGCCGGCCTCGATCTGCTCGCGGGTGACAGTGGCCAGGGCGGCGGTGTCGTAGTCGACCTCCAGCGGGCCGAAACACTCGTAGCAGGCGTGCTGGGCGGCGAGCGGGTAGCGGGCCGAACAGGCGCGGCAGACCAGGGCGCGGGCGGGGCTGGCGGAGGTGTCGATACCTGGGGCGACGATCGTCGACGTCATGTCGAGAGTCCTCTCATCTTTCCCCGCATCGCACGGTGCGGCGGGGACGGAATTGGCACCTGCCCCGCCTGTCGCTCAGCGGTGAGCGCGCGGGGTGGTTGCCGGGGCGTCGTCGGGCCGTATCCCTCAGCCCCTCTGGATGAGGTATGCAGTTGTGCGGTCGAGTCTAGGCAACGTTGCCCGTGGCCTCCACCGGGCATCCCAGGGAGTGGGTCAGCGGGCGGCCACCGCGACCGGGTCGACCACAGCTGTCGGGTCCGTGACGGCGGTCGGCTGCGGCAGGGACGACGTCCGGGTCCGTGCCCTGTTGGCCAGGTTCGCGGCGACCAGGGCGGCGATGGTGATCGCGGCGCCGACCAGCTCGACCGGGTCGGGCCGGTAGCCACGGGCGATCTGCACCGCGAACGTGGTGACCGGGACCAGATTCATGAACAGCGCGGCGTTCGCGGCGCCGAGCCGCTGCACACCTGTGTTCCAGGCCAGGACGGCGATCACGGCGCCCACTACCACTGCGTACGCCAACTGCGGGGCGACCGCCACGACGTCGGCGGCGGCCGGCGCGTGCTGCCAGCCGACGGCGTCGGCGCCGATGCTCGCGGCGAGCATGGCGGCGGTGCCGGAGAGCGCGGTAAGCGTCGTGAAGCGCAGCGGGGACCAGTCACCGAACCGGCTGGCGCCGTGGGTGTAGACGCCCCAGCCGAGCACCGCGCCGATCATCATCAGGCCGCCGAGGCCGAACTGACCGAGACCGGCCAGGCTGCCGCGGGTGATCACCAGGCCGACGCCGAGAAGCGCCACCAGGGAGAGGGCCAGCAGGAGGGGCTTGGGGCGTACGCCGTCGCGGACCCACCGGACGAGCTGGGTGATCACCGGGGTGGTGGCCACGAAGAGGGAGATCTGCTGTGGGGCGGCGTGCTCGAGGGCCAGGTTGGTGAGCAGGTTGAACCCGGCGAACCCGACGACTCCGAGCACCACCACCTCGACCGCCCGGCCGCCGTGGCGCAGCGCGCCGGCACCCTCGCGGAGCAGCAGGAGGCCGACCAGGACGGCGGCGGCCAGCAGGTATCGGGCGGTGGTGAGGTTGAGCGGGTCGACCCGGGTCAGCGCGCTGGCCAGGACGGGGAACATCACTCCCCAGCCGACCACGGCGAGCAGCGGGTAGGCGGCGGCGCGGGATCGCATCGTCAGCTCCAATGTTCGAGTATCGTCGAACCAACGGAACTGACAGTAGGAGCTTGTTCGACAATTGTCGAACAACGGTTACACTGGTCACATGGAGCCGCACGAACCCGACCTGACCGACGTACCGGTCACCGCCGTCCTCGCCGCCCTCGCGGACGACGTGCGGTTGCAGATGGTGCGGGCACTCGCCGAGGACGGCGAGGCAGCCTGCGGCACCCTCGACTTCGGCGTCTCCAAGGCGACCCGCAGCCACCACCTCAAGGTGCTGCGCGAGGCGGGCCTGACCCGCACGCGCGCCGCCGGCACCAGCCGCTACGTGCGGCTGCGCCGCGACGAGCTGGACCAGCTCTACCCAGGCCTGCTGGACGCTGTCCTCACCCCACGCCCGCCGGCCTGACGTCGCATCCTCGGCTCCGGGGCTGGGTCGTCGACGGCCGCACGTCGACGGTGCCACCGCCCGGGCGCGGCGTCGGAGCCGCCTCGTCGAGGCTCCGACGCCGCGCGGACACGGGTGCGGTCAGACGGACACGGGGCTGGGTTCGGCCACCGACGGCGACGGCGCTTCGCCGCGACGACGGAAGAGCAGCGCGTCGAGCGCCCACGGGCCCGAGCCGAGTGCGGCGACCAGCAGGAACGACCAGCAGAAGAGCGCTGCCTGTTCACCGCCGTTGCGCAGCGGCAGCAGGCCGTCGGGCTGGTGCACGACGAAGTAGGCGTACGCCATCGAGCCGGAGGCGAGAAGCGCGGCGGGTCGGGTGAAGAGCCCGACCAGCACCAGCGCGCCGCAGACGAGCTGGATGAGGGCGGCCCACCAGCCCGGCCAGGTGCCGAGCGGTACCGCCTTGCCGGTCATCGGGTTGCCGCCGAACAACCCGAAGACCGAGGACACGCCGTGCAACGCGAACAGCAGCCCGATCACGATGCGGAACAGGGACAGGGTCGGCCCGCCGAGCCGAGAGACGTTCATGGAGACCTCCATAGATGAACATCGATGTTTACCTATGATGGGGCATGGAGTCGGCAGCGGTCACAACTTCTTTGCTGGTGGGAAAATCCCCGGTCGAAACATGCCAGGGTCAGACCCCTGGGCGACGAGCGGCCTCGGTGGCGCGCCACGCGGGCCATGGGAGCGCTCCCGGAGTGACGGTACAGCCTGTCACGCGGCCCGTACAGCCTGTCGAGCTGCCCCGGAGGTGGGGCAGCTGGTCGAGCCGCGAAAGAGATGCCGCGGCTGCAGATCATGCGCCGAGTGCTGGCCGACGAGGAGGTGACCGAGGCAACTACTAATTCTGAATCAGTAGTTCGCGCGGAAGACGGTCGGCAGGTGCGGCGTGAGGTCAAGGTCTACAACCTCGCCCCGCAGTGCAGTTCCGGCAGTGGGCGACGAACGTCTTGACCGACCCGGCGGAGGATCATCCGACCGCGACACGTGAACAAGGGCGAGCGATGTCGCAAACGATTCAGCTCCACAGGCGCACCAGGAGTCCCGCCCGCCGGCCGGGGGCAGCGCCGCCCCGGATCTGGGGCAGCTCTACAGGGCCCGCACAGCGGACAGCGGGTCGGCACCCGGGCGACCTGCGAGGGGCCGGGCAGCGGTGGAACGCCTCCGTGGGCGAAGATCGGCAAATGATCACGGCAGCACTGCGACGGGCCAGCGCAGCGGCCGCGGCGGCTCTCCTGCTCGCCGCCTGCACCACCGACGAACATCGGGACGCGGGCGGGGACCCCACGGGCCGGCCGCCGAACCCGCCGAGCCCCACCCCGTCGGCCAGCGCCGAGGCGGTGGCCGAGTGCCCGGAGTCCGGCGTTCGGATCCGGTCCACCGGAGGGGACGCGGCGATGGGGTTGCGCGCCCTCGGCCTGGAGCTGGTCAACTGCGGTGACCGCCCCTACCAGCTCAACGGGTACCCGGTGGTGTGGGTCCTCAACGAGCGGAGCAAGCCGATCATTCTGCGGGTCGTCAACGGCGCGAAGGAGATCACGTCGGGCTTCGACCAGCCGCCGCAGCAGATCACGCTGACAGCCGGTGAGCGAGCCACCGCCGTGGTGCTGTGGCGCAACCTGGTCACCGACGCGACCGTGCGGGCCACCGCAGGGGCGTACCTGCGGGTCGCGCCCTCCGCCGGGCAGCCGGCCCAGGACGTCGACCCGGACGGGCCGATCGACGTGGGCAACACGGGCCGGATCGGCGTCAGCGCCTGGCGAACGGCCCCGCTATGAGGTGATGTCCTTGCGGGTGAAACGCCAGAACGCCAACCCCCAGAACAGCGTCGCGTAGCTGATCGCGGAGATGCAGCCGCGTACCACGTCGTCGGTCTGCACGGGCGTCGAGAGCAGCCCCAGCCAGGCGGTGCTGAAGTGGGTGGGCAGGAAGTCCCGCAGCGCGCCCAGGGCGGTGATCTGGTCGAGGATGCTCGACAGGATCCACAGCAGCACGGCACCACCGACGGCGCCGAGCGCGGCGTCCGTCGTCACCGACAGCAGGAAGGCCAACCCGGCCACCACCAGGAGTACGACCGCCAGGTAGCCCAGCACGGCCAGCAACCGGAGCAGCCCCTCGGTCGGCTCCAGCTCGGCCGCGACAGTGCTGCGCAGCGGCGACCAGCCGTAGCGCAGGGTGCCGGCGACAAGTGCCGTGCCGGCAAGCAGCAGCAGGGCCAGACCCGAGTACGCGAGCGCGACCACCAGCTTCACCGTCAACAGCCGGGCCCGGGGCACCGGGATCGCAAGCAGGTACCGCAGGCTCCCCCAGCTCGCCTCGCTCGCCACCGTGTCGCCGCAGAACAGCGCGACTACCACCACCAGCAGGAACGACGCCGACACGAAGATCGAGAACAGGGTGAAGTTGAGGCCGCCCGAGGTGGCCAGGTCGACCAGGCTGGCGAACTCGTTGTTGCCGTTGTCGTCGTCGCCACCGGAGTTGAACTGGAACGCGATCAGGATGATCAGCGGCAGCAGCACCATGAAACCGAGCGCCAGCTGGGTCCGCCGCCGCGACGCCTGCCTGCGGAACTCCGCCGCGAACGGCATGGTGGCCGACGGCCGGTAGCCGCGTGCCTCACCCGCGCCAGAGACAACCATCAGCGGTCACCGCTTCCCCGAGAGTTCTCGCCCACCAGGGCGAGGAACGCGTCCTCCAGGCGCCGCCGCGGCACCACCCGGTCCACCCCGATGCCGGCGCGTACCAGCTCGGCCACCACCTCGCTGCGGGCCGTGCCGTTGGTGTCGACAACCAGCTGACCGTCGCTCTCCGGCAGCACCGTCACCCCGTGCAGCCGGTCCAGCACCGCCCGCGCCGCCACCGGGTCGGTGACGTCGAACAGCACACTCGGCGACTCACCCACGATCTCCTCCACCGGCCCGGACGCCACGATGCGGCCCTTGTTCACCACCACCGCGTGCGTGCAGGTCTGCTCCACCTCGGCCAGCAGGTGGCTGGAGACCAGCACCGCCCGGCCGTCGGTGGCGTACCGCTGGAGCACCCGGCGCATCTCGGCGATCTGCGGCGGGTCGAGCCCGTCGGTCGGCTCGTCCAACACCAGCAGCTCGGGAAGGCCCAGCATGGCCTGGGCGATGGCCAGTCGCTGGCGCATCCCGTGGCTGTAGTTCTTGATCTTCCGGTGCACGGAGTCGCCCAGCCCGGCGATCTCCAGCGCCTCGTCGAAGTGCGCGTCCTCCCACGGCCGCCCGGTGGCCTTCCAGTACGCCCTCAGGTTGTCCAGCCCCGACAGGTGCGGCAGGAAGCCTGGCCCCTCCACCAGCGCGCCGATCCGGGACAGCACCGGTGAACCGGGCACCAGCCGCCGGCCGAAGACGTAGATCTCCCCGGCGGTCGGCTGGGTCAGCCCCATCAGCACCCGCAAAGTGGTGGTCTTGCCGGCTCCGTTCGGCCCGAGCAGACCCACCACCTGACCCGGATGCACCTCGAAGTCCACGTTCGACACCGCCACGAAGCCGTCCGCGTACTCCTTGCGCAGTGCGCGCACGGCCAGCGGGGTGTCCGCGTACTGCGGATGCACCGAACGGTCCTGGCGGCGGTGCCGGCGGCGGACCACTGCCACGACCACGACGAGCCCGACCGCGATCGCCGCCAGCAGGCCGGCGAGCACCCAGCGCCAGACCGTCGCCGTGGTGGGGATGGGCTCGCCGTCGACAGTGGGCAGGCTGACGGCGCCGTCCGCCGCCACCGTGTAGACGGTGGGCGCGGCAGGCGTGGTGTACGCCTGGTCGGAGCTGGCCACGACCAGCCGCAGCCGGTGCCCGGCCTCCACCCGGCGGACGATCCCGGGCAGCGTCACGGTGACCGGGCGGGCGTCCTGCACCCGCTGCGGCAGGCCGGTGAGCCGGATCGGGGCGACCAGCCCGTTCGGCAGGGTGGCCGCGCCGTCCTTGTCGACGTCGTAGAGCTTGACGAACAGCACCGCTTCGCCGGTCGGCGACGCGGCCCGCAGGGTGACGGTGGGCGAGCCGGCCACGTCCACCGCCTCGGTCAGCGGCGTCGACTCGAAGCGGGCGTGCTGGCCGGGGACGTCACCGGCCACCCCGTCCAGCAGCGAGGCGAGCCCGCCCGCGAACGGGATCGAGGAGATGGCTGCCGGGTTGCCGTTCGGGGGGTTCGCGATCGGCTGCGCCGGACCGGCGACCGCCACCTCCCGGCGGGCGGTGCCGGCGAGGCCCGGATAGTCGGCGCGGCGGAAACCGGTGGCGACAAGCCCCCGGTCGAGCGCGTCGAAGCCGGCGATCCGCGACCAGGTGAAGTCGTCGCCCGGCGCGTCGCCCTCGCCCTTGACGTAGTGGTCGAGCCACTGGACGGTCAGGAACTTCACCCGGTCCGAGTCCGAGCGGGGGCCGGCGCCGCCGTCGTGCCCGCCGGTGAACCAGGCGACCCGCACCGGAGTGCCGGCGGCGGCGATGCCCTTCGCGTTCGCGTCCGCCTCGCCGAGGGGGAAGAGCGTGTCCGCCTCGCCCTGAACCAGCAGGGTCGGCGCCTTGATCTTGTCCAGTACGCCCGCCGGGCTGGAGCGGCGCAGCAGGTCCACGGCGGCCTGGTCGGCCTGGCCGGTGGTGGCGATCCGCAGGTACGCGGCGCACACGTCGGCGGCGAACCGTCCGCAGGACGGGTCGGCGGCACCGGTGGGAGCGCCACCGGGGCCGGTGCCCGGGCCGGCACCGGGGCCGGGGCTGGGCGGTCCGGCCGACGCCGGCGCGCCCTCCGGCTGGGCGGCCGTCGCACCTGACAGTCCGGCCGGGCCGCTGCCCACGTTGCCGCCCCCGCCGAAGAAGAGACCGGCCCAGCCCTTCTTGAACACGCCCTCGGTAGGCGCCCCGCCGGTGCTCTCCGGCAGGAACGCCCGGGACAGGTCGTTCCAGGTGATCATGGGGACGATCGCGTCGACCCGACGGTCCTGGGCGGCCAGCAGCAACGCCAACCCGCCGCCGTACGAGCCGCCGACCACGCCGACCTTCGGATCACCGGCCGCGTCGGTACGCACCTCCGGGCGGGCAGCAAGCCAGTCCAGCAGCCGCTCGGCGTCGCGCACCTCGTAGTCCGGGTTGTCCAGGTGGATCTCGCCGCCGCTGCGGCCGAAGCCCCGCGCGGTCCAGGTCAGTACGGCGTAACCGCGCCCGGCGAACTCCTCCGCGTCCGAGCGCACCGACTCCTTGGTGCCGCCGAACCCGTGCGCCAGCAGGACCGCCGGCACCTTCCGCCCCGGCGACGCGTCGGCCGGCAGGTAGAAGGTGGTGTCCAGGTCCACCGGCTGGTCGCCGGCCGGTCCGGAGCGGACGGTGAGCATCGCGCTCTCGGTGCGTACGCCCGACCCCTGCGGCCACACCGCCCAGGTCACGGCGGCCGCCAGCAGGACGACGACGACTGTTGCGGCGATCGCGCGGCGGCGGGTGGGCAGTGCACGCCGGATCCACGCGGCCGGCGACGGCGATCTCATGCGGCACACGGTACGGCCCGCAGCCTGAGCGTTGGCTGAGATCCGCCGTACGTCTGTCCGGTTGCCCCGATCGGTGATCCGGACCGGTGCGACCGCGCATCGTCGGACGCGGCCCAGCGAGTTGAGTTCGGATCCCGTGAATTCCGATCTTCCTCAGATATCCCCCTCGATGCTTCCATGTCACACCCATCGACAGAACGCAGCGTGCTGTCCACCAGGACGAACCGTGACGTCGCCCGTACTGACGCAAAGCCGACTCGTCGACAACGGTCCGGACCACCGAGGTTCGATTAGTTTTCCGGTCCGGTGCACGGGACCCCATCGGCGAAGCCCACCGTGCCGCCCCCAGCCCGACGCCGGAGGAGACACACCATGGCAGTCCCCGCACCACGGGCCCGTCGACGGCACTCCACACTGGGCCGGCTGCTTCCGCTGCTGCTCGTCGTGGCGCTGCTGGCACCGATGGGCCTGCTCCTCGCGCAGACCTGGCAGCACACAGGCGACGACCGGGACCTGGCCGCCCGGGAACGGCTCGGCGTGCAGTACCTGCGCGCCCTCGCCCCGGTCACCGACGCGCTGGTGGAGGCCCAGTCCGCCGCGGTCAGCGGCCGCCCCGCCTCCGGTGAGGCACTGGCCCGGGCGGTCGAGAAGGCCGCCACGGTGGACGCCCGGATCGGCGTCGAACTGCGCAGCCAGGAACGCTGGGCAGGGCTGCGGGCCAAACTGGAGGCACTGCGTGCCCGGGGCCCCGCCGACCCGGCCGCCGCCTTCACCGCGTACGGCGAGGCGACCGACCTGCTGCTGGCCCTGCACCGCAAGGTCCGGGAGAGTTCCGGGCTGGTCCGCGACCCCGCCGCCGACTCGTTCTTCCTGCAGGACAGCGCCGGCCAGGAACTGCCCGAGGCGGTGGTCGGCGCCGGCCGGCTCGCCGACCTCGGCACCCTCCTCGCCAGCCGACCGGCCGCCGAGCAGTCCCGCGGCCTGCTGGAACTGACCGCGCTGCGGGTGTCCGCCCTGGCCCCCGCCAACGACCTGGTCGACAACCTCAGGTCCGCGGTGGACGGGTCGGAGAGCACCGACCTGGGCGCCAACGTGCTGACCCCGCTTGACAACTACCAGCGTTCGGTGGAGGCGCTGGCCGCGTACTCACTGCCGGCCGGCGG
The DNA here is from genome assembly GCF_055587305.1 of Micromonospora sp. NPDC047521. NCBI lineage: Bacteria > Bacillati > Actinomycetota > Actinomycetes > Micromonosporales > Micromonosporaceae > Micromonospora > Micromonospora sp. NPDC047521. The sequence continues at coordinate 265,531 of NZ_JBVJGN010000006.1, read as the reverse complement.
AACCACAGAGGTGGACGCGGGCCGGCTCGGCGCCGCCGGGATCAACACGCACACGGCGGCCCGGCAGCTCCAGCCGGTCATCCTCGCCGAGCTGGACGCCCTGCTTGCCGACCGGGTCGACGACCTGGACCGGGACCGCTGGATCATCGCGGGCGCTGTGGTGGTCTTCGTGCTGCTGGCCGGCTGGCTGGCCGCGCTGCTGATCGCCGCCGAGCGCCGGGCCCGCCACCGCGCCGGCATGCCCGAGACGGACGCCCCCGACGAACCAGCGGCGGCGGACGCCTGGCAGCCACCGATCGGCACGGGACGGCCGAGCGACAAGCGGGCACTGCAACCGGTAGGCGCGGCCCGCGAGGCGGAAGTCACCCCGTGGGGGCCGTTCGATGCTGCTCGCTAGGCTCCGGATCCGCGGCAAGCTCGCGCTGCTCGTGGTGATCCCACTGCTCAGCATGGTCGGCCTCGCCGTGCCCGTGGTGCTCGAACGGGTCGCCGCGGCCCAGCGCGCCGACGACATGACCGACCGGGTACGCCTCTCCAGCCGCGTCGGCAGCCTGGTCCAGGACCTCCAGCAGGAACGCATCCTCTCCGTCGGCTTCCTGCTCGGCCGCGTCGAACGCGCCGAGGTGATCCGCAAGTCCGCCGACGTGGACGACCGGGTGGCCGACCTGCGGGCCGCGGGCGGTGACGCGTTGACCGATCAGGTCGACACTGCCCTGGGCCGGGTGTCCAGCCTCGTCGACCTGCGTACGGCAGTGCTGGCCCGGGCCGTCAACCCCGGCCAGGTGATGGACGCGTTCGGCCCGGTCAACATGGGGATGATCGCGTCGCTGCGGCTGGTGGTGGGCGTGGACACCGACACGTTGCCCGGCCGCCAGGTGCTCGCCCTCGACGGGCTGCTGCGCGCCGACGAGGGCTTGGCCGCCTGCGCCACCCTGAGCCTGTTGGTCAAGGCGATCGGCACGCCTGACACCACCGCCGCCTACGTGGCGTGCATCGCCGCCCTCCAGGTCGACAACCAGCGCTTCCGCGGCCTGATCACCCCCGAGCAGCTCAAGGTGTCCCAGCTCAACGACGCGGCGGTGGCCGCGCGTACCAGCCCCGACTTCCTGGTCACCAGCGCCCGGGACCCGGCCCGTGCCGTCCGCGACGTGCCGATGGACGCGCTCTTCCCGGCCGTCCGCACGATGATCCGGCTCGGCCAGTTCGTCGAGAAGAAGCTCGTCGCCGACGTACTCGCCGAGGTCACGGCCGAGCAGCGACGGGCGCTCACCGCCGCGTACCTGGTCGGTTCCGCGGCGGCGCTGATCCTGGCGCTCGTGGTCCTGCTCAGCGCGGCGGTCGCGCGTACGGTGGCGCGGCCGTTGACCCAGCTCACCCGCTCCGCCGACCGGGTCGCCCGGGTCGCCGAGGCGGAGCTGGTGCGGGTCATCGACGACGAGACCGAGAGTTCCCAGTCGGTCCGGTTGGAGCCGGTGGACATCAGGGCCAACGACGAGATCGGCGACCTGGCCCGGGCCTTCGACCGGGTGCAGAGCACCGCCGCCCAGCTCGTCGAACGGCAGGTCGTCGGCAGGCGCAACGTGGCGCAGATGTTCGGCCACGTCGGGCGGCGTACCCAGAACCTGGTGGGCCGGCAGATCGCGCTGATCGACCGGCTGGAGCAGCAGGAGGCAGACCCGGGCCGGCTGGAACACCTGTACCGGCTCGACCACATCTCCAGCCGGCTGCGGCGAAACGCCGGCAGCCTCGTGGTGCTCTCCGGGTCGGCCGGGGCGGACGCGCACACCGCGCCGGTGCCGCTGGCCGACGTCGTCCGGTTGGCGCTTGGCGAGATCGAGGACTACACCCGGGTGGAGGTGCGGGTCCCGGCGGGCATGTCGGCCGCGCCGGCGGTGGTCGGCGACCTCGTCCTGGCACTGGCCGAGCTGATGGAGAACGCCACTGTCTTCTCCCCGCCGCACACCCGGGTGCTGGTGACAGGCGAGACGTCCGGGCTCGGCGCCCGGATCACTGTCGTGGACCACGGCATCGGCATGTCCGAGCAGCGGCTGGCCGAGGAGAACGCCCGGCTCACCCGCCGGGAACGGCTCGACCTGGCGCCGACCGAGGTGCTCGGCCTCTTCGTGGTGGGCCGGCTGGCCCGCCGTCACGGCTGGGACGTGAGCCTCGCCGCCACCCCCGGCGGCGGGGTGACCGCCCAGGTCGACATCCCGTCGCAGTCGCTTGTGCTACGCCGCGCGGACCCGGTCGGCGCCGTCGTGGCCCGGGTCGCGGTGCCCGATCGGACGGTCGATCCGGATCGCGGTGCGCCGGCTCTCGCGGCGGCGGCCACCGCCACCGCCACCGTCCACGTCGACGCGGACCTGCTCAGCCGGGCGACCCGCAGCCTGGAGTCCGGCCCGTCCTGGGACGCCTTCGGCGCCGGCGCCGACCAGTCGGAACCGGAGACGCCCGCGTCGCCGCGTCCGGAGCCCTCGGGTGCGCCGGCCAACCCCCGGATCCGACAGCGGGTCCCCGGGGCCAGCCTGACCGCCACCACCGCCCCGTCGAAGCCGGTGGACGCCACAACCGCCGACCCGGCGGCGGCCCGCGCGCTCGTCGAGGCCTTCCAGTCCGGCGTACGTCGGGCCGAGCGGAGCGGGCCGGCGGCTCCCGACCGGCCCCTGCTGAGTCGACGGGTCCCCGGGGCGAACCTGACGGTCACCCCGCCCTGCCCGCCGGCCAGCACGCACCTCGGCGACCCCGCCGAAGTGCGCCAGCTCATCACCGAGTTCGAGGCGGGCGTCGCCCGTGCTCTCCGCGAAGTCAGCCCAGACCGCCGGAACGAAGAAGGATCATCACGGTGACCAGCCCCTTTGTGCACGACAACGTCGACCACCAGAACCCGACCGGCGCCGCCGGTGACCTCAGCCCGGAGGCGCGTACCTTCAACTGGCTGCTGGACTCCTTCACCTCCAGCACGGCCGGTGTGCTGGAGGCGATCGCGGTCTCCTCGGACGGGCTGCTGATGGCCATGTCGGCGATCAAGGACCGGTCCAACGCGGAGCGACTGGCCGCCGTGGTCTCCGGCATGACCAGCCTCGCCGGCGGCGCGGCCAGCTGGTACGCCCTCGGCGGCCTGAACCGGGTCATCGTCGACATGGCCGACGGCTATCTGCTGATCAGCGCGATCAGCAGCGGCTCCGTGCTCGGTGTGGTCGCCGACCGGTCGGCCAACCTGGGCACCGTCGCGTACGAGATGACCCTCTTCGCCGGGCGGGCCGGGAACGCCCTCACCCCACGGCTGATCGTCGAACTGAAGAACGCCGTCCAGCAATGACCCCCGACGTCGCTGCCGAGGAACCGGACCCGGAACCCGGGGTACGGATCCGCCCCTACCTGCGTACGCCCCCGGGCGGGGACGCCGCGCCGGCGGCGACGCAGTCCGAGCCGGGCGGTGCTCGGCCGGCGGCTCCCCGGCCGTTCGTGCTCACCTCGGGGCGGGTCACCGGCGCCGATCCGGCGATCGGCCTCGAGACGCAGGTGACAGTGCGCTCCGAGAGCGGCTGGTGGACCGGCGCGCAGGACACGCTGTTGGCACCGGAACACCACGCGATCATCGCGCTCTGCGCCGAGCCGATCTCGGTGGCGGAGTTGTCGGCCCGGACCCGGCTGCACTTCGGTGTGACCCGGGTCCTGGTCGGCGACCTGCGCGCCGCCGGGCACCTGGACGTGCACGTCAGCGACTCCGACGAAGCGTACGACCCCGATCTCATCCTGCGAGTGATTGATGGACTCCGTGCGATCTCCTGAATGGCCGGTCGCCCCGCTGGGGGGTCCCGCCGGCAACAGCGCCACCGCCCGCTACGGCATGCAGCCGGGCACCGGCCCCCTGCTCGGACGCACCGGCCCGCCGGCTGCCGCACCGCCGCCGTACCGGCCGCCGGCCGTCAGCGGGGCCACCCCGCAGCCCGCCGACCGGCCGGCCGCACCGCCGGTCCCGGTCAAGATCCTGGTCGCCGGTGGGTTCGGGGTCGGCAAGACCACAACGGTCGGGGCGATCTCCGAGATCGCGCCGCTCACCACCGAGGCCGAGATGACCACCGCCGGGATCGGCGTCGACGACCCGGGCACCCGGTCGACCAAGACCACCACCACTGTGGCGATGGACTTCGGTTGCGTGACCATCGACCGCAGCCTGAAGCTGTACCTGTTCGGCACGCCCGGGCAGACCAGGTTCGGCTTCATGTGGGACGACCTGGCCCGTGGCGCGCTCGGCGCGCTGGTGGTCGTGGACAGCGCCCGGTTGGACGACTGCTTCCCGGCTGTCGACTTCTTCGAACAGGCCGGGCTGCCGTTCGTGGTCGGGGTCAACGCCTTCGACGGGCGGCTGGCCCTGCAACTCGACGAGATCCGGTGGGCGCTCGCCATCGGTGATCATGTACCTCTGGTGCAGTTCGACGCCCGGGACCGGCTCTCGGTGCGGGACGCCCTGCTGGTCGTCCTGGACCGTGCGCTGGACCGGGCCACCCGGGACAGGAGGGCCTGAGCCGACCGGCTCCGGCCGTGGCGGGAAGGGGTGATCTGGTGAGGGGCGACCTGGACGAGACGCTGGCCCGACTGGCTCGGCGCGAGGAGGCGCTGCGCCGGCGGGCCAACGACCGCGACAACACACCACCACCGGGGCCGGTCGGCGGCCCGGTCAACCACCCGAGCGGCCCCGCCAACCCCCGCGACTCCGGGCCGGGCCGGCACGGACGGGACGTCCCCGACGAGCCGGCCGGCTGGGGTCCGGTCGAGGAGGTTGCCGAGGCGGTCCGCCAGATCGTCGGCGCCAACCCCGGTCTGGCGGTGACCGTCCGGGTGGAGCACGCCGGGCGGACGTACCCGCTGCGCGTGTCCTGGGACGGCCCGGACGTCACGGTCGGCCCGGAGCTGCCGGCGGCGCCCGTGGAACCCCCGCCGGCCTGGCCGTTGTCGGGGCGGACGGTGCCGGCGTGGGCCCCCGGCCCGGACGGGTTGTCCCCGGACCCGGCGGCCCGCCTGGCCGAGTTGATCCGGCGGGACCCGTCGCTGCTCGACGAGTTGGACCCGCGGCGCTGACCCCGACGCGGGATTCGCCGCGGCCGGCTACGGTCGGGCGGTGGCGCAACCCGACCTGACCCTGCTGGCGAGCCTACGGCCGGCAGCCCTCGACGCTCGACGTGGCGTCGTGCGGCTGCACCCGGAGGCGCTCACCGCGCTGGGCCTGCGTCCCGGCGATCCGGTGCGGCTGAGCGGTCGCCGGGAGACGGCCGGGATCGTCGCGGCCGCCGACCCGGGCGCGAGCGCCGCGATGCTGTACGCCGACGACCTGACGCTTGGCAACCTCGGCCTGCGCGACGGTGGTCAGGTACGGGTGAGCCCGATGCCGCTGACGGCGGCGGGTCGGGTCGTCCTGCGTGGCCCGGTGGGGTTGGTGGCGGCGGTCAGCCCGGAGATGCTGCGGCTCGCCCTGCTCGGCAAGGTGGTCACCGTCGGCGACGACGTGTCGCTGTTGCCGCAGGACGTGCTGCCGGACGCCTCGGTACGCAGCCTGGTCGAGGCGGCCCGTCGCAGCCTCGCCAACACGGTCGGCTTGGCCTGGACGAGCACGCTTCTCACAGTGGTCGCTGTGGAACCGGCCGCCGGCGCGCTCGTCACCATGGACACGCTTGTGGGGTGGGAGCACGGGCCGGCCACGTACGACACGCCCGGCCCGGCCGCCGCCGCGCCGCTCCGGGCGACAGGCGCGGCCCCGCCGGCCGCCCCGGTCGACGACGCCCCGGACGTCGACGAGCTGCCCGGCCTGCGACCCCAGGCCGAGGAGCTGACCGAACTGCTCGACCTCGGCTTCCACCATCGGGAGGTGCTGGGACGGCTGGGCACCACCATCTCGCTCGGCGTGCTGCTCGGCGGGCCGGCCGGCTCCGGCAAGTCGGCGCTGGTCCGGGCGGTGGCGGCCCGCGTCGGTGCCCGCGTACACCCGCTGTGGGCGCCCGAGGTGGCCGCGCTGACCAACCAGGCCGCGGCGGACCGGCTGCGGGCCGCGGCGACGGCGGTACGCGCCGGCGGACCGGCGGTGCTGCTGATCACCGACGTGGAGGCGCTCGCCCCGGCCGACGAGCCCGGCCCGGTGGCGGCCGTGTTCCGGCAGGTGCTCACGGAGACCATAGGGGCCGGTGCCGCGGTGGTGTGCACCACCAGCCGACCGGAGGCTGTCGACCCGGCCCTGCGCGCACCGGACCTGCTGTCGCTGCGGATCAGCATCCCGCTACCCGACCCGGCGCTGCGGCGCGAACAACTCACCGTGCTGACCCGCCAGGTGCCGCTCGCCGACGACGTACGGCTGGACGAGGTGGCCGCGCGTACCCCAGGGTTCGTCGCGGCGGACCTGGCCGCGCTGGTCCGCGAGGCCGGGGTACGGGCCGCGCTGCGGCAGAAGGCGGCCGAGACGCCGACTGTGTCGATGGGTGACTTCGCCGCCGCCCTGGAGGTGGTCAGGCCGACCACGATGGCCGCGTCCACCCTGGAGGTGGCCTCGGTGACCCTTGACGACGTCGGCGGTCTGGGCGAGGTCAAGCAGACGCTCACCGAATCCGTGCTGTGGCCGCTCACCTACCCGGACACGTTCGCCCGGCTCGGTGTGCAACCGCCGCGCGGCGTGCTGCTGTACGGGCCGCCGGGCTGCGGAAAGACGTACCTGGTGACCGCGCTCGCCGGGTCGGGACGGGCGAACGTCCTCTCGGTGAAGGGGGCCGAACTGCTCTCCAAGTGGGTGGGCGAGAGCGAACGCGCCGTCCGCGAGCTGTTCCGTCGGGCCAGGGAGGCGGCCCCGACGTTGATCTTCCTGGACGAGATGGACGCGCTCGCGCCGGTACGCGGCCAGTCCACCGATGGCGGCACCACGGACCGGGTCGTCGCCGCGCTGCTCACCGAGCTGGACGGGGTGGAGACCCTGCGCAACGTCGTGGTGGTCGGGGCGACGAACCGGCCGGACCTGATCGACCCGGCGCTGCTGCGGCCGGGGCGCATGGAACGGCTGGTCTACGTGCCGCCACCGGATCCGGGCGCGCGGGCGGACATCCTGCGGGCCGCCTCCCGGCACGTGCCGCTGGCACCGGACGTCGACCTGGCGGCCCTCGGCGACGAACTGGTCGGCTTCTCGGCGGCGGACTGCGCGGCGCTGGTCCGGGAGGCGGCGCTGGCCGCGATGCGGGAGTCGTTGACCGCCGCGACCGTCACCGCCGCGCACGTGGCGACGGCCCGGCAACGGGTACGCCCGTCGCTGGACCCGGCCCAGGTCGCCTGGCTGGCCGCGTACGCCGCCGACCGCGGTTGACCGGACCGGCTCAGAAGGCGGGTGGGGTCGAATCGAGGCAGATTTCGGCGTGGACCCTGCCGTCGGCCTGGCGCAGTTTCGCACCGCATTTTTCGAGTACGGAGACCGCGCCGACGTTGTCCGGGGTCGTCTCGGCCACCACGGCCCGCATCCCGGCCCCGGCGGCGGCGTTCAACAACTCGCGCAGGGCGGCGGGACCGATCCCCTGACCCCGAGCCGAGCGTCCGAGCCACATCCCGGCCTCCACAGTGCCCGGCTCGTCACAGCGCGTCATCCGGATCATGCCGACGACCTCACCACCGACGAGGATCGCGTACATCTGGGAGCCGGTCGGGCCGTCCAGTCCACCGAAACTCGCCCTGTGGAACTCCCGGAACGCCTCCCGACGGGCCAGCGACCAACCGGCGGGAGCCTCCACCGGAGGCATCACGTCATCCGGCTCGGCCTCGGCAGCCGCTACGGAGAGCAACGGCTCCAGGTTCCGCTCGTCCACCGGCTCCAGCCGGACCGCACCCGCCACGTGCCGCAGTCTGCCGGCCTCATCGGCCGAAGTCCACCCCATTGGACATCCACTGGCGGTCCGGTCAGCGGTACCGGCCGGTCGGGCGGCGTGGGTGTTTCTCCTCACGCTCCGCTGTCACCCGTCGGAGTGACGGCCTGCTCAGAACTCGCAGAACACCACCGAGGCGTCGTCGGTGGCCTTGTGCCGCCGCAGCCGGTCGGGGTGGTCGCGTTCCGCGGCGCGGACCCGGTCGAGCAGCGCGCCCGGACCGTCGGCGCTCAGCAGGTCGAGCAGACCCGTCCAGTCGGTCAGGCCGAACTGCTCGACGGCGCTCGACGCGCCGTCGCTGAGCAGCGCCGCCCGGCGCACCGCCCCCGGACCGTGCCGGGGCACCGAGCCGGTCACCGCGTGGAACGCCGCGTCGGGGTCGGCCGCCGCCACCCAGTAGCCGTGCGTACGGTTCATCCGTTCCCGCTGGACCCCCACCGCGTGCCGGAACCGGGTGACCGGGTCGACGGGGCCGGCCGGCACCGTCGCGACCGTACGGCGCAGCTCCGCCATCGCCGTCTCCAGCCGGTCGTCGGTCACCACGCTCACCCGCCCGCCGGCGTCCAGCACCAGCGGACTGTCGCAGAGCACCAGGTAGTCGACCTGGTCGCCGCAGTCCCGAAGCAGGCACACGGTGCTCGACGGAGTGCCGGGATGATCAAGGTCGCACTGGCCGCCGTGGTCGGCCCGCACGGCGAGGATGGCCGCGGCCAGATTGCTGGTCAGCCGGGCGGCCGGCCGGGCCGCCTCGGCCACACCGATCCGGGCGGCCAGCTGCCGGACGTACCACTCGGGCCCGTGCACGCATCCGGTGTCGAACCTGTCCGGCACCGTCGCGCCGTCAAGCACACCCACAAGCGGCCCGAACCGGAAGACCAGGTCCTCATTGACCGCCCGGCCCGGGGCCGGCGCGGACGCGGAGCGTACCCGCATCACCGTCGCCGGCCCCGTCGCGCCGCTCGGGTCAGCGCTGCCGGAGTTCGTCGGCGGCCGCATGTGCCTCCCCCTGCACCTGGCCGGCGGCCGAGCGGCCCTGGTCGCGTACCGCGGACACCCCCTGCTGGGCGGTGGACCGCACCGACTGGGCCGCCTGCTGCGCCGGCTCCCGCAGATTGTCCTGGACCTGGTGGCCGACCTGGCTCGCCTGGTGGCGAAGCTCGTCGGAGTGCTCACTGACCATGGTGCGGGCCCGGCCGGCGAGCTGCCGCTCCCGCCCGCTCGGCGGAATCAGCGAGGCGGCCAGCAGGCCGACGCCGAAGGCGACAAGTCCTGCGGCGAGCGGGTTGCCCTGGGCCTGCTCGAGGGACTGATGCCCGAGCGAGCGCGCCTCATGCCGCACCGAGCCCATCGCCTCCCGAGACTGGTGCCCGAGCGATCGGGTCTCGTCGCGAACCGAGCCGGCGGTGTGCGACATCCGCTGGCTGGCCTCGTGCCCCATGTGACTCGAGCTGCCCATCACCTTCTCCTTCGCTCGGGTGAACGCGCCACGAGCCTGCCCGACGCTGTCACCGGCGATCCGACGCGGGTTGACCTTGTCGGCCAGCGCGTCGACGTCACTGCTCAACTCGTTGCGGGTGGTTTCGATCTCCCGCCGGATCCGATCCGGATCACTGGACATGACCTGTTCCCTCCCGACTCGTTCAGCGTCCCCGCAGGGCGTCCGGCAGCTCCCGGGCGCTCTGTTTCGTCCGGGGCAGAACGGCACGTGCCCGCTTGAGCTGGGTACGGGCGTTGACGAAGAGCCCTCCGGCGACGACGGCCCAGATGATCGCGACGATCAGCGCCGCCCACCCCTGGTCCATCGTGTTGGACAGCCCCCACCACACGGCGTACGACACGAAGAGCACGGCCAGGAAACCAGCCAGCCCCGCACCGCCGAACATACCGCCGGCCTTGCCGGCCTGGCTGACCTCCTCACGGAGCTCGGCCTTGGCCAGCTCGACCTCCTTGCGCACCAGAGTGGACATGTCCCGGGTCACGTCGCCCAGCAGTTCGCCTACCGAGGCCTGGGTCCGTTCCTTCTCCGGGGCACTCACGGCGCCACCCCGCCGGGCAGATCCGACTGGGGCCGGCCGGCGGGCGAGACGTTCTGCGCCCGCGCCGTCCCGACGTACGGCTGCTGACCGGTGTCTACCGGAGCGCCATGCGGTGCCGGCGGAGCACCGCCCGCGCTCGCGCTCGCACCGTTGCCGGAGGTCGACCCGGTCAGACCACGGGTGAGCCGCCCGACCAGCAGTCCGGCAACGGCCGCACCCACCAGGAACGTCCCCGGATGGCGGCGCGCGTACGTGCGTACCTCGTCGAGAACCTCGCCGGGTTCGCGTTCGTCCAGCCAGCCGGCGGCCTGCTGGGCGGCGTCGCCGACCCGGCGTACCGCGTGGCCGGCAAGCCCGGAATCGCCGTCCCGGTCTGCCATCGACCCCAGCTCACGGCCGATACCCCGCAGGCCTTCGGCGGCCCGTTTCTGCTGTGTCTGTGCCTGTTCCCGCAGTTGTCCGGTGGCCTGACCGGTCAGCTGCCGGGCCTGTCGCCGCGCCTCGGCGGCCACTTCTCCGCCCTGCGCGGCGGCGGTCTGGGCGACCTGACCGCCGGCCTGCGTGGCCTGGTGGCCGACTCGGGAGGCCTCCTGTCGGGCCTGCTGCGCGCGTCCGCTCTGATTGGTTGTCGTCATGCTCCGCTCCCCTCCTGGGTGCTCGGTCGCCTGGCGACCCCGGAACGCCTCCCGCCTACCCGCCTGGCTGGTCGTCATGCGGCCGGACCGGCGGCGAAGACCGGCACGGGAGTCGTAACGGGACGAACGGCGGAACGGGCGTCAGCGGCGGCGGTTGCGGGCGCGCGACGAGCGCAGCCGGCGGAGCCGGCCGATCAGCACGGGGTCGGCGGCGAGCGCCGCCGGGTTGTCGAGCAGTCCGTTGAGCAGCTGGTAGTAGCGGGTCGAGGAGACCCCGAAGGTGTCCCGCACGGCCTGCTCCTTCGCGCCGGCGTGCCGCCACCACTGCTGCTCGAAGGCGAGGATCGCCAGTTCCCGCTCGGTCAGCCCCGGTGCCGGCTCGACGGGCTCGGCGGGGGCCGGCTCGTCGGTGGCGTCGACCGGCCGCGCCTGCTCGTCGGAGGTCTCGATGGGCGGCGCCGGTCGGGGTGTCGGAACGGTCGGCCCGGTGCCGACGACGTCTGCCGGACGAGCGTCGGTGGACGGCTCGGGGGCGGTGGCGTCGGCGGACATTCGCTCAGCCTAGCCAGGGAGGACCCGGGTCGCAGCAGCCGGCGCGGCGTCCACTGACGCACGACGAAGGCCCCCGGGGGGAGCCGGGGGCCTTCGTAGCCGATCGGTCAGGAGATGTCGCGCCGACGCATCGCCCAGAGGGCGGCGCCGAGGATCACCACCACACCTATCGAGAACAGCACTGACGACTGCTGCCAGGTGATGTCCATCGTCTCCGGTTTGCACTCGCCGTAGTACGTCGCGTTGCAGGAGTCCCAGTTCTGGAGGGTGACCGTCTTCGTCATCCAGGCCAGCGCGTACGTGGGCAGCAGCCACGCCTCGGCGAACTTCACGCTCGCCATCGACAGCAGGATGCCCAGACCGAACTGGCCGACCACCATCAGGGCCACGACACCACCCAGGGCCATCGCGGTGTGCCGGCCCAGTGAGGCAAGCGCGAACCCGATGGTGGTGAGCACGAGCACGAGTGCCACGCCGCGCAGCCCGGTCAGGACGAACGACTGCCAGGCGCCCGAGGTCATCTTCTCGGTGCTGCCCCGGAAGGTGGCGACCCCCCAGAACCCCGCGAACCAGAGCACCGCGGCGGGCAGCGTCACCGCCAGGATGCCGGTGAGCAGCGCGGCCAGCTTGGTGAGCAGCACGGTGAGCCGCTTGGGCCGCCAGAGCAGCAGGTTCATCATGCCGCCGGTGCTCCACTCGGCGCCCACGAAGGACGCGCCGACCACGAACCCGACAAGCGCGAGGATCGCGGCGAACGGGACAAGCGTCTCGTCGAACGTCTTCCGGAAATCGAACGTCGACGGCAGGAACCACTCCGCCTCAATCTGCTCCCGCGGCGGTGCCGTGATCACCGAGCAGTCGTCGGGGTAGCGGCCGTCGCTCGCCGTGCCGGCCTTCTTGGCCTGCTCGCACGCCGAGCGTTCCTGCTCGCTCCAGCGCACCTGCTCCTGGTACTGCTGCTCGGCCTGACGTTCGGCCTTGGCGAGCTGGTCGGCGCCGATCTTCTGGTTGGTGAAGAAGACCCCGACCACCACCGCGGCAAGCACCAGCAGGCCGAGCAGCGTCATGTAGCGGGTGAAGCGCCGCTTGGTGAGCCGGCGCAGCTCGGTACGAAAGAGGCTCACGCGCCCCACCCTCCCGCGGTGGCACCGGGCTGACCCGTCCCACCGACCTTCGTGGACTCGTCGACCTGCCGGTGCTGGCCGGGTACCGGTGCGGTGGCGGTCAGCTCGAGGAAGACGCTCTCCAGGTCGACGGCGATCGGAGCGAGCTCGCTGACGTAGAGGTTCTGCTCGGCGAGCAGTCGCGTCACCGAGGCCGGCTTGTCGACGCCGGCCAGCATCAGGTGGTCGGGGTGACCGGTGACCCGGATCCCCGCCCGGGTGAGCGCCTCGGTGGCCGCCGGCAGGTCGCTGACGGCCTCCAGCCGGACGCGTACCGCGCCGGAGGAGTGCTGGGCGAGCACCTCGTCGACCGGGCCGAAGGCGACCCGGCGGCCCAGCGAGATGATGGTGACCGAGTCGCAGATCAGCTGGATCTCGCCGAGGATGTGGCTGGACAGCACCACTGTCATCCCCGATTCGGCGAGGGTCCGCATCAGCGTGCGCATCTCCCGGATGCCGCCCGGGTCGAGGCCGTTGGCCGGCTCGTCGAGGATGAGCAGCTTCGGGTTCTTCAGCAGGGCGGAGGCGACGGCGAGCCGCTGCTTCATGCCCAGCGAGTACGTCTTGACCCGCTCGCCGGCCCGGTCGCGCAGCCCGACGAGTTCCAGCACCTCGTCGACCCGGGTGGCGGGCACCTCGCCCGCGCCGGCCAGCAGGGACAGCGTGTCCCGTGCCGAGAAGTGCGGGAAGAACTGCGGGCTCTCCACGATCGCGCCGACCTGCCCGGCGACAGTGGGTAGCGCGCTGGGCACCTCGTGGCCGAGCAGCGTCATCCGGCCGCCGTCGGGCCGGATGAGGCCGAGCAGCGTACGCAGCGTGGTGGTCTTACCGGACCCGTTGGGGCCCAGGAAGCCGTGCACCTGCCCTGCGTCGACCCGCATGTCGAAGCCGTCGAGCGCGTTGCGGGTGCCGCGTCGACGACTCTTGTACGTCTTACGTAGACCTTCGATCTCCAGGACAGCTGGCAAGCTGCACCTCCCCCGATGGTGGGCGTGACAGCCGACACCATACGCGGTATGCAGGCGCGCGCAATACCGGGTATGCATCGACGCGCCGTACGGGTTGTCAGATAGACGGAGAGTGATCGTTCAGGCGCAGATGACCTGCACGCCGGCGGCCCGGAACGCCTCCACCACCTCGGGCGCGGCACCGTTGTCGGTCACCAGCGTCTCCACCCGCTCGACCGGGCAGATCCGGGCGAAGGCGTGACCCCCCAGCTTCGACGAGTCCGCGATGATCACGACCCGTTTGGCGCGGGCCACCATCAGGTTGTTCATCGCCGCCTCCCCCTCGTGGTGGGCTGCGGCGCCGAGCTGCGGGTCGATCGCGTCCACGCCGAGCAGCGCGATGTCCAGGGTGACCTCGCGCAGCAGTGCCCCGCCCAGCGGGCCGACCAGCTCGAACGACTTCGGGCGCACCACCCCGCCGGCCACCACCACCTTCATCCGCGAACGGACCAGCAGCTCGTTGGCGATGTTCAGCGCGTTGGTCACCACGGTGAGCTGGGCACCTTCGGCGCTGGTGTTGAGGTCCGGGCGGACGGCCAGCGCGCGGGCCACCTCCGTGCTCGTGGTGCCGCCGTTCAGGCCGACCACCGTGCCCGGCGTGACGAGCGAGGCGGCGGCGGCACCGATCCGCTGCTTCTCGGCCGAGTGCTTGGCTGTCTTGTAGCGCAGCGGCAGGTCGTAGGAGACGCCGTTCGCGACCGCGCCGCCCCGGGTCCGCGTGATCATCTGCTGCTGGGCGAGCTGGTCGAAGTCGCGCCGGATGGTGGCCTGGGAGACGTCCAGCCGCTCGGCTGCCGCCTCGACGCTGACCCGGCCGTTGTCGGTGAGCATCTCGAGCAGGGCGTTCCATCTGGCGTACCGGTCCACCGCGGGGGCCCTCCAGAGACTGCACGGACGGTGATTGATTGCGTGCACACTAGTGCGCGAAACTGGGCTGGCGCAAAAGACCGGTCTGCGCGATCGGCTGGTCGGTTGCCACGGCCACCCGCTTTCGCGCAGAATAACGCGCGAAATGCGGGTGTTACGAGCCGTATTGCGCATCGATCGGCCCTGCGAGGAGTTTCCCATGGCGTACGTGGACGCGGAGATCGCGAGCCAACCCGACTGCTGGCGGGAGGCCGCCGAACTGGCCGGCGTGGTGCGCGGTGACCTGCCGCGCCCCGGCGAGCGGGTCGCCGTCGTCGGTTGCGGCACCTCGTGGTTCATGGCGATGGCGTACGCGGCCCGCCGCGAACAGGCCGGCCAGGGTGAGACCGACGCGTTCCAGGCGTCCGAGTTCCCGGCCGGCCGCCACTACGACCGACTGATCGCCATCACCCGCTCGGGCACCACCACCGAGGTGCTGGAGCTGCTGGCAGCGCTGCGCGGGCGTACGCCCACCACCGTCATCGTCGGCGACCCGGCGTCCCCTGCCGTCGACCTGGCCGCCGCAGCGGTGACCATGCCCTTCGCCGACGAGCGGTCGGTGGTGCAGACCCGCTTCGCCACCACCGCGTTGGCGCTGCTGCGGGCACACCTCGGCGACCCGGTGACGGCGCTCGCCGCCGACGCCGAGGTGGCCGTGCGCTCGCCGCTGCCGATCGACCCGGCCACCATCGGGCAGGCGACCTTCCTCGGTCGGGGGTGGACGATCGGCCTGGCGCAGGAGGCCGCTCTCAAGTGCCGCGAGGCGGCCACGTTCTGGGCCGAGGCATACCCGGCGATGGACTACCGGCACGGCCCCATCTCGATCGGCGCGCCCGGCCGGCTCGTCTGGGCGTTCGGCGAACTGCCCGACGGGCTGCCCGAAGACGTTGCCGCCACCGGCGCGGCCTTCGTGCACAGCCGTACGCACGGCTGGCGCACGGTGCTGGGCAGCTGGTCCGCCGGTCGGACTCCTGTCGACCCGATGGCAGACCTGATCCTCGCCCAGCGCTTCGCGGTCGCGCTCGCGACCAGCCGGGGCCTCGACCCGGACGCGCCCCGGCACCTGTCCCGCTCGGTGGTGCTGGCGTGAGCGTGAGGACCGAGCCGGGTTTGCGGGCCCCGCAGTCGCGCACCGGGATCGCGCCGTGAGCGACGGCGACGCCACGGGCGTCGACCGGGTGGTCGTCGCGCTGGACGTCGGCGGCACGGGGATGAAGTGCGCCCTGGTCCGCCCGGACGGCGTGGCGATACACACCGAACGGCATCCCACCGACGCGGCGCGCGGCCCGGCCGCCGTGATCGGGACCATGCTGGATGTCGCGGAGGGGCTGGCCGACAAGGCCCGCGCCGGCGGGTTGACCCCGGTCGCGGTGGGCATCGCCGTACCCGGGGTGGTGGACGAGGCGCGCGGGGTCGCGGTCTGGTCGGCGAACGTGGGCTTCCGGGACGTACCGCTGCGGGACCTGGCGGCGGCGCGGCTCGGCCTGCCCACGGCGCTCGGCCACGACGTGCGCGTCGGTGGTCTCGCCGAAGCGCGGCTCGGCGCCGGGCGCGGCACCGGACATGTGCTGTTCGTGGCCATCGGCACCGGCATCGCCGCCGCGCACGTTGTCGACGGTGTCGCCGCCGTGGGTGCGCACGGCGCGGCCGGGGAGATCGGCCACATCATGGTCCGACCGGACGGCCCACGGTGCGGCTGCGGCCGGCCGGGCTGCCTGGAGGCGGTGGCCTCGGCCTCCGCCGTGGGCCGCCGCTACGCCGAACTGGCCGGTGGGTCCACCGGCGGGGCGGTGACCGCGGCCCAGGTTGCCGAGCGTGCCGCGGCCGGCGAACCGCTCGCCGGTCGGGTCTGGCAGGAGGCCGTCGAGGCGCTCGCCGACGGCCTGGCCACCGGGCAGGCGTTGTTCGACGTGGCGACGATCGTGCTCGGCGGTGGCCTGGCCCAGGCCGGGGACGGTCTGCTCGACCCCCTGCGGACGGCGCTGCACGAACGGATGACCTTCCACCGGGAGCCGCGCCTGGTCGCGGCGGCCCTCGGCGACGAGGCCGGTTGCCTCGGTGCCGCCCTGCTCGCCCTGGACGCCATGGGTGTCCGTGACCATCAGGAGAGACGATGACCGTACGGGTGAACGGCCGAGTGGTGACCCCGACGGGTGTCATCAGGCAGGGCTGCGTCGAGTGGGACGGTGACCGGATCACCGCTGTGGCCGAGTACCCGTCGGTGCGGGACGGGCACTGGATCGTGCCCGGCTTCGTCGACATGCACACGCACGGCGGCGGCGGGCACACCTTCACCACGGGGGACGCCGACGAGGCCCGGGCGGCTGCCGACTTCCACCTGGCGCACGGCACCACCACGCTGCTGGCCAGCCTGGTGAGTGCGCCCTTCTCGCTGATGCGCGCGGCCACCGAGGCGTTCGCCCCACTTGTCGACGAGGGTGTGCTGGCGGGAGTCCACTTCGAGGGGCCGTACCTGTCGGCCGCCCGCTGCGGGGCACAGAACCCGGAGTTTCTGCGCGACCCGTCCACCGACGAGTTGGCCGAGCTGATCGAGCTGGGCCGGGGCGCCGTCCGGATGGTCACCCTCGCCCCCGAGCGCGACGGTGCGCTGGAGGCGATCAAGCTGCTCACCGCCCAGCAGGTGGTGGCCGCCGTCGGGCACACCGACGCAACGTACGAGCAGACCCGGGCCGCCGTCGCCGCGGGCGCCAGCGTCGCCACCCACCTGTTCAACGGCATGCGGCCGGTGCACCACCGCGAACCGGGACCGGTGGTGGCGCTGCTCGACGCGCCCACCGTGATCTGCGAACTCGTCGCCGACGGGGTGCACCTGCACGACGGGATGTTGACGTTC
Organism: Micromonospora sp. NPDC047521; assembly: GCF_055587305.1. Lineage (NCBI taxonomy): Bacteria > Bacillati > Actinomycetota > Actinomycetes > Micromonosporales > Micromonosporaceae > Micromonospora > Micromonospora sp. NPDC047521. The sequence continues at coordinate 248,489 of NZ_JBVJGN010000006.1, read as the reverse complement.
GTGACCGCGACCGCCGGCCCGGACCGGGCCGCGCTGATCACCGACGCGATGGCCGCCGCCGGAATGGCCGACGGCGAGTACGAACTGGGTGGCCAGGCCGTCACCGTCGCCGACGGGGTGGCGCGGCTGGCCCGCGACGGCGCGATCGCCGGCAGCACCCTCACCATGGACGCCGCGCTGCGCCACGCCGTGGACGCCGGGATCCCGATCTCCGACGCCGCCCGGATGGTGGCCACCACTCCGGCCCGGGCAATCGGCCTGGGTGACCGGGTCGGGGCGCTCCAGGTGGGCCTGCGCGCCGACCTGGTGGTGCTGGACGACGACCTGAACGTGGTGCGCGTGCTGCGCGGAGGCTCCTGGGTGGAGTGACGCCAGAGCTTTCGACGAGTGCCGGGGCGGTGAGGTGGCCGACCTGCCGGCTGCCGTCAACATCGCCGCGCCCTGTTGCCCTGCCTGTCGAGCTGCCCCAGATTCGGGGCAGACAGACGGGCGAGCAGCGGCGCATGCCGGCGGGCGAAAGTGGACCAAGCGGGCAGCGGCGCATGCCGGCGGGCAGGAACGGGCAGCCGACAGGTGGGCGAGGCGGGCGCAACTTCACACGCTCCGTGTGGGTGCATGGCCGCGCATCCCTGCCCCACCTGTGGGGCAGCTCAACAGTGCGCCCAGAGAGCCTTTGGAGCTGAATCGATTACGACATCAGTCTCGTCACCGGCGTGCTCCGCCAACCGACATGACCAAACGAGCGTCAAATAACCAGGCCCGGGCAACCAGGCCAGGGCTTAGCTCAGGCTGGGGACCTCGACGCCGAGGATGGCCTGCTCGTCGGGACGGTGCACGAGAACGTCGGTCAGGTAGACTGGACGGCGTGGCGCATGCCCACGTCCCGGCCGGCGCGCTCGGAGAGCAGCCACTTGTGCTCGATGATCTGCGCGAACAGCTCCTGCGGCTCCAGCTTGCGGCGCAGGTGAGCGGGCACCGCCCGGACCACCGGCTCGAAGACCTCGGTGAGCCAGCGGTGCGCGGCCTGCTGCTCGTCGGTCAGGTCACTCTCCGCCCGGTAGGCGTCCAGGTCGTTGAGCAGCTTGCGGGCCTGGTTCTCCTCGGCGTCCAGGCCGGTCAGCCGCAGGAGCCGCCTGGTGTGGTAGCCGGCGTCGACGACCTTCGGCCGGACCAGGTAGCGCCCGCCCTCGATCGTCGACATGGCCACCTCGGCCACGTCGAAGCCCAGCTCGTTGAGGCGACGGATCCGGCCTTCGATGTCGTGCCGGGCCTCGCGCTCGACCGCCTGCTCGTAGGTGATCTCGTGCCACAGCCGCTCGTAGCGCTGCACGACCTCCTCGCAGACCACCTCCGGATCGATGGACTCGTGCAGCAGGCCGGCGGCCTGGAGGTCCAACGCCTCACCGAAGATGTTCACCCGGGCGATCTCCAGGTCCTCACCGCGCTGCCCGTTGGAGAGCGAGTTGTGCAGGGCACCCGTCTCCGCGTCCACCAGGTAGGCGGCGAAGGCGCCCGCGTCCCGGCGGAACAGCGTGTTCGACAGCGAACAGTCGCCCCAGAAGAAACCGGTGAGGTGCATCCGCACGATCAGGGCGGCGAGCGCGTCGAGCAGCCGGCTCATCGTCTCCGGACGCAGGGTGTGCGAGAAGAGCGCCCGGTACGGCAGCGAGAACTGGAGGTGCCGGGTGATCAGCACCGATTCGAGGGGTTCGCCGTCCTCGGTCTGCCGGTCGGCGACGACCGCCACCGCCTCCACCGACGGGAAGTCGATCCGCTCCAGCGCCCGCAGCAGGTCGTACTCCCGCTCGGCGATCCGCTCGCGGGTCTCCTTGAAGGCGTACACGTAGTCGCCCAACCGGACGAACCGGACGATGTGCCGGGAGATGCCCTGCGGCAGCGCGACCAGATGCTGGGCAGGCCACTCCTCCAGCGGTGTCGACCAGGGCAGGTCGAGCAGCGCCGGGTCCACGAGAGCAGACGTGATCCGCACGGGCACAAGCATGACGCCTCGCCCCCGCCTCCGCCTCACATCGTGGCTCGGCCCACAGCGCCGAACATCCCGGCCTCGCAGGGGCCGGTAGCGTGGTCGCGTGCTCAAAACCACTGGGGTACGTCGTGAGCTGCGGTTGCGTCCCGTCCGACCGGCCGGCTGGTGGTTCGACGCGCTGCTGCTGGCCGGATTGGTCGGGCTGACCGTCGCCCTCGCCGCCGACCAGCTCTTCGGGTTGGACCGGGCGGTAGCCGACTGGGCCGACGAGCACCGGCCGACCGCCGCGTACTGGGTGGCCCGGGTGCTGAACTTCCTCGGCCAGGGCACCCCGCTGACCCTGATCGGCGTCGGACTGGGCGTTCTGCTGGCCGTTCGGCTCCGGTCGGTGCGGCCCATCCTGCTGCCGGTGGTCGGATTCGTGCTGACCACCTTCACGATCGGCCCGCTCAAGGTGTGGACCGCCCGCACAGCGCCGAGCGCAAGCGTCAAGGAGCCCTTCCTGCCGCCCGAGCAGACGCTGCCGCTGTTCCACGACGACCTGCCGGTCCGATTCGCCCAGTCCTACCCGTCGGGGCACGTCGCGAACGCCATCGTCTGGTACGGCGTCATCGCGCTGCTGCTCGCCCCGCTCGCACGCAGCTTCGGCCGGCAACTCCCGGCCCGGCTGGTCACAGTGATCCGGGTCGTGCCGCCGCTCGTCGTCCTCACCACCACCACCTACCTGGGCTGGCACTGGCTCACCGACTCGGTGGCCGGGCTGCTGCTGGGCCTGCTCCTGGACCGACTGCTGCACCGGGTGCCCTGGGACGATCTACCGCTCCCCGGCCGGCTACACCACTGGGACCGGCCGTTCACCTCGTACCCCTAGGGTCGACTCGTGGATCAACTGGCGCGGCGGCTCGGCGTACCCGACGCGGTTGTCATCGGGTTGGGGTCGATGCTCGGTGCGGGCGTCTTCGTGGTCTTCGGGCCCGCCGCGGCGGCGGCCGGCGGCGCCGGCCTGCTGCCGGCGCTGGTGCTCGCCGGGTTCATCGCCTTCTGCAACGCGACAAGCTCGGCGCGGCTGGCGGCGCGCTACCCGGAGTCCGGCGGCACCTACGTCTACGGTCGGGAGCGCCTCGGACCGTTCGCCGGGTTCCTGGCCGGCTGGGGGTTCGTGATCGGCAAGACGGCGAGCTGCGCGGCGATGGCGTTGACGATCGGGGCGTACCTGTGGCCGGGACAGGCCCGACTCGTCGCCGTCGTCGCGGTGCTCGCGGTGACAGCCGTGAACCTGCGCGGCATCGGTAAGACGGCCACCGCCACGAAGGTGCTTGTCGCGTTGGTGCTCGCGGTGCTGGCCCTGGTCGCGGTCGTCGGCGTGGCGGGCGGGCCGGTGCACCTGGATCGACTGACCGACGCCGGCGGCTCGGCGCGGGGAGTGCTCACCGCCGCCGGGCTGCTGTTCTTCGCGTTCGCCGGGTACGCGCGGATCGCCACACTCGGCGAGGAGGTGCGCGACCCGCAGCGCACCATCCCCCGCGCGGTGCCGCTGGCGCTCGGTACGGTGCTCGCGATCTACCTGGTGCTGGCCGTGGTCACGCTCGGCGTGCTCGGTGCCGACCGGCTGGCCGACTCCGCCGCCCCCCTGGTCGACGTGGTGACCGCCGCCGGACTGCCCGGCCTGGCGTGGGTGGTCCGCGCCGGGGCCACCATCGCGGTCGTCGGGGTGCTGCTGTCCCTCGTCGCCGGGGTCGGCCGGACCACCCTGGCGATGGCCCGCCGCCGCGACCTGCCCGGCGCGCTGGCCGCCGTGCACCCAGTGCGGCAGGTGCCGCACCGCGCCGAACTGGCCGTGGCCGCCGTGGTGATCGTGGTGGTGCTGCTCGGCGACGTACGCGACGCGATCGGCTTCTCCAGCTGCACTGTGCTCGTCTACTACGCGATCACCAACGCGGCGGCGCTGACCCTGGGCCGCGACCCGGACCGGCGGTTGCCGGTCCGGGTGCTCGCCGTGCTCGGTCTGGTCGGGTGCCTGCTGCTCGCGGTCAACCTGCCGCTGGGCAGCGTCCTGGCCGGCTTCGGCGTGCTCGCGCTCGGCGCCGCCTGGTACGCGATCCGGTCACGTCACCTGCTCAGCCGCCGGTAGCGGCGCACGGCCAGCGGGGCGAACGTCGCGATAAGCAGCACCGGCCACAGCACCGCCAACAGCATGGCGTGCTCCGCCGGCCAGGAATCGCCACCCAGGCCCGGGTTGCCGAACAGGTCCCGGATCGCCGCGACGGTGGCCGACAACGGATTCCACTCCGAGATCGTTCCGATGACCGACGGCATCAGCTCGGGCGACACGAAGACGTTCGAGATCGCGGTGAGCGGAAACGCCGCCGGGAAGACGATGACGCCGACCGTGTCCGGGTTACGGACCAGAAGCGCCAGGTAGATCCCCATCCAGGTGATCGCGACCCGCAGCAGCAGGAGGAGCCCGACGGCGAGCAACGCCTTGCCGACGCCCTGTCGCCACTGCCACCCGACGAGCAGCCCACACGCCAGCAGGGTGGACATCTCCAGCAAGGCGCGCAGTAGGTCGGCGGCGCTGCGACCGGTCATCAGGGCGGACCGTGCCATCGGCATCGACCGGAACCGGTCGACGACGCCCCGGCTGAGGTCCAGTGCCACGCCTGTCGCGGTGGCCCCGAGCCCGTACAGCATCGTCATCACGAAGACCCCCGGCAGCAGGAACTCGCGGTAGTCGCCACCGCCCGCCACCTGCATGCCGCTGCCGAACACGTACCCGAAGACCAGGACGAACATGATCGGCAGCGAGAAGTAGAGGATCAGCTCCTCCGGTGCGCGGATCACGTGGGTCATGTTCCGCCTGGTCATCGTCCAGCCGTCGGCGATCGAAGTGGTCATGCCACGTCCGCCTGTCGTCCGGCGGCGACGGGCTCGCGGGCCTCGTCCGGACGTTGCCCGGTCAGGTGCAGAAACGCCTCGTCCAGCGTCGCGCGCCGCAGGCCGATGTCCTCGACGGCGATCCCGGCGTCGTCCAGCGCACGTGCCACGTCGACGAGGCCGGCGACCCGGTCGACCACCGGCACGCTGAGCCGCCGGACCTCCGGATCGACGTCGGGCTCCGCACCGCAGACCAGCGCAACGATGCGGGCGGCCTCGTCGAGGTCGGTCGCGTCGCGGACCACCACCTCGATCCGGTCGCCGCCTGTCATCGACTTCAGCTCCGCCGGCGAGCCCTCGGCCACCACCCGACCGGCGTCGATCACGGAGATCCGGTTGGCGAGCTGATCGGCCTCCTCCAGGTACTGGGTGGTGAGCAGCACAGTGGTCCCGTCGGCGACGAGACCACGGACCAGGTCCCACACCTGGTTGCGGCTGCGCGGGTCCAGGCCGGTCGTCGGCTCGTCGAGGAAGAGCACGCGCGGCGTGCGGATCAGGCTGGCGGCGAGGTCCAGCCGGCGGCGCATCCCACCGGAATACTCACCGGCGGACCTGCCCGCCGCCTCGGCGAGCCCGAACCGCTCCAGCAGGTCGTCGGCGCGTCGGCGGGCCTCCCGGCGGCCGAGCCGGAACAGCCGGCCGAACAGCTCCAGGTTCTGCCGGCCGCTGAGGATCTCGTCGACCGCGGCGTACTGCCCGGTCAGCCCGATCCGGGCGCGCACCTCGTCCGGCTGGCGCAGCACGTCGTACCCGGCGACGGTGGCCCTTCCCGTGTCGAAGCGCAGCAGCGTGGTGAGGATGCGCACGGCCGTCGTCTTGCCCGCGCCGTTCGGTCCCAGCAGTCCGTGGACCGTGCCGGCCGGCACGGTCAGGTCGAATGTGTCGAGCGCGCAGGCCGGGCCGTACCGCTTGCCCAGACCCTCGGCGACCACCTCGAATGTCGTCATGCCCCCACGATGCGGTCGGGCGCTGACGGATCACGCACCGTCCGCTGACGGCGGCGCACCGGCCATCTCCGCCTCGGTGATCTGATCGAGGACGAGGATGATCTCGGAACGTGTGGCCTCGCCGACGTACCAGCCGGTGAGCCCGCCGGTCAACGCCTCGTCGCAGAGCCGCCTCGCCTCGCCGAAATCTCCGCGCAGGCGCGCCACCTGGGCGAGGCCGAGCCGGGCGGCGGAGACGAACTCCGGTGCGCCGCTGCGCTGCGCGAGGAGCAGGGCACCGCCGAAGTCGTCAGACGCGGCCGTGAGGTCACCGGCGCGCAGCCTGATTTCGCCCTGGGTACGCAGCATGTCGGCCTGGTCGACGATCGAGCCGAGCTCCTCGGCCAACCCCATGGCCTGATCCATGTGGGCGCCCGCCGTCTCCGGATCTCCCTGCCAGGCGGCCAGTTCACCGAGCGCACCGAGCGTGATCATGGTGCCCCACCGGTCCCCGGTGCTCCGGAAGCCGTCGAGCGCGGTGGCCAGCGCCGCCCTGGCCCCGTCCCACTGGCCGCTCCACATCAGCGCCGAGCCGCTGCCCATCGCGCCGAGCGCGTTGATCCAGGCGTCCGGGCCGACCAGCCGTCGCAGCTCCCCCATCAGCTCGTCGACATGCTCGGCGCCGCCGGACGGTGGTCCGGTCGAGATCCCGGACAGGTACAGCAGGAACGGCTGTCGAGGCGCCCGGTCGAGGCTGCGGATCACGGACGACTGCGTCCCGAGGGAAGGCAGGTGACCGGAACCGGCGAGCGAGGCGTTGTAGACGCAGAGGACGAACTCCTCGCTCAGCCCCGGTGGTGCTTCGGCGCCGAGCAGTTCGAGGACGTTCGCGGCCAGCCGGGCTCCTTCTCCGCGCATGCCGCGCAGCCACCAGTAGAACGACAGGGCCGCGACCAGGCCTGCCGCCTCGGGCCCGTGACCGGCGGCGGTGGCACGGCGCAGCGCCGCGTGCAGGTTGTCCCGCTCGGCGTCCAGGCGACGCAGCCAGTGCAGCTGTTCGGCTCGCCGGAGGTGGTCACTGCCCGTCCAGGCAAACTCCAGGAAGTACGCGGTGTGCGCGTGACGGAGCTGGTCGGCCTCGCCGGCCTCGGCGAGACGTTCGGCGCAGAAGGCCCGCACCGTTTCGAGCATCCGGTAACGGCCGCCGGTCATCTCCACGAAGGACTTGTCGACGAGGCCAGCGAGCGCGTCGACGAACTCGACTCTGGGCAGGCCGCAGACCTGCCCAGCCGCATCCAGCGTGGCCCCGCCGGCGAAGACGGTGAGCCGGCGGGCCAGTCTCCGTTCGGCGTCGTCGAGCAGGTCCCAGCTCCATTCGACAACCGCCCGGAGGGTGCGGTGTCGGGGCACCGCGGCCCGACTGCTCATGGAGAGCATCCGATCGTCCAGTTGGGCGGCCACCTCGGCGACGGGCAACGCCCGCAGCCGCGCGGCGGCCAATTCGATCGCCAACGGCAGGCCGTCGAGGGTGCGGCAGATCCGGAGCACCAGCTCGACGTTGGCCGGCGTGACGGTGAAGTCGGGTACGACGTCGGCGGCCCGCTGGGCGAACAGGCCGACCGCCGGATAGTCGTCGGCGTCCAGCGCCGACACGCCGGGCGGTGGCAGGGTGAGCCCGGACAGCGGGCACAACGCCTCACCGACCAGGCCGAGCGGCTCGCGACTCGTGGCCAGGACGCGCAGCGCGGGGCATGCGCCGAGCAAACGTGCGGCCAGCCGGGCCGCGTCGGCGATGACGTGCTCGCAGTTGTCGAGCATGAGCAGCAGCCGCCTGTCGGCGAGCGCTTCGACCAGCCGGTCGGTGGCCTGCTGCCGGCCGGGCTCGGCCGTGGCGCGCAGGCCCGCGTCGCGCAGGCCGAGCGCGCTCAGCACCGCCTGCGGAACGTCCGACCCGTCGGCCAGCCCGGCCAACTCGACGAAGCGGACCTCACCGTCGAGACGACCCGCGGCCTCGATCGCCAGGCGCGTCTTGCCCGCGCCCCCGGGGCCGGTGAGGGTGACCAGCCTGCGCTCCCCGAGCAGCTCGCCGACGCGTTCGAGCTCATCCTCCCGCCCGACGAACGTGGTGAGCTGGCCCGGCAGCGCCGGTTCGGACGCCGCGCGTTCCTCACCACGGAGCACCGCCAGGTGAATCGCGGCCAACTCCGCCGACGGGTCGGCGCCGAGCTGCTCGGCCAACGTTTGCCGAGCGTCCTCGAACTCGGCCAGCGCCTCCGCCGGCCGACCCAGCGCGGCCAGGGCGCGCATGAGCTGGCCCCGCGACCGCTCCCGCAGCGGATGCGCGATGACCAGCTCCCGTAGCTCCGCGATCAGCGGGCCGTGTGCGCCCAACGCCAGATCCGCCTCGACCCGATCCTCGATGGCGGACAGCCGCAGCTCGTCCAACCGGGCCGCGGGAGCGGCCACGCCGGCCACTCCGGCTACATCGGCGAGGGCCGGACCACGCCACAGCGCCAGCGCCTCGCGCAGCACGGCGGCCGCGCGGGGCCGGTCACCGTCGGCGAGCGCGCGGCGCCCCAATTCCGCAAGGCGCTCGAACCGGTACGCGTCGACGTCATCGGGATCCACGGTGAGGCGATAACCGGCCGGGTGGAACTCGACCGGGTCGTACGCGGCGGGCAGAGCCTGACGCAGCCGCGACACCTGGGACTGGAGCGCGTTGGCCGCGCCCCGAGGTGGATGCTCGCCGTACAGGCCGTCGATCAGCCGCTCGGCGGGCACCACCCGACCCACGTCGAGCAGGAGGAGCGCCAACAGCGCGCGCAACCGCGGACCGCCGACGGGGACCTCTCGCCCGTCGGCCAGCACGACCTGGGTCGGCCCCAGGATGCGGAAACGCATGCCAGGATTGTCGCTCAGCTCAGTCGGTTACAGCGCTCCCACCGACCGGAGTGCGTCGTGCAGCGGCGCGCAGCTCAGCGACGACTGACAAGCGGGCCGCCGAGTCACCCAGAATCCTGAGTGCCTCCGCCTGACGTCGCAGCTCAGCCCGGATAGGCACCGACCCGAGCAGAGCCGCACGCTCATCGGCGTCGAGCACACCGAGGTCCTGCTCCCGGGCCGAGAATTCGTCGACGGCCGCGTACGCCCGCTCTGCGGTGTAGACGGCATAGGTGACGTCGTCGCCACCTACCAACTCGAGCAGGTAGACGAGCGACGCGACTGCGTCCTCCGCCTGAGGAGCCCACTCATTCCAATCGTCCTCGGAGGGCAGCAGCTCCTTCATGTTGTCCGGCGAAGGCAGCTCAGAGGAGTTCACCACCGGCTCATGTCGCTCCAGCGCCGACCAGACAGCGTCGACGGTGGCCCGCACGAGGGCGGCGTCGCCGACCTGCTCAAGCTCACTGAACCTGATGTACGACGGAACCAGAACCTCGACGCAACTGGCCGCGAACGCAATGCGTTGCCACGGCGCGAGTGCGGCAAGGACCTCGCGAAGCCGCTGAGCAGCGTCCCCGCGGGCGTCGGCATGCTCGCCGGCGGCATCGCCGGTATGCACCGCGCATCTTGAGGACTCGAAGCCCATCATCCCTGCCATCTTTGGCGTGGGGACTCAGCCGGGTGTAAATCCGCCGACTGAGTCCCCTCGTCAGTCCTCTTCTCGCAGCCCATACGCGTCAGGCAGTTCGATCAGAACCTCACGGCGCGCATCCACCTCTTCGCTTCGCGCCTTCTGTTCGACCACTCGAACAATGTCTTGACGTTCGCTCTCCTCCAGCGAGTCGAACAGTGTCGCGACCTCCCCTTGAAGGGATGACGCGAAATCACTGTCGATTTCCTCTTCCGTGGCGAGCTCAATTGAAACAAGCAGGTCAACTATTGCACCGACAATTTGGTCTTGCATGATTCACCACCTGTGCGACGATATTTGTGACGCCCGCGTCCGCGAAGACCTTCTCAGCCCTCCGCTTCGCCTTCTCGTTCGGGACTTCCCAACGTCCCGTGTAGCCGTTCTGTTCAAGCGCCATCGACTGACGAACGGCCGCGTTCACTGTCTTCTTGGTGGTCGCGACGCCATGCTTCCGGTCGATAAGAACGCCAGCCGCAGCATCGAATCCGTCGAACCTGACCTCCGCGATATCGAGGTTGCCGTTGACGTAGTCCAGCGCGGGCGCCCGTCCCGGCTGGGCCCCCTGTGCACCCGCTTCGTAGTCCCCGGCCGCCGCGGTCTTATGCGCATTCTCCGAAACGTAGCTGACCTCGCCATCGCAGTTGTGCACGAGTACCGGCGCGTCACCGGGGATCACATAGTACGTGTGGATGTCGGCGACGGTGAGGTCGCGCATCTCTTCGACGCCGAGCTTGTTGAGCACCGCGACGACGGTGACCGCACCCTTGCCCTTGACCAGCAGCTTGGTGCCCGGCTTCAGGTCCTTGGCGTCGTCCCACTTGCGCTTCGAGGCGTTCCAGAACGGGTGGTGCCAGGTCGTCTCGACCTTCGTCACCTTGCCGTCCTGGTCACGGACGGTGAGGTCGGTCAGGTCCTTGTCGGTGTTCCGGTGCAGTTGGGTGACCTGCTTCGGCTCCGACTTTCCGGCCACCGGGTCGGTCGCCATGACCTTGTCGCCGACGTTGACGTCCTCGATCGGCCGGCTGGTGCCGTCCGCCATCAGGACCCGGGTCTTCGGGTCGAAGCTGTGCCGACGACCGGTCTTGCAACCGCCACCACCGCCACCGACTGCGAGGCCGAGCGGGTTGAACCCACCCCCACCGCCGGAACGTGCGCCTCCGCCGCCCTTGCGGCTCAGCGCCCCGAGCCCCGGCACCATGTTCTCCGCGGCTGCCCGCGGGTTGTAGGTGCCCGACGTGGCCAGCTGGCTGACCGCGTCCTCGACGCCGTTCTCGGCGGCCTCGGTGGCCAGGCGGCCCACGAGACCGGTGCCGACCTTCTTAGCCACCGCCGCACCGACGCGCGCGGCGATGGCACCGCCGGCACCGCCGATCAGCCCGGTGACCGCGCCCGTGCCCAGGGAGCCCAACGCGTCACCGATGCTGTGGATGTCGCCCTGCGCGGCGTCCTTGGCCAGGTTGATCAGTGCCCCGGCACCGACCATGCAGGCGATAGCGCCCGCGCCGGCGGTCACCGCCGTGCAGGCGATACCGGCGAGGATCGCGCCGCCGATCGCGGCGACCTCCAGCAGGACGTCCTTGTGTTCCTTGACCCACTTGGTCGTGGCGCTCGCGGCGTCACGTACGGCGGTGGTGGCCTTCTTGACGACCCGCTGCGCCTTGGCGGCGACCTTCTTACCTGCCTGCTTGAGTTTCGCCGCCGCCTGCTTGGCGCGTTTCTTGACCGCCGCGACCTTCTTGGCGACGCGCTTCTTGACCTGGTTGTACTTCTTCTTGACCGCGCGTTTCGCCTGGTTGTACTTCTTCTTGATCTGCTTCTTGACCTGGTGGTACTTCCTCTTGGCCTGGTGGTACTTCTTCTTCACCGCCGCCTTGGCCCGTGAGGCGGTCTTCTTCACAGTGGACTTGGCGGCGCTGTAGGCGGACGAGGCGTACGAGTAGGCCGACGACGCGTACGACGAGGCGTACGAGTAGGCGGACGACGCGTACGAGCGGACGGTCGAGGTGACCGAGCTGACTGCGCGGTTGAAGGACTTCTTCAGGCTGCCCAGACCCCAGTGCCCGGTCGGGTCGGTCACGGTGAGCGGGTTCGCGTCGCCGTACTGGTAGCGGTTGGCGTTGATCGAGTCCGGCAGCGGGCTGTTGCTCGCCGTGTCCCGGGTGTCGAACTGTCCGGTGTCCGTGTTGTACCAGCGGGCGTGCATGTTGACCCGGCTGGTCAGCGCGTCGGTCCACTCCGACTGGTAGCCGAGCTGGCCGACCAGACCACTGGTGGTGAGCGCCTTGCCCAGCGGGTCGTAGGTCACCGAGCCGGCCAGCGCCGTCCCGGTCGGGGTGAACTGCCCGACCACGTCGGTGTGCAGGTCCGTCCAGACCATCCGCTGGTTGCCGCCGCCGGTGGTCCCGACCACCTCGCCGGACGGCCCCCGCACGTAGGTCGCGCCGGAGTCCGCCGCGAGGTCGTTACCCAGACCTGTGTACGCGTGGCCGGGCCGGATCGCCCGACCCAGTCCGTCGTACGTGTAGGTCTGTGTGCCGCCGGCCGACTGCTGCGACACCACCTGCCCGAACGCGTCGGTGCGGGTGATGTTGCCGCCGGCGTCGGCCAGGGTGCCCCGGGCGGTGTACGTGTAGCTCGCCCCGTCGGCGGTGAGCAGGCGGTTCCGCTGGTCGTAGCTGAACAGCTTGGAACCGTTCTGCACCCGGTTACCGGACTTGTCGTACGCGTACACAGTGGTGGCGGCGCCGTTGTTCCACGACGTCAGCCGATCGGCCAGGTCGTAGGTGTAGGTGTTCGAGGCCGAACCGGCGAACCCGGTCGTCGACTTCGAGGTGATGTTGCTGTTCTCGTCCCACCCGTACGTGATCTTCGCGAGGGACGCCCCGGCGGACGACTTCAACTCGTCGCCGGTGAGCCGCCGCAGCGGGTCGAACGTGAAGTTGCGGGTGTTGCCGTTCGACCCGTACGTGATCTTCGAGACCTGGGAGAGGGTGTTGTAGGTGTAGGCCATCTGCACGCCGGCCGACGGGTTCGCCAGCGACGACAGGCGACCCGCGCCGTCGTACCCGTATGAGGTCGTGCCTGCCGCGTCCTGCCGGGAGGCGAGCCGGCCGTCCGGGTCGTAGCCGAACGTCGAGTTGCCCGACGGGCCGGTCACCGACCGGGGCAGACCCCGGTCGTCGTACGCGATGGTGTTGGTGCCGCCCGAGCCGGACAGCGAGGTCATCCGGCCGGCCACGTCGTAGCCGAAGGCCCGGTCCTCGGTGGCGACCTCGGCGCCCGCGCCCGACTGGCGCACCAGCTGACCCAGGTCGTCGTACTCGTTGGTGACAGTCACCCCACCGGGCATGGACTGCTTCACCGGCCGGCCGGACCTGTCGTACTCCACGGTGAAGGTGCGGTCCGCCACGTCCGGGTGGGCCGCGGTGGCCGGCTCGATCATCGCGTCCGGCAACCCCCACGAGTTGTACCTGGTGAGGAAGGCGTTGCCGCGACCGTCGGTGAACCGGGTCCGGTTGCCCTCCAGGTCGTAGCCGAACGTGGTGACGATGGAGTCCGACGCCGAGATCGGCTGGGTCTCCTTGGTGACCACACCCGTCGCGTCGTACTCGTAGGTGACAGTCGTCTTGCGCGCGTCGGTGCTGGCCACCATGTTGCCGGCCCGGTCGTAGCGGGCCGACTGCTCGGACAGCAGCGTCCCGGTCGGGCTGTACTCGGCGGTGCGGGTGGGCCGGTCCGCCATGTCGTAGGTGACCGAGGCGTACGAGCCGTCCGGGCGGATGGTCTTCGTGGTCCGGCCCTCGGAGTCGTACTCGAACCGGCTCACGTTGTTGGCGCCGTCGGTGGACGTCAACGGATCGCCGACGGCGTTGTACGTCGTCGAGTTGTTCACGCCGGCGGCCGAGGTGACCTGCGACGGCCACCCCTGCGCGTTGTACGTGTAGTTGGTGGTGTGGTTCTTACCCTCCTGCCGCACCACCTCGGTCGAGGTGACGGTCCGACCCAGGTAGTCGTAGGTCGCGGTGCTCACCGCGCCGGTCGGGTCGGTCGTCGACAGCACGTTGCCCGCGTCGTCGTACGTGTAGGTGGTGGCGCCGTCGTTCGGCGCGATCTCCTTCGACGTGCGGCCCAGCTGGTCGTACTCGTAGCGGGTGATCTTGCCGAGCGGGTCGGTGACCGCCTTCAGTTGACCTGCCGTGTCGAAGCTGTAGCGCGTCTCCGGCACGATCGGCGTCGACGACCCCGGCGGGGTGTACGCGGGTGCCTTCTCCGACACGACGCGGCCGACCGCGTCGTACTCCACCACCGACCAGTTGCCGTTCGCGTCGCGGGTGTCGGTGGGCTCGTCGAAGGTGTTGAACCCGACCCAGCTCACCGCGTTGGCGAGGGCGGGCACCTGACCGGGCTGCTCGACGGTGGCCGCCGGGGCGGTGGTCTTCACCGCCCGACCTTCCTCGTCGTACCCGTAGTAGGTGGTGTTGCCGTTCGGGTCGGTGACCGAGGTGGGCAGGTCGTCGGAGTCGAGGACCTGCGAGGTACGGATGACGTACCCGTCGGCTGCCGGCACGGTACCGGCCCTGACCTGCGAGACCTCCACGTCGGACAGCGCCTTCTGGTAGATCTGCACGTCGCTGACCGCACCGGGGAAGAAGCCCCAGCCGTCCGCGCCGCCGACGGTGAAGGCCGTGGCCGAGTTGTTGAAGGTCTCCGTCGTGGTCACCGTGGCCTGCACCGCGCCGTTGGCGTAGAGCTTCATCGTCTTGCTGACCGGATCCACGGTGAGCGCCAGGTGAGTCCAGGTACCCACCGGCGACGCGGAACCGGCAGCCCCGCCGCCCTGGACGAACGAGTTGGTCCCGTCCGCCTTGCGAACGGCCGCACCGGCGTACCACCTGTCGTCACCTGGTGCGTAGAAGACCTTCAGGGCAGAGGCCCCGATGGCGCCCGGAGCATTGAAGACGAGCTGCTCGGTGTTGCCCAGGGCGGGATTCTTCGAGGCGAGCTTCGCCCAGGCCGACACAGTGAACGCCCGCTTGGTGTCCACCACCGGGCCGGTCTTCAGGTATCCGCTGGTGCCGTCGAGGACTGCCGAACCGCCCCGGTCGGTGGACCAGGCGACGTTTCCGATGGCGGTGGCCGGGCTGTTGCCCGTGGAGTCGGCGGCCTTCGTGCCGGTGGTCTCGTTGAGCTTCCAGCGCGCGACCGGGGTCAACGCCGTCGACGGGTACTCGGTCTCGGCGATGGCCCGGCCGGCGTTGTCGTAGAGCGCGTCGGAGACGCTGGTGACGGTGCCGTCCGGCCCAGAGGACACAGTGGAGATGACATTGTCGTCGGCGTCGTAGGTGAGCGCGGTCCGGCGCTTCAACCCGTTCGGGTCGACGACCGAGGCGGTCGTCCGGCCCGCCGCGTCGTACTCGGTGGCGGTGACGGTGTGGCCGTTGTTGCTGATCTCGCTGACCACGTTTCCGGCGGCGTCGTAGACGTTCTCCTCCACGACGAACGTCCGGGTGCCGTCGGTCCGGCTGATCTTCGCTTCCAGACCGTTGTCGGTGTACGTCCAGCTGGTGGTCCAGCCCATCGCGTCGGTCTCGCTGGCGAGCCGGCCCGCCGGGTCGTACGCCCGCGTGGTCGTCACCAGGTCGCGGGGGGCCGACGGGTTGTTCGGGTCGCCCGTGAAGTTCTTCACCGTCGAGGTGAGCAGGTTGCCCTCGACGTCGTAGGTGCTGGTGGTCACCCCACCGTCGGCCTCGGTCTCCTTGACCACGTGGCCGTACCTGTCGTACTCGAAGCTGCTGGTCTGGTTGACGCCGTTGGTGGTCGACGACTCCTGCCCGTAGGAGTTGTAGGCGTGCCGCTCGGTGCGCGACGCGTCACCGCCGGTCAGGTCGCTGACCGTCACCTCGGTGATGTTGCCGTCGTCGTCGTACACGGTGGAGGTGCGGGCGGTGTGGACCGCGCCGGTGACCCGGTTCGTGACGCCCGGCTCGGTCTCGGTGATCTCACGACTCAACCGGTCGTACGTACGGCTGGTGGTGAGCCCCGCCGGGAAACTGTCGGTCACCTCGGTCTCGGTGAGCAGCCGGCCCAGCCCGTCGTACGTGTAGCGGGTGATCTTGCCACTCGGCTCGACCATCTCGGCGACGTCACCACTGGCGTAGTAGGTGATCGTCTGGGTCTGCCCACCGGAGGTGGTGACGGCCGCCGGCAGGCCGGCCGGGGCGAAGCCGCCGTCCTTCGCCGCCACGGTCGTCCCGTCGGTGAAGGTGGTACGGGTGACGCGGCCCAGCGGGTCGGTGATGGCGGTCTGGTTGCCCTTGCCGTCGTAGCCGTAGCTGGTCAGGTACCTGCTGTCGGTGGCCGACGACGACCGGCCGTCGCGCATGGTGAGGATGACGTCGTTACGCGGGTCCGGAGTGCCACCGATCTTGACGGAACTGCCGGTCGCCCAGCCACCGGTGCCGTTGCCCGACACCAGGTACATCTCGTTGTCGGTCGACTTGAGGTAGACGATGTCGGGCTTCTTGTCACCGTCGAAGTCACCTGCGGACAGCAGCGCCTTGGCGCTGCCCCAACCGGTGCCGACCTTGGTGGCGGTGGTGCTCAACCAGCCGCCCGACCCGTTGCCCCGCAGCATGTAGAGGTTGTTGTCCGCGCCGCTGCGGTAGATCACGTCGGCCTTGCCGTCGCCGTCGAAGTCGCCCGGAGACACGAGCAGGTTCGCGGCGCTGACGTTCGGGCCGATCAGGGTGGCGGTGGTGCTCAGCCAGCCGCCCGAGCCGTTGCCCTTGAGCAGGTAGAGGTTCTTGTCCACCGAACTGCGGAAGATGACGTCCGGCTTGCCGTCGCCGCTGAAGTCCTTCGAGAAGGTCATCAGGTCCGCGGCGCCGACGCTCGGGCCGATCTTCGTCGAGGTGCTGCTCAACCAGCCGCCCCTGCCGTTGCCGGCCAGGACGTAGAGGTTGCTGTCGGAGGCGCTGCGCCAGATCAGGTCCGGGTTGCCGTCGCCTGTGAAGTCCTTGGCGGCGACCGCCAGGTTGGCCGAGGCCATGCTGGTGCCGATCTGCACCGGCAGGCTGGTGAGCCAGCCGCCCGTGCCGTTGCCCTGCACCATCTGGATCGTGTTGTCGGCCTCGCGGTAGACCACGTCAGGTGCGCCGTCGCCGTTGAAGTCCTCGAACATCATCGGCAGCGAGGCGGTCCCCCAGTTCAGGGGGTCGGCCGAGTTGGCGTAGTAGGTGTAGTAGACCGACGAGCACTTGTTGGCCGACTGGTCCTGACAGGTGATGACCTGCTTCGTGTTGCCCCGGGCGTCCTGGAGTTCCTGAGTCCACACGCCCCTCGGGTCGTACGTCAGGTTGCCGTAGCCGCCCACGTCGTACCCGAACTTGGTGGTGTTGCCCAGGCCGTCGGTCTGGGCGACCATCCGGCTGCCGTTGACCAGGTCGTAGCTGTAGCTGATCTTCTCACCGGTCGGCCCGGTGACCGAAACTGTGGAGACCGGCATCGCGATCGCGCTGGCGGCGCCGTTGACCATGGTGACGGCGACCGGCGCGGTCTGCTTCGACGCCTGGAAGTGCCCGGCGACCTGTTCGGCGGAGAGCTGCGACCGGTAGAAGGCGACCTCGGCGATCGACCCGTTGAAGTAGCCCAGGTCGCGGGTGCCGTGCATCGGCCAGGCGCCGGCCCACTTGCCCGCGCCGACGTAGACGTTGTCCCTGGCGGCGGCGACGAGCGCGGCGTCGATCTTGCCGACCGCGACGCCGTCCAGGTAGAGCGACTGCGTGTTGCTGGCGGCGGAGAGCACGACATGGTGCCACTTGTTGTCGTTGACCAGGGCCGTGCTGGTGATCATCCGGGTGGCGTCGGCGGTCCAGAAACCACCCCGCAGTTTGCCGTCCGTCCCGACGTACAGGGCCGGAGTCCAGTTACCGACCACTGTCGGGTCCGACAACGGGCTGGCCTGGTAGCCGTAGAGAACACCACCTGCGGTGTTGCCCGCCGGCATCTTGAACCACATCTCGACCGAGTTGGGCCCGGTGACCGGGGCATCCTCGGACGGAAGTTGCAGGTAGGAGGTCGTTCCGTTGAACGACGCGGCCTTGCTGTCGCTGAACGGCCCGGCGACACCGAGGGTGGCGGAGCTGTAGGTGGCGACACCGCCCTGCACCTCGTTGGCGGCGTCCGTCGCCTCGACGTCACCGAGTCGCCAGTAGTCGGCCGGCTTGGCGCCCAGCACCGAGGCGGCGTAGACGTCACTGCTGCCCGAGACGGTGGGAGTGCCCATCGTCCAGACACCGCCGTTCTCGTCGGTGACGGTCGACACCCGACCGGTCTTCTTGTCGTACCCGACCTGGGCGGTGATCCCGCCCGAGGGGCGGACCACCGTGCTGAGCACCGGGTGGGCCGTGCGGCCGGCGCCGTGCAAGGCGGACACCGTGGTGCCGGTCAGCGCCTGGTTGAAGAACGACACCTCACCGATCGAGCCGGTGAAGTAGGTGGCTCGCGCCGGAGTGACACCACTGTTCACGTGGCTCGGCCAGCCGCCGCCCACGAAACCGGCACCGACGAGCACGTTCGCCGAACCGCCGGCGATCTGGGCGACGGTGCCGGCGAGGGTGCCCCTGTCGACGCCGTCGAGGTAGAGCTTCTGGGTGTCGCCCGCACCGGCCAGCACCACGTGGTGCCAGGCGCCGTCGGTCACGGTCACGTTCGTGTTGATCGGGGACGGGCTGCCGTTCCAGAACGAGCCGCGCAGCTTGCCGTCCGTGCCGATGTAGAGCGACGGGGTGTAGTTGCCCGGCGTGGTGCCCTTCGTGATCGCATCGGCCTGGTAGCTGAACAGCACACCGTTCGGCGTGGTCGTCTTGAACCACATGCTCACCGACTGGTACTGGCCGTCGCTGACCAGGTTGCCCGGCAGTTGCACGAACGAGCTGGTGCCGTTGAAGCCGGCCGTCGTCGCCGTGGACCCGGGCAGCGCCGCCGGCTGACCCAGCGCGACGTTGGTGTAGCTCGCGTTGTCCACGCCCGCGTTGCCGAGCACCGAACTCGCCGCCGTGGTGGCGCCGGACGCCTCGGTCAACCGCCAGTACGAGTACGGCCCGGCGTTCAGGGTCGCGTTGGCGTACTGCGAGGTGCTGTCGTGCTGGTAGGTGGTGCACGCCGTGGAGCTGGTCGGCGGGCAGACCTTGGCGAGCTGGTCGCTGGTGCCGTAGCTGTACTGCCAGGTCGTCGCGGTGTTCGCGTCACCGGGGACCGCCGGGTCGGTGGACACCGTCGCCGGGTGGGCGTACGCCGAGCCGGCCGGGGTGGACCAGGTGACGTACAGGGACCGGCCGGAGGCGGAGGTGATCTTTGTGGCGTTCGAGCTGCCGTCGTAGGTGAACGTCATCGCCCGACCGTTGGCGTCGGTGATGCTCGTGATCTTGAAGACGTCGCTGCCGGCGGCCTGCGCGAAGACGTAGAGGGAGGCGTCCTTGTCGGTGAGCGTGTAGCCGGTGACCGCGCCACCGACGTCCTTGTTCTCCTTCAGGACGGAGAACCGGCCGGACGCCGGGGTGAACGTTCCGTCGGCGTTGCGCCCCAGCGCCACGTCCTGACCGGTCGGATAGGTGATGAGAACCGACTGGACCTGCCCCGCGATGTCGCGGACCTGGGTGGCCCGGGTGTCGAGCATGCTCGCCCAGCCGGCCCCGAAGGCGTTGCCACGGCGGGTGTCCAGGCTGTTGTAGCTGCGGGTGATCGACAGGGACGGGCCGACAGTGGCGACGCTCGCGTCGGTGGCCGAGGTGGTGTAGTTGCCGATGCCCGGGTCGTACCCCTTGCCGGAGTTCTGCGTCAGACTCCCGGTCAGCAGCGGCTGCGGCACCGCCGTGCTGAACGCGTACGCCGGGTAGACCGCGCTGGAGCCGGCCTTGTCGTTGACCTGGACCGTGTAGAGGTAGCGCTTGTTCCAGGTGAGCTTGCCGGCCGGGACGGTCCAGCTCGCCGTGGCCACCCAACCCGAGTTGGCCACCACCGCGCCGGTCCCGGCGTCGGCGACCACGTAGTTGTAGGTGAAACCCTTCGCCGGCCAGTTGTCCGGGTCGACGGCCCGCGAGTGCAACTCGGGCGTGAGGGTCTGCACCACCGCGTTGTTCGTCGGGTAGCGGACGTTCACCTGCGGGGCGACGTTGTTGGTGTACGTCAGCTCCAGGTACGGCTTGTAGCTGCCGTCGGAGTAGTTGGCGGCGGTGAACCGCTTCCACGCCGTCGAGTCCGTCTCCGAGGCGGTAAGCGCCAGACCCTCGTTCAGGCCACCTGTCGACCAGTCGTTGAACGTGTCGACGGCCAGCGGGACGGTCACCCACTTGCCGGTGCTCCGGTTGGGCGGGTCGTTGGTGCAGGCCGGGTAGTTGTCGGCGATGGTCAGCGAGCCGATCGAGGAGGAGATGGCCGGCCCCGGGTGCGCGCCGGTGGTCAGGCCGGCGACCGTCCACGCCTGGGTCACCCGGTGCACGTTGAACGCCTTGTGCGAGGTGCAGTCGAACGACCAGGTGTGGAAGAGGCGCAGCTTCGCGGCGCTGAACCGCTTGCCGGCGAGCCCGTCGCTCGCGAACTCGTCGAAGTGGATGAACGAGCGCGCCTTGGTCCCGCCGCTGTCGTACGTGCCGACGGGCAGGTTGTCGCCGTTGTGGTTGGTCGTCTCGGTGTCGTTGTCGACGTACACGTCGCCTGTGGTGCCCGTGGTGGCGGTCGGGTCCACCCGCACCGGGTACTGGCGGGCCGGGTCCCGCAGCCAGGCCGGGTCGGCCACGACCCGCAGCGCGGGAGCGCCGTCGACTGTGACGATCTCGAACGTGACGGCGTCGGACTCGGCCGGGGCGCCCGAGCGCCGGTCGACCTTCGAGTCCTGCATCGAGCCGTGCGGGAACCAGGCCACGGCCTTGCCGTCCGCGTTGAGCAGCTCCACCGAACCCTCGGCGGTGAGCCGGGGGGTCAGGCCGGTGAGGCGGAGCGGGAACACCCAGGTCGACGCCGCCTCCGGCGAGCGCAGCACAAGGGTCTCCTTGACGCCGGCGTCGAAGGTGGTCAGCTCCAGGTCGGTGTGCGGGAGCACGTCCCGGTAGCGGGCGGTCGGCCCGGTCACCTCGGGGGCGGTGATGGTGCCGCCCTCGAGCCGGTAACCGACGCTCTCACCGCCGGGCAGGGTGAGTTTGGCGAGATCGGCGTCCACAGTGGTCGCGTCGGCCGCCGCGTTCGCGTTCGCGGCGCGGGCGGCCGGGGCACCGCCGGCGACCGACACGCCGAGCCGGTTCGCGGTGACGTGCAACCGACCGTCGGAGCGGCGGGCGAGGTTCGAGTTGATCTTCTGCCAGCTGCCGTCCGCCGCGCGGTAGTTGACCGGGCGGTTGTACGTGCGCTTGGTGAAGGATCCGTCGGCGTTCGCGAAGATGTCCGAGCGGGCACTGGACTTGCGGGCGTCCCGCGTGCTGGTGCGGGCGTCGAAGCCCTGCTCGGCCACTCCCGTCACCTCGGGAGTGGTGGGGATCTGATGCGGCTGGTACGCCTCGAGGGTCCCCGGAGCGGGCTCCGGTGCCCGGCCGGCTCCTCGCCCGGCGTCGGTCGCCGACGCCGGCACGTGCGGGTCGACAGTGACCGGCTTCCCCCTCTGCTGCACGGGGAGCCCCACGAACGCCGCCGTCGCCGACCAGGCGGGACGCTGCGCGAACCAGGTGAGCCACGTCAGCGGGAACTCCCCGCCCGGCCGGACCACGTCGGCCGGAACGGCGACGGTCAGACCGAAGACAACAGCCACCATGAATGCGGCACGGCGTGTGCCACTGGTAACGGATCGGCGCATGGCCGGTCCCCTCCCCCGTGAAGTGAAATTACCAACGCGGAGTGTGAGGGCTCGCCGATCATGGGCACAAGATGGCCGAACGGCCAATCCTGAGAGAAACCTTGGAGCGTCAGTCCCTGCCGGACGCCAGCGCCGAGACCACCTCAACGGCCTTGCGCTGCACGGATTCCGGGTCGGTGGCCTGCTCAACGAGCACATTGGGGCCGGGCGTCGCGGCGCCGAAGGCGACGAATCTCGCCGAGGGGAACCGCGCGGCGGTCGGACGGACCGCCCGCACGGGCGCGTCGCCGACGGCCAGGATCACGCCGCAGCGGCTCTGCACCAGACTCGCGAGGAACGTCTCGGCGTTCTCGCCCGTCTGCGGACCGTCCACTTCGAGGAACTGCACCTTCACGAGCGTCGCGAGGGACGCCTCCTGCATGCCTGTCCACACGGGACGGGCCTCGGGGGCGGCGACTCCTCCCGAGCCGGTGAGCAGACAGGCGGTCTCCGCCCGGTAGTCACGTTGGCGCGGCTCCGGCTCGTCCTCGGGCCACAGAGCCCAACCCACGACCACCGCCACGACCAGGCCGAACGCGGCTACCGGCCACCACAGCGGCCGGGTCCGCATCCAGCTGACGGCCGCTGCTGCGCGCCGTCGCCGTTGCGCGTCCCGGGCTCCTCGGCCCACCCCACCACCAAGCACTGGCGCACCCTACTCGGCCGCCGCCGACGATGAGGACCCCACCGGTCGGCATCGTGCCGGGCCGCTCACCCCACCTCGCCGGGCCCGTCTGGTTGGCGGATCACCTCGACCTCGTCCGGCGAGCCGCCGTTCGTCACAGGTGCCGCGCCGGCCGTGGGTGGCACCGGCACCTGATGCGCCGGACCGGTCGGAGAGGCGGCGACGTGCCACTCCGCCGACCCCGGCACCGACCGGGGTGTCGGATGCGGCTCCCCGCCGGGCCGGGGAACCGGGCCGGAACCGGCGGGCGGCGCGCAGTGCCTGGTCAACCAGTCCAGGCCGCGGCGGCGGACGACCACGGTGAGCCGGTCACCCGCAAAGATCACCTGTCGGGAGTCGAGGTCCTTCCACCAGATCGTCCTCGCCCCGCCGGCCGGAGTACGGGCGATCAACCGGACCTGCCCGTCCTGGTTGACCGTGCCCAGTGGCCGGCCGTCGAGATCGGAGCCCGCGGCGACCGGCACCTCGGCGACCGGCAGCGCGTGCCTGTCGACCGGGATTGTGGTGATCACCGCGCGTTCCGTGAGCGCGCCTGTGAACGCCGGAGCGGCCAGGTAGGAGACGGATCGGGACACGCCGAGGGCGAAGGTCTCCTCGACCCGCTCGGCGAAGTCGCCGTCGAAGAGCCGCAGCACCACCCGCAGGTCGTCGCGGAGATCTCGGGCGGCCAGCGCCGCTTCCAGGTTGGCGACGTCGTCGGTGGACGCCACCACCAGCGCCTGACAGTCGGCCACCGAGGCGGCGGCCAGGGTCTCCGGCAGCGCCGCGTCACCGACGATGAGCGGCACCTCCAACTGCCGGGCCAGCGCGCCGCCACGCGGCTCCGGATTCTTGTCGATCGCCACCACCTCGACGTCGTACTCGCGCAGTTGCGCCATCACCCGGGTGCCGACGTTGCCCAGGCCGATCACCACGACGTGGCCCACCCGCGCGGGCTGCAACCGCCCGGTGTGCAGGGCCAGCCGCGCGTTGACGATGCCGTCCACCACGACGGCGGTGATCAGCGGGATCAGCGCCAGCCCGGCCAGATTGAGGACCACCTGCATGACCTGCGCGCTTGCGGTCTTCCCGGTGTCCGGGTCGGCGCCGCTGAGGGTCGTGACAAGCGTCAGGTAGAGCGCCTCGGCCGGGGAGACACCCTCGGCCCGGGAGATCAGCGCGCCGAGCACCGCGATCACCGCGAGCACCAGCATCACCGCGATGCCGATCTTGCGGGTGGCGAAGCCGCGTACCGCCCCCAGCACCATCGTGACCGGACGGCGTCGCCGCCGGGCCCGGACCAGCCGGCGGGCCGCCACCTCCGTCCCCGGCGGCTGCCCGGTCGCCTCGGCCAGCACCAGGTCGGCGCCCGCCTGCTCGGCGGGCAGCAGGTCGACTCCCTGCTCGTCGCCGCCGTGGGCCAACGCGCAGACCACGTCCTGTGGACGGACGTCGGCCCGGCGGGCAACCCGGAACGTCTTGTCCCGATGTTGGAACGAACTCGGGTCGACCTCACCGAGCGCGGCGGCCACGAACGCCGGCGCCGCCATCTCCGCGTCGGAGAGCACCTCGACAGGCGCCTTGAGCAGCTTGCGGACGCCGTCGGCCAGGGTGCCGTTGAACATCCGCAGCACCTGGCGGACCCGCTGGTCCACGGCCTGGGCGCAGAGGGCGGCGTGCAGGTTGCCCACGTCGTCCTGGTGCAGCAGGGCCAGCCCGGTCGCCCCGGCCAGCCCGGCGGCCTCGAACGTGGCCACGTCCAGCCGCTCGGAACGGACCACCCGCACCCCACGCAGCCCCGCCACGTCCGGCCCGTTGCGCGGGTAGCGCTCCGGCACCACGACCGTCACCCGGGCGCCGCCGGCCGGCAGCTCGGATTCGAGCAACGCCCGGGCCACGTAGTAGGCGAGCGCGTCCCTGCCGCAGATCACGTAGTGCGGTCGCGGATCACCGACGGGCCGCAGCCGCCAGTTCCACTCGACCGCCCGACGCGCCCGGTCCCGCCACGGCTCCGCCATGCCCGGATCGTAGTCAGCACGATCACGGTGGGCGGCCCCGTCCGGATCATCCCCGCGAACGCATGTCGGCCCCGACGACGGGTAGAGCAGCGCCATGCAGACCTTCCTGCCGTACCCGGACTTCCTGGCCAGCGCCCGTGCGCTGGACCAGCGGCGGCTGGGCAAGCAGCGGGTGGAGGCCATCCAGGTGCTGCGCGGGCTCACCCGACCCGGGTACGGCTGGCGCAACCACCCGGCCGTGAAGATGTGGGCCGGGTACGAGGAGGCGCTCACCCGGTACGGCCTGGACATGTGTGCCGTCTGGACCGAACCGGGGCGCGCCGACACCTGCGCCACCACGATGACCGTCGACCTGGCCGCCGCGTGCGGGCCCGGCGTGGTGCGTACCCAGCAGGAGCTGGCCTCGGCCGGCGAGCTGCCGCCCTGGCTGGGCCGCGAGGACCTGCACCTGAGCCACCGCTCGTCGCTGGTCCGCAAGGACCCCACGCACTACCGGCCGATCTTCGGCGACGACGTGCCGGAGGACCTGGAGTACGTCTGGCCCGGCTCCGACCGCGCGCGCCGCTGCCTTCCGTAGGGGAGACTGGGCCCGACGACGGAGGTGCTCGTGGCGGTGTCGCAGGTGGTGGGTCGGCTCATCGGCGTACGCCAGCATGAGGTGGACCCCGGCGGTGGCGGCGCGGACCGCGTGCCGCGACCGGTCACGGCGGTGGTGGTGGGCGGCGGCATCGCCGGCATGTCGGCGGCTGTGGTGCTCGCCGAACGGGGTGTGGCGGTGACGGTGCTGGAGGCCGCGCCCACCCTCGGTGGCCGGCTGGGCGCCTGGCCGGAGGCGCTGGCCGACGGCAGCCAGCAGAACGAGCACGGCTTCCACGCGTTCTTCCGGCAGTACTACAACTGGCGGTCCATCCTTCGCCGGATCGACCCCGACCTGGGGTTCCTCAAGCCGATCCCCGGTTATCCGATCCTCAGTGAGCAGTGGCCGACGGAGGAGTTCGGCAAGTTGCCGCCCGCGCCGCCGGCGAACCTGCTCGCCCTGCTGCTGCGCAGTCCCAGCCTGCGCCTGGCCGACCTGCGACAGATGGACCGGGACGCCGCGCTGCCGCTGCTCACCTACGACCCGGTGCGCACGTACGCCGACCTGGACAACCGGACGGCTGACGAACTGCTGTCGTCGCTGCGGCTGCCGGACCGGGCACGGGCCATGCTGTTCGAGGTCTTCTCGCACTCGTTCTTCAACCACGAGGCGGAGATGTCGGCCGCCGAGATGGTCGCGCAGTTCCACTTCTACCTGCTCGGCAACCCGGAGGGGCTGGCGTTCGACTGCCCCGACGAGGATTACGCGACAGCGATCTGGGAGCCGCTGACCCGGCACGTGGAGAAGCACGGTGGTCGGGTCCTCACCGGCGCCGCCGCGACCGGGGTGCACCGCGACGCCGACGGCTGGCGGGTGACGACAACCGACGGCGGTGACCATCCGGCCGGCCACGTCGTGCTGGCCGTCGACCCGCCCGCCCTCGCCGCGCTCGTCGCGGCCTCCCCCGATCTGGCCACGCACGCGCCGGAACTGGTGGCGAGGATGCCCGCGTTCGGCACGCCCGGCCCGCCGTACGCGGTGGCGCGGTACTGGTGCGACGGGGATGTCGCCGCCGGTCGCGCGGTCTTCAACGGGGTGTCCCGGCAGCCCACCCTGGACTCGGTGACGCTCTACCACCGGTTGGAGAACGAGTCGCGGCGCTGGGCGCGGCAGAGCGGTGGGTCGGTCATCGAGCTGCACGCGTACGCCTGCGAGCCGGACGTGCCGGCCGAGGAGCTGGCCGAGCGGATGCGCCGCGAGCTGATCGCTCTCTGGCCGGAGGTCGCCGACCTGCGGGTCCGTGAGCTGCGGGCCCGGGTGGAGGCGCAGGCGCCGGCGTTCACGCCTGGCAGTCACGCCTGGCGACCGGGGGTACGCACCGACGCACCAGGCCTCTACCTCGCCGGGGACGGCATCGGCACGGACTTCCCGAGCGCGTTGATGGAGCGGTCCGCGGCGACGGGGATCCTGGCCGCGAACCACATCCTGCGCGCCGAGGGCGGTGCGGCCGAGCCGGTGCGCTCGATCCGGCCGCGGGGGCTGCTCGCCGGGCGGGACAAGCGAAACCGACAAAACGCTCTATAAGCGACGGTACGCTGCCGTACGCTCGGTTGATCATCTCTCGATCGACCGGGCGGGAGGGCAGCGGAGATGTCACCACTGCACCGTGCCGGTGCGGACAGCGGGCCGCTCACCGAGGAGGCCGGCCGCGACGACGCGTACCCGCTGATCCGTGACGAGCGCGCCTGCGTCGTCACCGCCCTGCGGCTGGGCTGGTGGATGGCGGACGCGTACCACCACGCTCGCAACACCCAGCCCGCTGCGGCCGTCGCACCCCGCCCACCGGCGAAGCTCTCCAACCTGACCGAGATGTCCCCGCCCCGGCGGATGCGGATGTACCTCGACGGGGTCGATGTCGCGTTGGCGCAGATCGCCGCGCTCACCCGGCACACCGGACCCCGCCCCGACACGGCAGGCGCCCGCGCCCGGCTGCCCGACCTGGACCGGCTGCCCGACCTGCGACCGCCCGACACCGCCGACACCGAACCACTGCTGCTGGCCCTCGACGACCTCAACGTGGAGGTGCTCCGGTGGACGATGGCCACCAACCTGCGCGTCGGGCTGGCCTACCGGCTGGGGCGGTCACTCGCCGACACGGTCCGGCCCGGCGACGCCACCGAACTGCTCAGGCGCTTCAACGGCCGGCAGGTCCAGATCAGCCGCTGGCTGGACGAACTGGCCACCGTGCTGCCGCCGTACTCGGCTGCGGTCGTCCGCCGCTCGCTCGCCGAGTGGGCAGTCGCCGTGGAACGCGCCGGCCGGGGCGACCCGACCGAACCCGAGCCCGCCGAACTGAGCCGCGAGCTGCGCAACCAGGGTGACCTGTGGCGCGGCGTGCTCACCGGCGGTCTGCACCCGCGCGACCTGCTCGACGAGGAGGACTACGCGGTTGTCGCCAGGAACCTGATCATCCGGGACCGGCGGCTGGTGGCGCAGGCCGCCCGGGGGATCTTCTGGCCGGTGCTGGTGCCGCTGCTTGTGGTGCTCTTCGCAGTGGTCGCGGCGAGCGCCGCCGCCGCGGCCGGCTCACCGACAGCCAGGGCCACAGTCGCCCTGCTCGGCCTCGGCGCCGGGCTCGCCGCCATCTGGCGATCCGTCTCCGGACCGGCGATGTCGGTCGCCGGTGAGGTCAACCGGCCGCTGCTGGACAGCGAACTCACCGCACGGATGGCGCTGCGACTGGATCGCCCCCTGACCACCATCCGGCGTACGGCGGGGACCACCGCCCGCCGCCAGCGCCGCCCCGAGGAGCCCGAGAGCCGATCGAAATACGTTGCCCCCCTGTCCCGCCCGGACCTACCGTGATCGCGCAAGGTCAACCACCGCAGCGGGAGCAGCTCATGACGATGTCGCACGTCAACGCCGTGCCGTCGACGCTCCCTGCCGACGGTTGCCGAGCGGAAGGTCCCCGGGCGGGCCGGCCCGACTGACGCGTACCCGTACGCGCGAGCCGCCCCGTCCACCAGCCGGACCGGGCGGCTCTTCGCTGTCCGTCGCATCTGTCGAAAGGAGTCCCGGTGGACGCCGTCCTCGTCATCAACGCCGACCTCGGCCCGCTGCACCGGGTCACCGTCCAACACGCCGTCCGGATGCTCTGCCGACGGGTGGCCGAGATCCACGAGGCGGAGCCGGACCGGGTGATCGGAGTCTTCCCGATGCCCCGGGTGGTGCGGCTGGTCCGCTACGTCGTCACCAGGTGGCGGTTCAGCGCCGGACCGGCCTGGTCCCGCGCCGGGGTGCTGCGCCGCGACGAGCGGTGTTGCGCGTACTGCGGCGGCCCGGCGTCGACGATCGACCACATCCTGCCCCGCTCGCGGGGCGGCCGGAACACCTGGCGTAACACCACCGCCGCCTGCTACGGCTGCAACCAGCGCAAGGGCGACCAGACACCGGCGGAGGCGGGCATGCCGCTGCGCCGGGAGCCGGTGAACCCGGGCTGGGCGGCGCTGGCCGGGCGGTGACGGAACGGGCCGGCGGGAACGGGGGGCCGCGTCCGGGGGTACGCCCCGGGCGCGGCACCCGCCGGCCCCCGGTCAGTCGGAGTTCTCCCTGACCATCGGCTTCGGGCGGCCGTTGGCGCAGTGCACCCGGATCTCGCTGTCGTGCTCGGCCGAGGTCAACTCGATCTGGACCCGCTTCGCCGGGCCCGGGTCGTACGCCTCGGCCTGAAAGCCGGGCGCGGGCGTCACCCCGAGCACCTCGACCGACCCGTGGAGGCAGCGGACGGTGACTGTCCCGCCCCGCGCGCCCACCGGAACGCCCGGGGGCACGGTGGGCGTGGGAGCGGCCCCGGACGGGGTTGGTCCCGGGGTGCCTGCGGGTGGGCGTACAGGGGGTGCACCGCCCGGACCGGTCGGGGGGCCGGTCCGGTTGGCGGCCGAGGTGCGCCCGGGCGGCGGCGTGGCGGGTGGCCGGGTGTCGGCCGGGTCGGGCGGCACCACTGTCCGCGGTAGCCCCACGGTGGTGGTGCCACCCGACCCGATGGCGGTTCGCGGGGTGCCCGCGTCGTGCGTGCTGGAGTCACCGAGCGCGCCGGCCACCGCCACCGCGGCGACCACCGCGCCGCCGACCGCCAGCACCGCCCGCCGCCGACGCCACGACCGCCGCCGAGGCCTACCCGGCGGCCGCGCAGCCGGGCCGCTCGACGGCCCCACCGCGCCCGGCGCAGACTCCGGCATCGCACCTGACCCGGCCTCCGCCGCCGACTCCACGCCCGCCACGACCTGGGCCGGCGTCGTGTCGATGTCCGCCGCGAGTGCGACCGGCCCGCCCAGGGCGGCGGATTCGCCCGCGGCGACGCGCAGGATGCGGGCCGCCGCGGCGGCCGGCGGCCGGTCGTTTGGATCCCGGGCCAGGCACCAGCGGTAGAGCCGGTGAACCTCGGCCGGCACCCCGTCCATCTCGGGCAGCGGGTCCGGCTCGACGTGGACCTGGGCGTGCGCCGTCCCGCTCCGCCCCTCGGCTCCCCGGGGCAGCCGGCCGGTGAGCGCCCGGTGCAGGAGCAGGCCGAGGGCGTACACGTCGCAGGCGGGTAACACCTCGCCGCCCGCCAGCCGCTCCGGCGCGAGGTAGGCCGGCGTGCCGAGCAGCCGCCCCTCGAAGTCGATCTCCGGTTCGCCGGCGACGGCCGCGATGCCGAAGTCGAGCACCTTGGCGCCGGTGGGCGTCAGCATCACGTTGCCCGGTTTGATGTCGCGGTGCACCAACCCCTGGGCATGGGCGACCGCGAGCGCCGACGCGACCTCCGCGCACATCCGCAGCCCGGCGCGGGGCGGCAGCGGTCCGGCGGCCAGCCGCTGTTCGAGGGTGGTGCCACTGAGAAGTTCCAGCACCACGAACGGGACCCGTACACCGTCGAGAAGCGACTCACCGTAGTCGTAGACGCTTGTGACGTGCGGATGCGACAGTCGGGCCGCCGCCAGGGCCTCGGCGCGGATGCGCTGCCGGGCGTTGGCGTCGGAGCCGACGAGCACCTTCACCGCGACGTCCCGTTCGAGCACCTCGTCGTACGCCCGGTGCACCGCGGACATGCCGCCGCCGCCGAGACGCTCCAGGAGACGGTAGCGGCCTGCAAGCAACTCATCACGCTGCACGACCGACAGCCTGCCGTACCGACCCGCCCCGACACCACCCGGGATCGAGGTTTCACAATGGGACAGGCGTCAGGTCCCCGCGGACGGGCCACCCGGCGGGCGGTGATCAGCCGTCGGTCGGCGCGCGCCAGGCGAAGCGCGGCTGTCGACGCTCGACGATCGCCGCCACCCCTTCCCGGGCCTCGCCTGTGGTTGTCACCTTCCGGTGCCACCAGGCGATCCGCGCCGGTCCGGCCCGGTCGTCGATGATCTCCTTGGCGGCGGCGACACTCAGCGGTGAGCGTTGGGCGATCGTGGCGGTCAGCTCGTCCACCCGCGCGGCGAGCCGGTCGCCGGGCAGCACCTCGTCGACCAGGCCGATCCGCAGGGCCCGCTCGGCGTCGATCAGTTCGGCGGTGAACAGCAGGTGCTTGGCCGCGGACGGTCCGACCAGCCGGGACAGCCGGCGGGTGGTGGGCGCTGGATAGACCAACCCGAGGCGGGCCGGGGGTACGCCGAAGCGGGAGTCGTCGGCGGCCACGCGCAGGTCGCAGGCGACCGCGAGTTGGGCGCCACCCCCGACGCAGGCGCCCCGGATCGCGGCCACCGTGGGCTTGGCGAAGCTGGCGAGCCGCTCCTCGGCGGCCACCGCGATGCTGGCGTCACCGGCGTCCAGCAGCTCGGCCAGATCGCCCAGGTCGGCGCCCGCGCAGAAGGCGTCCCCCGCGCCGGTCAGCACCACCGCCCGTACGCCGGGGTCGGGCTCAAGCCGGTCCAGCAGTTCGGGGAGCTGCCGCCACATGGCGGCCGTCATCGCGTTGCGGCGGACCGGGTTGTGGATCACCACGGTCGCCACCGGTCCGGTCACCTCGACGGTCAACTCCGCGTCCGACACGTCCGCCCCCTCTCCGCGTCAGCCGTCCGACGCCGCTCGCGAGCCGCCGACGTGCGGCGGTGCGGCGACCATAACGGCGCGGACCCGACGACCACCGATGAGGGGTGGTCGCCGGGCCCGTACGACGGTCAGGTCAGGAGACGTTGAGCGCCGTGTCGTCGATCACGAAGGACGTCTGGAGCGAGGCGTCCTCGGTGCCGGTGAACTTCAGGCTGACGGTCTGGCCGGCGTACGCCGCCAGGGAGAAGGACTTCTGGCTGTAGCCGGTGGCCTTGTTCAGGTTCGAGTAGGTCGCCAGGGTGGCCAGAACGGTTCCGCTCGAGTTCAGCACCTGCACGTTGAGCTTGTCGTACGCGACGCTCGTGGTGGTCTCGGCCGAGTCGATGTGCAGCCAGAAGCTGAGCGCGTACGACGAGCAGCCCGACGGCAGGGTCACCGACTGGGCGAGCGTCTCGGTGCGGGTGCTGCCGTACCCGTTGAGCCAGGCCTTGTACGACCCGGTGCGGGCGGCCTGGCCGCTGGAGTTGGTGATGACGCCGGAGCTGGCCGTCCAGCCGGTCGCACCGGACTCGAAGCCCGGGTTGGCCAGCTTCTGCCCGGTCGCGGTGCAGCCGCCCCCGGTGCCGTTCACGGTGAGCCGGTAGGTCGCGCTGCGGGTGACCGAGCCGGCGCCGTTGACAGTCACCGAGTACGTGCCGGGTGGGGTGGCCGCCGAGGTACTGATGGTGAGGGTGGACGAGCCGCCCGAGGTCACCGAGGCGGGGCTGAACGAGGCGCTCGCCCCGCTGGGCAGGCCGGACGCGGAGAGCGTCACGGTCTGCGCCGAGCCACTCGTGGTGGCGGTGGCCACCGTGGTGGAGGCCGAGCCGCCCGGGTTGACCGAGCCGGCGGTCGGCGACAGCGACACCGAGAAGTCGTTGCCGGTCGAGCAGGGCGTGTCGTTGCCGGCCACGTTCACCGCGGTCCAGGCGGCCTGCACGGCCTTGTACTCGGTGGAGCAGCTGCCGTACAGGTCGGTGGCCGCCCGCAGGCTGTACGCCCGCGCGGTGTTCGCCGGGTTGCTGGTGTTGACGTACGACGTGTTGGAGGTGAAGTAGACGTCAAGCGCCCGGTACCAGATCTTCTCGGCCTTGGCCCGGCCGATGCCTGTCACCGCCGGGGCGGAACCGCAGACCGGGGAGGTGCCGTACGAGGTGGCGCCGGTGCCCTCGGCGAGGTTGAAGAAGAAGTGGTTGGCCACGCCCGAGGAGTAGTGCACGTCCTTGCTCTTGGTGCTGGTGGACCAGCAGCTGTCGGACGAGCCGTCCAGTGACGGGTTGTACATGTAGCGCAGCGGCGTACCGTTGCCATTGATGTTGATCTTCTCACCGACCTGGTAGTCGCCCGGGTCGCTCGGCGCGGCGGAGTAGAACTCCACCATGTTGCCGAAGATGTCACTGGTGGCCTCGTTGAGGCCGCCGGATTCGCCGGAGTAAACCAGGCCGGCAAGCGCTTCGGTGACACCGTGGCTCATCTCGTGCCCGGCCACGTCCAACGAGACGAGGGGGCGGGAGTTGCCGGAGCCGTCACCGTAGGTCATCTGGGCGCCGTCCCAGAAGGCGTTGACGTAGTTGTTGCCGTAGTGCACCCGGCTCGGCACGCCGGTGCCGTTGCCGAAGATGCCGTTACGGCCGTGCGTGTTCTTGAAGTAGTCGAACGTCTTCGCCGCGCCGAAGTGAGCGTCCACGCCGGCGGACTGCCGGTTGGAGTTGGCCC
Source organism: Micromonospora sp. NPDC047521 (assembly GCF_055587305.1). Lineage (NCBI taxonomy): Bacteria > Bacillati > Actinomycetota > Actinomycetes > Micromonosporales > Micromonosporaceae > Micromonospora > Micromonospora sp. NPDC047521. The sequence goes on along the minus strand of NZ_JBVJGN010000006.1, from coordinate 216,089 downwards.
CGGTGCCCCACGCGTTGTCCGCGTCGGTGAAGGTGGTGCAGGTCGACGTGCCGTTGTTCATGTCGCAGGTACGGCCGTTGCCGTGCGATGGATCGATCATCTGGTACGTGCTGCCGGAGAGCGTCGTGTCGATGCTGACCGCGCCCGTGTAGATGCCCTGGCCGCTGCCGACCACCGACTCGATCTCGTCGTACGACCCGACGGCCGCGCCGGTGACGGCATCGCTGATCACGTGCAGCCGGGACGGGGTCTGCCCGTCGGGCTGCCAGCCACTCACCACCGTCTCCCAGGCCAGTCGACCGGTGCCGGAAGTGGCGTCGACGAACAGCTCAGGGGTGCCGACGGCCTCCGCCTTGCCGACGAATCCGGCGCGGGCGGCCTTCTGCGCCGCGGCCGCCGGGATCCTGGCCGAGGTGGCGAGGGTCAGCGGCGCGGCCAACCCGACCGAACTGCCGGCGTACGTGCCGTTCGGGGCGGTGTGGATGACGAAGTCACCGCCGTACACCCGCAGGCCCTGGTAGGTCCGGGTGTAGCGGGTGTGCGCGGCACCTGTGGCATCCAGCTTGGTGCTGTGCACCTGGTAGGACTCGGCGCTCGAACCCTGGACAGCGCCGGGGTTCGTCCGTAGGACGGTTGCCGCTCGGGCCGCGGCGGAGGCGTCCGGCGCGGGAACGGTGGGCGGAGCCGCGTGTGCCGCGGTGGCGACACAGGTCAGCATGCCGCCGGTTAGCAGCACTGCACTGACGGCGGCAAGGGGTCGTTTCACGTGCCCTCCTGGAAGGAGAAGAGTGTGACGGGGGTAGTCACGCATGTAGATATAGCTATGTGTTGAGGAAAAGAGAAGGCCTGGACCGCTCCCAGACATCGACAATGGCCGAACGGATGAGGGTTGTGACAGGGAACCGGGGATCGGCGCCACGCGTCCGACGGACATGAGATCCGCCTCGACAACCGGCGCCACCGTCGCGCTCCTGGTCGCCCTCCTGGCCGGCTGCACCAGCACCGATCAGGGCGGCAACCCCCCGGACCAGCCGCCCGCCACCACCGGCCCGTCCCCGACCGTCGCGGCCACCGACTCCCCACCGACCGTCGCCCCCAGCGGCGCCCCCACGGCCCGCGGCGCGGCCCCCCAGGTGACGCTGCGGCGCTCCGGCGGTTTCGCCGGGCGCGGCGACGCCGTCACCGTCGAACCGGACGGCCGGTGGACGGCCGTCGACCGGGCCGGCAGTCGGCGTACCGGCCAACTCGACACCGCAGACCTCGGTCGGCTGGGTGGGCTCGCCGCCGACCCCCGCCTCGCCGCCGAGGCACGCCTGACGGCCAGCCCGAGCGGATGCGCGGACGCGTTCAGCTACCGGTTGACCGTCGGCGCCATCGAGACCGGGTACGTCGACTGCCCCGGCGAGGCCACCCCACCACCGGCCACCCGCGCCCTGGTCGAGCTGATCCTGCGCGCCACCGACTGACGCCGAGGTCAGGTTCTTCCGCGTCCTCCGCCTCGGCTCAGATCGTCAACAGTCCCCCGTTGCGGGTGTCGTTCTTGATCGCGATCAGGTTCGCCACCACGTACGGAATGTTGTGCGTCCTGTGCAATTCGGTCGGGAAGTACGTGCCGAGGCGGGACACCTGGAAACGGCACTCGATCTCCGGGACGAAGCGCGCGTACTGCTGATCCGTGAAGTACCAGAAGGAGTTCTCGTTGTAGAACGCGACGTGCGTCGGATCCTGGAACGCGCCCCGACCGTCGGTGCTCGGCGTCAGGGAGAGCAGCATGCCGTTCGGGGCGAGGACCCGGTACAACTCGTTGAAGACGGCGATCTTGTCCGGGACGTGCTCCAGGAAGTCGACAGCCCGGATCACACCGACGCTGTCGTCCGGCAGGTCGATCCCCTTGGTGACGTCGCAGACGATGTCCACACCGTCGCCGGCACGGCGGTCCAACCCGAGGAAACCCTCCGACTTGTTGTGCGCCGCACCCATGTCCAGGGCCAGCAGGCCCCGCCGCTTGGCCCAGGCCAGCGCGTTGAACTGGATGTTCCGGTCGTAGATCTCAACCGACCGGCGTTGGATGCGCGCGTTGACCTCCGGATCGCGCTGCGTGTTCCGAGAGTGCATCCGTTGCAGGTAGAGACACTTCGGGATGTGGTGGAAATCCGCCACCTGGTACAGCCGGCACATCAGGTCGAGGTCATCGGCCACGTCGAGTGACTCGTCGTACCCGCCGACCTTCTCGTACACGTCCCGGCGGAACGCCCGGACGTGGTTCGGCGCGTACCAGATGTAGCTGACGTTGTGCGGGGTCGGCGCCAGCGCGTGGCACACCTGCACCTCGCGGCCGTCGACCCGCTCGTCCCGGTAGCGCCAGCCGTGCGAGGCGGCGAAGCGCGAGTCGTCCCGGCCGCCGTCCTCACCGATCTGGGCGGTGTCGCTGTAGACGAAACCCACTTCCGGGTACGCCTCGAAGGCCGCGACGATCTCCGCCAGGCAGTCGCTGCTGAGCACATCGTCGTCGTCGAACTCGACGAGAATGTCCCCGTACGCCTCGGCGCAGGCATGCCGCTTCACGGCACCGACGCCTGTCACTCCGTCGCGCACCACGAGACGGATCCGTGGATCGTCGACCTCGGGGCGCCACCGGTTGCCCTGATTGAGAAGGACCACCCATTCCCAGTCCGTGTAGGTCTGCGCCAGCAACGACCGCAGGCATTCGTCCAGGAAACGGGTCCGGTAGCTACCCGTGAAAACAGTTACATGCGGCCCTTTAACCAACGGGTCACCTCGCCGGCTTGCGCGGCCGGTATTTCGCCGGCACCGCCGGTGCCAGGCTCCCGTCGGCGGCGACCGCCGATGTGAACGCCGTCTGGGCGCCTTGCTGGTCCTTCCGCTTGTCGAGCATCAGACCGAGCCGCAGGTAAGCCGTGGAGGCAGCCTTGTCGAGGTCGACGATCTTCCGGTACAGCGCGAGCGCCTCGTCCGGCTTCTCCCCCTCCAGCAGAATGGCCTTGTTGAACATGGCCGGCCGGTACGAGTCGTCGATCTCCAGGACCTTGTCGTAGCTGGCGACCGCCTCGGACGGCAGACCACGGGACTGGGCGAGATAGCCGAGGTTGAACCAGGCGAACTTGTTGTCCCCCTGAAGCGCGACCACCTTTTCAAAGGTTGCCTTCGCCTCGTCGGTCTTACCCGCCTGCCCTTGCTCGATACCCTGCTGGAGCAGGACCCCCGGGTCCCCTTGCCCGGCCCCTGGAGCGACGGTCCCGCCGGATTCCTTCGCCATGGGCGTCTTGTCGTCACTGCACGCACCCGCTCCAGCCAATAGCACGGAGCCGCAGGCAAGTGTGCCGAACACCTGTCGCATTCTCACTATCGTCCTCTTTCTGGATCATTGAAGGTGTGCTTCGCTGATCACGACGTTCCGGGCGCGCAGACGACGTAGACCTGGCCGATTTCGCCCCCTAGGATGTTGGCCTGCCATCCGACGGGAGTCTCTCCTTCTACAATCGGGCTATCGACGTTCACGATCCCGTTGCTGGTGTAGCCGCCGCCCAACGCCACTTCGCCGGTGGGGCAGAGGACGGTCACGCGGCCGGAACCCGGCTCAGAGGTTTCGGCATGAACGCCCGATAGGACACCCTGGGCGCCCTGTGGACCCTGCGGGCCGCTCGGACCCGGCGCGCCGGTCACACCCTGCGGACCCTGCTCACCCTGGAAACCCTGCGCACCTTGAGCGCCGGCATCGCCCTGAGCACCGGTCGCGCCCTGGAAACCCTGCGGCCCCTGAGCCCCGGCCGCGCCCTGCGCGCCGACATCGCCCTGAGCACCCGTCGCACCCTGAGCCCCGGGCGC
>NZ_JBVJGN010000006.1:0-212144 GCF_055587305.1 Micromonospora sp. NPDC047521 | reverse complement strand
GGGCGCACCTTGCGCGCCAGCGTCGCCCTGCGCGCCCTGGAAACCCTGCGGACCCTGAGCACCGGCCGCACCCTGCGCGCCGGCATCGCCCTGAGCCCCGGTCGCACCTTGAGCGCCCTGCGCGCCGGCATCGCCCTGCGCGCCCTGGAAACCCTGCGGGCCCTGAGCACCGGTCGCACCCTGCGCGCCGGCATCACCCTGTGCCCCGGTCGCACCCTGAGTACCCTGCGCGCCGGCATCACCCTGAGCACCAGGAGCCCCGGTCGCACCTTGAGCGCCCTGCGCGCCGACATCTCCCTGCGCGCCCTGGAAACCCTGCGGACCCTGAGCACCAGTCGCGCCCTGAGCACCTTGCGCGCCGGCATCACCCTGAGCGCCCTGGAAACCCTGCGCGCCTTGAACCCCCGCATCGCCCTGAGCCCCGGTCGCGCCCTGAGCACCCTGCGCGCCGGCGTCGCCCTGCGCACCCGCCGCACCCTGAGCGCCCTGGAAACCTTGCGCGCCTTGGGCCCCGATCGCGCCCTGAGCGCCAGTAGCGCCCTGAGCACCGGCCTCACCCTGGAAACCCTGCGCACCCGGGATACCTGTATCGCCTTGAGAGCCCTGCGGGCCCTGAGGACCGGAAGGGCCTGGCGGCCCCGGCACCCCTTGGGCTCCTTGCGGTCCTGGGATCCCACCCTTACCGGGGCCGTGCCAACCTGGCCTCTGCTCCTGCCACTGCCAGCCCTGCGGGCCGTGCACCGGACCGTCGAGGTCGTCGGCGGCTCCGCCATCCCTGACGAGGGAGCCGACGGACAGCCAGGAATGCTGGTTCCCGAGGGGCCCGGGTGTCCCTACCTTGACGCGCTCGGAGTGTGTCTTGTGGACGACCTCGACCGCCGACGCGGGGCTGGCCCCCGTCGTCATGCCAGCCATCAACATGATGGAACTCAGGCCGGAGGCTGCCTTGACCTGCTTGAGCCCGCTCACTGGCTTCCGTCGCCCCATGGCCTCCACCAAGATCGATCGATACCCCGCAGACCCCTTGTTCTGCGTACTCGTAGCCTAGGTATGCAAAATCGACATACGGGACGTATTGGAGATACCCATACCGGAGGAGGCTTCACCTCAGGCCAGCGCGTTCAGGATTCTCGGTCGAACGATTGCTGTGGCCACAAGGGATCGCGCAGATGTTGGAGCGAAAACATGAAGGATTTCAGGGCTGCCTTGAACGCCCTTCGCCTTCAACGAGGTCGGGCCGGAGAGCGCCAGCGGAGAGGGCTGGGAGGGCCCTCCGCCCATAGAAGCAGCGGACCTCTGGCCCCAGCAGGTCAGCGGCTCGGTGGACACGCTGGCAGTCGAGCCTTATCGAGGACGTAGAACTGGGAGTGCTAGAGGCCGCCCCTGACCTGCTGATCCTGCGGGCCCACCGACTGACCGTCGGCACTCACACCAAATAGTCCGCCGGCAGGCCGGTGCCCCGCAGCTCCGGCGGCAGGTGCGCCACGTCGTTGAAGGCGACCAGGTTCGGTGGGCCGGCCGGCCCGTACCGGATCACGGTCAGCCCCGCGTTGTGCGAGTTCACGCCCAGCCACCGCCGCTCCGGCGCATCGAGCGCGTGCCGGACCAGCCAGCCGATCAGGAAGTTGTGCGTCACGACCAGCTCACGCACCGGCCCGCCGCCCCCGTCGCCGTCGACCGGGCCGGTGAAACGGCGGACCGCCGCCGCCGTCACCCGCGGCCCGTCGACCCGCGCGGCCGGCGGGAACTCGGCCAGGAAATCGGCGTACGCGGGCGGCAGGCCAGCCGGATCCGTGTCGTGCGGGAGGTGGTCGCCGGCCAACTCGGTCGCGTACACCGGAACCCCCGGCAGCGACGCGGCGACCAGCTCGGCGGTCTGCGCGGCCCGGAGCAGCGGCCCGTGGTGCACGGCGGCGAACTGGCGGCCCCGCAGGCGCTCGCCGAGCAGCGCAGCCTGCCTCCGGCCGCGCTCGGACAGGCCGGAGTCCGGCTCCTCCGAATCGTCCGCCCCGGTCAGGTCCTGCTCACCATGTCGGGCCAGATACAACAGACGGGTGATCATGGCCCACCCAACCACATCGGGAGGCGCGGGATCGGCCCGGCGCCTCCCGGCCAACGGCTGACTAGCCCCGCGGGAACATCTGTCCGATGCGGATCTTGTTGCCGAAGGGGTCGCGGATGCCGAAGTCGATCCCGTACGGGCGCTCGGTCGGCTCGTCGGTGATCTCGACGCCCTTCGCCACGAGATCCTCGTGCGTCTTACGGGCGTCGTCGGTGGTCATGAACAGGTACCCGCCCAGGGCGCCCTTGGTGAGCAGTTCGCGGACCTGCTCGGCGGTGGCCGGGTCGAGCGCCGGCGGGCCCGGCTTCTCCAACAGGATCTCGCGCTCCGGGTCGCCGGGCAGGTTGACTGTCAACCACCGCATGAACCCGAGGTCCTGGTCGGTGTTGACCTCCATGCCGAGCTTGTTCACGTAGAAGTCGAGCGCCTCGTCCTGGTCGAGGACGTAGATCTGGGAGCGGCTGATCGCGTTCATCGTCATGCCCATGACGCTAGAGGTCGCCCCTGACCTGCTGCTTATCCAAAACTGATCGGTCTGGTCCAGGCCTTGGTGAAGCAGGACGGCACGTTCGTCGGCGTGGCGCGTCGACGGAAGCCAGTCGGCGACTCACCGACTATCTGCCGGAACGTCCGGCTGAACGTGCCCAGGCTGCTGAAGCCGACCGCGAAACAGATGTCGGTCACGTCCCGCTCGGTCTCCACCAGCAGCCACATCGCCCGCTCCACCCGGCGGCGTTGCAGGTAGCGGTGCGGGGTCTCACCGAACGTGGCCCGGAATGTCCTGATGAAATGGGCCTCCGAGACGTGCGCGATCTTGGCCAACGCCGGAATGTCCAGCGGCTCGGCGTACGCCCGGTCCATCGCGTCCCGGGCACGCAGCATCGCCCGGTTCGACTCCTCCACCGCGCGACTCATCGGCCCCCGTCCCGCTCGGCTCGCTGCCCGACCAAGGCTACCGCCGGGCGGGGACAGTGCAGGGGACCAGTTGGGCGCTCAGCGTTGCGGTGCGACAGCGCCGGTGACCCGGCCGGTGAAGCCACCGGCGGCCAGCATCAGGGCGACGACGCCGAGCAGGGCGCCGAGCAGCACCGTGCTGTGCACGCCGTGGCTCGGTAGCGCGAGGCCGGCGACCAGGGCACCGCCTGTGATGCCGACGTTGACGGCGGCAGAGACGGTGGCGGCGGCGAGGTCGGAGCGTCCGGGCGCCACCTGAAGAACGACGCCGCCGAGCACCGCGGTGAACGCCGCGAACGCCAGTCCTGCCAGAGCGAGCAGGCCCACGGCGACCGCCGGCTGGTGGCCGACCACGTACAGCCCGAGCAGTGCCACCGACTGGAGCACGATGGTCGCGACCAGGGCGAGCCACGGACTACGGTCCACCACCGCTCCGACAGCGAGGATCCCGAGCACGCTCGCGACGCCGCGCACCAGCAGGATGACCCCGACCGACGAGGCGGCGAAACCGCTGACCTCGGTGACGAAAAGGGCGACATAGGTGTATGCGGCTATGGCACCTGCGGTCGTCAGGATGGCCACCGCGACGAGCAGCCAGAAGCGGTAGACGTCGGGTGTCTCGCCCCGGGCGGCGTGCCCCTGCTCGGGCGGCGTCGACGGCAGGAGCGAGGCCACCGCGACGAGCACGATCGCGCCGAGTCCGGCCACCGCCAGGAACGACACCCGCCAGCCAGCGCGTTCGCCCAGCCAGGTGCCCGCGGGCACGCCCAGGACCAGAGCGACGCTGCCACCTGCGAACACGATCGCGACCACTCGGCCGCGTAACCCGGGTCGGAACAGTTCGGCCGCGGCCGGCACCACCACCGCCCAGAACAACGCGTGGGTCGCCGCGGTCGCCATCCTGGCCGCCAGCAGCAGCGCGAACGTGCTCGCGAACACCGTGATCGCGGTGCTGACGACGAAACCGGCCAGGAGCGCCGACAGGAGTCGCCGGCGAGGAATTCTCCTGGCCAGCGCCGTCAACGGGATCGAGGCGACAACGACCACCGCGCCGTACGCGGTGACGAGCAGGCCCACCCGCGACGGCGCGACGGCGAGGTCCGCTGCCATCGGGAGCAGCAGGCCGATGGGCAGTGCCTCGGCGGTGGTGTAGAGGAACGTGCCGCCGGACAAGCCGATCAACGCTCCCACTGCTCGCCAGTGACCCATCCATCCCCCAACTGTTTCCGGCTAAATCCGGTACGCCAGAAACAGGCTAGTGACGGCCCCCACAGTGGTCAACTGGTAAAGTGCGTTTTGATGGAAACAGCCGAGGACGTCACGCGGATGCACCTGGTGGGCGGCAGCCTCGCCCTGGACTTCGTCAACACCCGCACCGGTCCACCCGCCGGGCCGTCCGACGACGACGTGCTCACGGGCTATCCGGAGCTGCTCGCCTGGGGCGCGTACGCGGGCACCCTCACCGGGTCGGAGGCGACAGCGCTACGCCGACTGTCCCGCGCCGATCCGGACGGCGCTCGCGCCGCCTTCTCGCGAGCGCTGGGCACCCGCGACTACCTCGACGAGATATTCCGGTCGCTGGCCGCCGGCGGGGCACCTGGCGCGGCTGCGCTGGCCCGGCTGCGGGACGACGAGGCGGACGCGCTCGGCCACGCGCAGCTCGAGGGCGGGAGCACGTACGCGTGGGTCTGGCGAGATGACCGCACGCTCGCCCGGCCCCTACGACCGGTGGTGCACGCAGCGGTCCAGCTGCTCACCACGGGAGCGCTGGACCGGATCAAGGGATGCGGCGGCTGCCGCTTCCTCTTCAACGACGAGAGCAAGAACCGCAGCCGCCGCTGGTGCAGCATGGACGACTGCGGAACCGCCGAGAAGATGCGCCGCTACGTCGCCGCGAGGCGCACCCGCGGCGGCGCCGCTCCGAGAAAAGCCTGATGAAATTGGAGCCCCCGGCCGGGATCGAACCGGCGACATCTCGCTTACAAGGCGAGTGCTCTGGCCAGCTGAGCTACAGGGGCGCGTGCGTCGTGGTCAGCATAGCGAGTGACGTCCGGATATCCCGCTCGCGAGGGCTCCCGAGCACGGGAAACGTCAAGAACCCGACGCCTATTGGTATGACGACAAGTCGATTGATGGTCTACCGTGCCCGACTGACCGGAATGTGTAGCTGATGGGCCACGTTCGACCCTCCCCCGCCTTGGCAGCGCGGGGAAAGCCGTTTACGGTGCAGTGACACGGACGACAACCCGGCCGCCCCCGCGACCTGGCCGCCGTCCGCTGACCGGCACGGACACGTGCCTGTCGCTCCTTCACTCGGATCGTCCGGCACGTTCCTGCCGGTGAAAGGAAGCGCTTCACCATGGCTACGGTCACCTATTCCAAGGCGTCCCGGATCTACCCGGGCACTGAGCGTCCCGCCGTCAACGAGCTGGACCTCGAGATCGGCGACGGCGAGTTCCTCGTCCTCGTCGGCCCCTCCGGTTGCGGCAAGTCCACGAGCCTGCGGATGCTCGCCGGCCTGGAGGACGTGGACGCCGGCTCGATCTACATCGACCAGCGCGACGTCACCCACCTCCCCCCGAAGGCCCGCGACATCGCGATGGTCTTCCAGAACTACGCCCTCTACCCGCACATGACGGTGTACGAGAACATGGCGTTCGCCCTGAAGCTGCGCAAGACCTCCAAGTCGGAGATCGACCGTCGCGTCAAGGAGGCGGCCGGCCTGCTCCAGCTGGAGGAGTTCCTCAGCCGCAAGCCGAAGGCGCTCTCCGGTGGTCAGCGTCAGCGTGTCGCCATGGGCCGCGCGATCGTCCGCGAGCCGCAGGTCTTCCTCATGGACGAGCCGCTGTCGAACCTCGACGCCAAGCTGCGTGTGCAGACCCGTACGCAGATCGCGTCGCTCCAGGCCAAGCTGGGCGTCACCACCGTGTACGTCACGCACGACCAGGTCGAGGCCATGACCATGGGTCACCGGGTGGCCGTCCTGCTCGACGGTGTCCTCCAGCAGGTGGACACCCCGCGGGCGCTCTACGACACCCCGGCCAACGTCTTCGTCGCCGGCTTCATGGGCTCCCCCGCCATGAACATCAAGACCGTTCCGCTGAACGAGCAGGGTGCCGAGTTCGCCGAGCTGCACATCCCGCTGACCCGCGAGCAGGTCGCCGCGGCCCGCGCCGAGGGCGGCGACGGCAAGGTGACCGTGGGCTTCCGCCCGGAGGACTGCGACCTGGTCAGCCCGACCGAGGGCGGCATGCCCGTCGTCGTCGAGCTGGTCGAGGACCTCGGCTCGGATGCGAACGTCTACGGTCACGCCGCGCTGGGTGGCAACTCGGAGCGCTTCGTCGTCCGCACCGACCGGCGCAGCATGCCGAACATGGGTGACACCGTGTTCGTCAAGCCGCGCACCGGCCGCAGCCACGTCTTCCACGCCGCCACGGGCAGCCGGATCTGACGTAACGCAGTACCGAAAGGGGCGGTCCGCTTCGGCGGGCCGCCCCTTTCGTCGTACCGGCCGGGTCGCCTCACCCTGTGGGGTCAGCGCGGGAATGGCTCTGAAGAGGGATTCGGCACGGCGGGCCGGGTTCGTAGCGTCACGGCAACCCGCACCCCGAGGAGACGCCGTGTCCGCCACCGCCCAGCCGATCATCCGTTCCCGGCCGTACCGGCTCACCCGGCTGGCCGGTCGCAGCCTTGTCTACTGCGCGACGCTGATCCCGGTCGCCCTGCTCGCGCTGGTGACCGCCCCGCTGGGCGGCGCCGTCGCACGCTGGCGCTCCCTGCGTACCCGACTGCTCGGACTGCCACCGACGGCCGCGACCGGCCGGCGGCCCGGCACGGTCGCGGTGCTCGGCCACGCGGTGCTCAGCCTGCTCCTCGGCGCGGTCGCCCTGCTGCCGCTCGGCGTGGAACTGCTGATGGTGCTGCGCGGCGTGCTGTACGGGCTGGTCGACCCCGGCCCGTACGACAGTTCCTGGGGTGGTCCGACCCGGGCCGGCGCGTGGCTGGCGCACTTCCTCGTCGGCCTGCCGCTGGCCGCGGCCGGGCTGGCCGCGCTGATCGGCATCGCCGCCGTGCACCAGCGGCTGACCGCCAGCCTCGACGGGGAGCCGCGCCCGCGCTGGCTGATCCCGACCACGCTGTTGACGGCGTTGGCCGGGGCGCTGCTCTTCGTCGCCTGGACCCGCCAGATCTAGGCACACGACGAGGCCCCTCCCCGGAGTCGGGGAGGGGCCTCGTGACGTGACTACAGCTCGATCGAGCGCCGGCGGGCGACCTCGGCCAGGGTGACGGCGGCCGCCACGCTGGCGTTGAGCGACTCCACCTCGGAGATCATCGGGATGCTGACGGTCAGGTCGCAGGTCTCACCGACCAGCCGGGACAGCCCGCGCCCCTCGGAGCCGACCACCACCACCAGCGGACCGACGGCTGCCTCCAGGTCGTACAGGTCGGTGTCGCCGTCGGCGTCCAGGCCGACCACCATGAAGCCGGCGTCGCGGCACGCCTTCAACGACCGGGTCAGGTTGGTCACCTGCGCCACCGGCACCCGCGCGGCCGCGCCGGCGCTGGTCCGCCAGGCGGTCGCGGTGATCCCGGCGGCCCGCCGCTCGGGTACGAAGACACCCTGCGCGCCGAACGCGGCGGCCGAACGGATCACCGCGCCCAGGTTGCGCGGGTCGGTGACCCCGTCCAGTGCGACGAGCAGCGGCGCCTGCTGCTCCAGGGAGGCGGCGACCATGTCGTCGAACGGCTGGTACGCGAAGGGCGGCACCTGCAACCCGACGCCCTGGTGCAACACCCCGCCGGTCATCCGGTCCAGTTCGGCGCGGCTGATCTCCAGGTTGGCGATGCCCCGGTCGGCGGCGGTCCGGATGATCTCGTTGATCCGGTCGTCCATGTCGATGCCCTGGGCCGTGTAGAGCGCCGTCGCCGGCACCTGGGCGCGCAGCGCCTCCAGCACCGGGTTGCGCCCGACCAGCAGCTCCGGGGTGTCCTTCGACGGGTTGGACTTGCGCCCGGGCGCGACCCGGGGGCCACCGCGGCCGGCGGGCTTGCCGCCCCGTCCGGCGGCGCCACCGCGGCCGGCCACGCCACCCCGGCCGCCAGGTACGCCTCGGCCGCCGCCCTTGCCCCAGGTGGTGTCCTTGCTGCCCGGCTGACCGATCTTCGGGGCACGCCCCTCCTCGGCCGCCGCCCGGCGCTCCTTGTCCTGCTTCCAGGCGGTGCGCTGGGGCAGCTTCTCGGTGCCCGAGTAACCCTTGTGCCACGGTCGTTCGTCGGCGGGCAGCGTACGCCCCCGACCGGCGAGGGAGTCCTTGTTCTTGCCGCCGGAGCCCTTGGGGGCACCCGCCTTCGGCGTCAGTCGCCGGCCACGGCGCTGCGAGTTGCCGGCCATCAGTCCTGCTCTCCAATAGTCCAACGGGGGCCCTGGGGGGTGTCCTCGACCACCACGCCGGCCAGCTTGAGCTGGTCGCGTACCGCGTCCGCGGCGGTCCAGTCCTTGCGGCCCCGGGCCTGCGCGCGCTGCTCCAGGGCCAGCGCGATCAGGGAGTCCACCACGGCGCGCAGGTCATCCGAGCGGCCGCCACCGGTCCACGCCGGGTCGAGGGGGTCGATGCCGAGGATATCCAGCATTGCCCGCACCACGGCCAGGGTGGTGCGGACGGTCACATCGTCACCGACGCTGAGCGCGGTGTTGCCGTCCCGGATGTGCTGTTGCAGCACGGCCAGGGCGGCGGACGTGTTGAGGTCGTCGTTCATGGCGGCGACGAAACCGGCCGGAAGCTCGCCGAGCTGCCCGACGCCTACCCGCTCGGCGGCCCGCTGGACGAAACCCTCGATCCGGCGGTACGCGGTGGCCGCGTCGCGCAGCGAATCCTCCGAGTAGTCGATCACCGAGCGGTAGTGGGCGGCGGCGTAGTAGTAGCGCAGCTCCACCGGCCGCACGCCAAGCGAGTCCACGTACGCCAGGCCCAGCGCGTTGCCCGCCGACTTGCCCATCTTGGCCCCGCCGATGCTGAGCAGCCCGTGGTGCACCCAGTAGCGGGCGAACGGCAGCCCCGCCGCCTGGGACTGGGCGATCTCGTTCTCGTGGTGCGGGAACGTCAGGTCCAGACCGCCGCCGTGGATGTCGAACTCCGGGCCCAGGTAACGCCAGCACATGGCCGAGCACTCGATGTGCCAGCCCGGGCGGCCCAGCCCCCATGGCGACGGCCAGTAGGCGTCCGCCGGCTCGTCCGGCTTGGCGCCCTTCCACAGGGCGAAGTCGCGCGGGTCACGCTTGCCCCGGTCGGGGGCGTCACCGGCCGACTGCATCGCGTCCGGGGACTGACCCGACAGCGACCCGTACGCCGGCCAGGACGCCACGTCGAAGTAGACGTCACCGGAGCCGTCGGTAGCCGGGTAGGCGTGCCCATCGCCGATCAACTTGGTGATCAGCTCGTGCATCTCCGGGACGTGCCCGGTGGCGCGCGGCTCGTAGGTGGGCGGCAGCACGTTCAACGCCCGGTACGACTCGGCGAGGATCAACTCGTTGGCGTACGCGATCGACCAGAACGGCCGACCCTGCTCGCCCGCCTTGACCAGGATCTTGTCGTCGATGTCGGTCACGTTGCGGATGAACGTGACCTCGTAACCGGCGGCCAGCAGCCAGCGGCGCAACACGTCGTAGTTGACGCCGGAGCGAAGATGGCCGATGTGTGGCGGCGCCTGGAGGGTGAGACCACACAGGTAGACCCCCACCTTGCCGGCTTCCCGCGGAACGAAGTCCCGCACCGATCGGGTGGCGGTGTCATACAGGCGTAGCGTCACCGTACAAGGGTAGCCGTCCACGCCTGTCCGGATCCGCCGGTGCCGGGTCGTACGCTGCCAGACGTGGATGCGACAGCACGCTCCGGTGAGCCACCCGCCAGCGCCGAGGCTGTCGTGGCTCCGGCCGACGTGGTCGCCGGGCGGGGTGGGGAGACCGCGCAGACACTGGACCGAGGGCTGCGGCTGCTGCACCTGGTCGCCGACGCTCCGGGCGGCCTCACCGTCACCGAGGCCGCGACCCGGCTGGGGATCGGCAGGGCCGCCATCTACCGGCTGGTCGGCCCGCTGACCGGGCACGGAATGCTGCGCCGCGACGCCGACGGGCGGCTCCGCCTCGGCGCAGGGGTGCTGCACCTGGCCCGCAGGGCCCAACCACTGCTCGCCGAGGGCGCGCTGCCAGCCCTGCGTCGGCTGGCCGAGCAGGCCGGCGCGACAGCGCACCTGACCGTCGTCGAGGGCGGCGACTGCGTCGCGCTGGTCGTGGTCGAGCCGAGCTGGACGTCGTTCCACGTGGCGTACCGGACGGGGGCGCGGCATCCGCTGGATCGGGGGGCGGCGGGGCGGGCCATCCTGGCCGGCCGGGCCGGTGTGGCGGAGCCGGTGAGCAGCAGCGGGGAGTTGCAGTCCGGGGCGTACGGGGTGGCCGCGCCGGTGCTCGGCGTACCCGGGTTGGAGGCGAGCGTGGGCGTGGTGGCCCTCGCCCCGCTGGACGTCGGACTGGTCGGCCCGCAGGTACGGGCCGCCGCCACGGCCGTCGCCGACGCCCTCCGCTGACGCGCCGACCCGGACCCGCGGCCTTGATCGACTCCAGATCGCCGATGTGGCGGTATCTCCGCCGATCGATAGCGCCACTACGCCGATATGGTGTTGATCTCGCCGTATAGCACTCCGAACCCGGTGTTCGGCGGTCATCCACAGGCACGCTCGGTCGGCCTTCCCGGCGCTGTCCACAGGGGTATCGGGGTGCCGGGTCGGGGTCCGAGTCTGAGCACATGCCTCCTCGTCCCCACCGGCCTCCCGCCCTCGCCTGGCAGGTCTTCCGCGGCTCCGACGTGATCCGACAGGGACTGGCCACCAGACATCAGCTACGTGGCGCGTCCTGGATCCGCCTGCGGCACGACGTGTACGCCGACGCGCGCCTCGATCGCGACCACGCGCTGGCCTGCCGGGCGGCGGCGTTGCGGCTGCCACCCGAGGCGGTGATCGCCGGCCCCTCGTCGGCCTACCTGCACGGCGTCGAGCACGCCGCGGGGTTCGACGACGACGTCCATGTCCTGGTGCCGAGGGCCTGTCGCGTCGACTCCCGACACCGCCTTCGCGTGCACGTGCTCGGCACCGACGCCCCGGCGCTCACCGGCGCGAGTCCGGCCGCCACCCCACCCCTCGTACCACCGATGGGCGACGTAGGAGGCGCCATCGCACCGCGCCGCACAGACCCCACCTCGGCAGCCTGGGAGACGGCTGTCTGGTTGGATCCGTTGCGCGCCGTCCCGATCATCGACTCGCTCCTGGCGTGCGGCCTGACCACCCAGGCGGCGCTGATGACCGTCGGCACCGCCAACGCGGACCGGCCGGGCGGCCGCCGGGCGACATGGGCCTTCGGCCTGGCCGATCCGGGCGCGCAGTCGCCCCCCGAGTCGCAGCTACGGGTACGTCTGGTGCTGGGCGGGCTTCCCCGGCCGGTGACCCAGCACCCGATCCGCGTGGCCGGCGGGCTCGTGCTGCATCCCGACCTGGCCTGGCCCGAGTTCCGGGTCGCCGTCGAGTACGACAGCCGGCGGCACTCCGATCCGGAGCAACTACACCGTGACCGCCGTCGGCTCAACCTGCTCGTGGGTGCGGGGTGGTTGATCCTGCACGTCACCGGTCGACGGCTGCACAACGACTTCCCGACCGTCCTGGGGGAGGTCAGATCAGCGTTGTTGTCCCGCGGCTGGCGTCGGTGAGCGCCCGGCGCTCGATCAACTCCAGCTCACCGACATGGGGCGATCAGACAGAGCCGCAGCCCGCCGGATCGCCGATACGGAGTCGATCAACGACACGCGGCGAGCATCTCGTTCAGGACGGCGGCCAGCGCACCGGTCACCGCTGGGCGCAGATCCAGCAGGGTCTCGTCGGCGTCGAACACCACTGTGGTCAGCACGCCGTCCACCGTCTCAGGCGTTGGCCGCCAGCGCGGGCTCGGGTGGGGCAGGTGCGGGCGAGGCGCGCAGTTCGTCGAGGCGTACGAGCGCGACCCCGGCGACGATCAGCGCGCCTCCGAACAACTGCCAGGCGGTGGGCAGTTCGTCCAGGAGCAGCCAGGCGATGAGCACCGCGAAGAGCACCTCGGTCAGCCCCACGAACGAGGACAGCCGGGGCCCGAGGATCCGGGTGCCGGCGACCCCGGCCAGGTACGCGACGACGGCGGCGACCAGGGAGAGCCCGACGATGGGCAGGAGCCAGCTGGTGCGCTGTCCGGCGAAGGTGACCTCGCCGAAGGTGGCGTGCAGCGGCAGCAGACCGGTGAGCCCGATCAGGAGCAGTACGGCGGCGCCGACGGCCATGCCGCCGCTGGCCATGGCGACGGAGGGCAGCCGGGGGTCGACGCGGCCGGCGAGGACGAAGTAGCCGGCCAGGCCGAGCGCGGCGCCCAGCCCCCAGAGCACGCCCACCGGGTCGAAGTCGGCGTTACCGGCGAGGTTCAGCACGAACGCCAGTCCGGCCAGGGCGGCCACCGAGCCGACAACTGTGAGCTGGCGGGGACGCTGCCCGTGGCGCAGCCACATCCAGCCGACGACGAGGATGATGCCTAGGTATTCCAGCAGCAGCGCGACGCCGACCGGCAGGTAGCGCACGGCGTTGAAGAAGCAGGCCTGGGCCAGCGCGACCCCGAGCAGCCCGAACATGGCGATCGCCGTGGTGTTCCGCCGCAGCACGTCCCATCTGCCGCGCAGCGACAGCACTGCGGGGATCGCCAGCACCAGGGCGGCGATGCCGACCCGGGCGATGACGGCGGCCTCGGCCGACCAGCCGGCCTCGATGAGGGAGCGCGCGAAGGTGCCCGAGGTGGCGAAGGTGACTGCGGAGAGCAGCGCCAACGCTGCCCCGGCGGCGGCGGGTCGTCGGTGCATCTCGCGCTCCTCGGTACGGCACGGGTGTCATGAGCAAACTATCCTTGTGCCCATGACGCTAGGCGTAGCCTGTGACAGGAGTCAAGTTGCTTTTCGCTCATGACACCGAGTGTTCGCTGATCGCCGCCGCCGCGCTCGTCAACACGGCGGGCCGCGACGGCGAACTCCTCCCCGACGTCGCCGCCCTTGACGCGTTCTTCGTCAGGCACGGCTACAGCGGTCGACACGAGCACACCGACGCCGAGTTGCACGCCGTCCGGGAGCTGCGGCCCCGGCTGCGCCGCATCTGGTACGCCGAACCACCCGAGATCGTCACCTTGGTCAACGGCCTGCTGCTGGAGCACAGGGCGCTGCCGCAGCTCATCGAGCACGACGACGAGCCGTACCACCTGCACGCCGTACCCCGGGACGCCCCGCTGGCGACCCGCATCGCGGTGGAGGCGGCGATGGCAATGGCCGACCTGGTCCGCGCCGGCGAGCTGCGTCGACTGCGGATCTGCGAGTTTCCGGACTGCGACAACGTGGTCGTCGACCTGTCCCGCAATCGGTCGCGGCGCTTCTGCGAGGCCGGCTGCGGCAACCGCGCGGCGGTGACCGCCTACCGGGCGCGCAGGGCCGCGGGCCGTTCCTGAAGGGCGTCGGCCCGCACCTCGTACTCCACCTCGCCGTGCTCGGTGCCCGGAATCGGGTCGTCCCACTGGAGGTGGAAGGTGCGCACGTGGCGCAGACCCGCCTTCTCCAGCACCCGCCGGGACCGGTCGTTGACCGCCATCGTCTCGGCCCAGACCCGACGCACGCCCACCCGGTCGAAGGCGTACCGGACCAGCGCCCGCGACCCCTCGGTGGCCAGGCCGCGCCCCCACGCCGAGCGGCGCAGCCGGTAACCCAGCTCGGCCTCGGTGCCGTCGACCGACGGGTCGAGCGCGAACCAGCCCAGGAAGTCGCCCGTCCCCCGGTCGAGCGCCGCCCAGCGCCCCAGCCCGGGATGCCTCTCGTACTGGGCGAGCAACTTCGGCAACTGCTCATCCCGGACGGTGGCGAGCGGCGTGGCGACGCCACCGGTGAGGAAGCGCATCACCTCCGGGTCGCTGTCCAGCTCCACAAGCGCGTCCACGTCGGCAATCGTCAACCGCCGCAACAGCAGCCGCTCGGTCGCCGGAGGCACTCCACCCATGACCGGATCATCCCGCCCGCCCGGAGACCCGTCGAGCCATTTAGCCGGGACCCCGCGACCGCCGTCGCGGGCGAGGCGGTCGGGTCAGCGCGGAGGCGCGACCACGAAGAGCCGCCAGGAGTACGCGTCGACAACGAGCACGGGTCCGTCCGGGTCCTTGCTGTCCCGCACCCCGACCACGCCCTCCAGATTCGTAGCCACCTCGACGCACCAGTTGTCCTGGTTGCTGCGGCTGCTCTTGCGCCAGCGAGCCTCGGTCAGCTCCACGACTCGGCCACCTCGTTCATCAGCTCGATGGATGCCTGCGGGGGCAGGGCTTCGCCCAAGGTAGCCTCCCAGACCCGCTGCAACCGCAGCAGATCCCTCGGCTGGTCCAGCTCCTGACCGCGCACCTGGCACTCCAGATAGGCCACCTCCGTGCCGTCGGGCAGGACGGCGAGCGCGAACTGCCCACCGAGCCCCGGGTACTCCTCGGCGGATCGCGGCACCACGTGCAGCCGGATCCGAGGGTGCCCGGTGGCGATGCCGACCAGGTGCAGGGTCTGGTCGCGCATCACCTTCCGCCCGCCCACCCGTCGCCGCAGCACCGCCTCGTCCAGCACCGCCACGATCTGCGGCACACGCTCACTGTGCAGCACCGCCTGGCGGTTCATCCGGTCGGTCAGCCGCCGGTCGACCTCCTCGGGAGCGAGCAGGCCGCCCGCCTCGAAGACCGCTCGGGCGTAGGCCTCCGTCTGGAAAAGCCCTGGCACGTAACAGTGCTCGTACCACCGGACCATCCGCGCCTGCTCGAAGATCGCCTGCCAGCCGCGTAGCCATGGCTGAGCCCGGTCCAGGCTCACCAGCTCTGTCGACATGCGACCGAAGAGGCCGCCGGTGTCCAGGGCACGGTCGACCAGTTCCAGGTACTTGGCCGTGGGCGGCTGCTGCCCCAACTCGACGGCGCTGACCATCGACGCCGAGTAGTTGACGGCCTTGGCCAGCTCGTCCTGACTCCAGCCGCGCCGGGCCCGCGCCCGACGCAGCTCCGCGACCAGGAACGCCGCCGCCGTCATCTGCCCATCGGCCATGCCCAACCACTCTCCAACCCGCCGACGATCAACTCCAGCCGACCAACAGAGCCGGCGCGGCCGGGAACAGGGCAGCCACGACAGGCCTGCCGAACCCTTCCGACCGTAGTCGTCCGGTCACCAGAATGTGAAGCGCGGCACCGCTCCCCGTCCCCCGGGATCTGTGGCGTCGCTCGGGACCGCCCGCTCCCCCGTGCCGGGCGGTCCCACCCCCCTGACGAAGCCGACGAGCTGCGCACGATCGTGCTCGATCCTGGAAGTAGTGGGGTCCTGGCGTGCGGATACCCCTCAATCCAGGATCGAGCGTGATCGTGGCAAGGCACGGCACGGGCGCCAGAGCGAGCGGGGTGATGCCACAGACGGTTCAGCTCCAGAGGAAGGCCGCAGCATGCCCCGGACCGCGCCTGACGACCGCACGACGACACCCCGTAGGCCGCACCTGCCGCTACGTCCGCTCTGGCTCTGCCGGGTCTGCGCCGCGCCCTGGCCGTGCCCGGTCGCCCGACTCACCCTCCGCCAGGAGTACGCCCACGACCGGATCGCGTTGAGCATCTACCTGTGCACAGTCCTGCACGACGCGGCTGCCGACCTGTACCGGCTCAACCCGCACGACGGGCCGGAACCGGCGGCCCTCTTCGCCCGCTTCCTCGGCTGAGCGGCACCGCGCGGCGGTCAGGCCTCAGGGGTGGGTCATGCGGAGTAGGTCCAGGGTCTCGTCCAGCTGGGTCTCGGTGAGCTTGCCGGAGTCGACGTGCCCCCGGGAGATCACCACCTCGCGGATGGAGGTCTGCTTGGCCAGCGCCTCCTTGGCGATCGAGGCGGCCTCGTCGTAGCCGAGGTAGCGGTTCAGCGGGGTGACGATCGACGGCGACCCTTCCGCGTACGCCAGGCAGACCTCGGCGTCCGCGACCAGGCCGGCCACCAGGCGGTCGGCGAACAGCCGACTCGCGGCGGCCAGCAGCCGGATCGACTCCAGCAGGTTGCGGCCCATCACGGGGAGCATGACGTTCAGCTCGAAGTCGCCCTGGGAGCCGGCGAAGGCGACCGTCGCGTCGTTGCCGATCACCTGGGCGCACACCTGGCGCATCGCCTCGGCGACGACCGGGTTGACCTTGCCCGGCATGATCGACGAGCCGGGCTGGAGATCGGGGATGCGCAGCTCACGCAGGCCGGCGCGGGGGCCGGAACCCATCCAGCGGATGTCGTTGGCGACCTTGTAGAGGCCGACGGCCACTGTCCGCAACTGCCCCGACGTCTCCACGAGCGCGTCGCGGGCCCCCTGCGCCTCGAAGTGGTTACGCGCCTCGGACAGCGGCAACCCGGTCGACCCGCGCAACTTCTCGATCACTGCGGCGGCGAAGCCGAGCGGGGTGTTGATCCCGGTGCCCACGGCTGTGCCACCCAGCGGCAGCTCGGCCAGCCGGGGCAGCGAGCCCTCCAGCCGCTCCACGCCGTAACGGACCTGGGCGGCGTACCCGCCGAACTCCTGGCCGAGGGTGACAGGGGTGGCGTCCATCAGGTGGGTACGCCCGGCCTTCACCACCGTCTCGAACTCCGCCGCCTTCTCCTCCAACGCGGCGGCGAGGTGGTTCAGCGACGGCAGCAGATCCTCCACGATGAACTGCGTGGCGGCCAGGTGGATCGACGACGGGAACACGTCGTTGCTCGACTGGGACGCGTTGACGTGATCAT
The DNA here is from genome assembly GCF_055587305.1 of Micromonospora sp. NPDC047521. Classification (NCBI taxonomy): domain Bacteria; kingdom Bacillati; phylum Actinomycetota; class Actinomycetes; order Micromonosporales; family Micromonosporaceae; genus Micromonospora; species Micromonospora sp. NPDC047521. The sequence continues at coordinate 195,272 of NZ_JBVJGN010000006.1, read as the reverse complement.
TGGGGTGCACCGGCGAGCCCAGCTCACGGCTGGCCAGGGTGGCGATCACCTCGTTGGTGTTCATGTTCGACGAGGTGCCCGAACCGGTCTGGAACACGTCCACCGGGAACTGGTCGTCGTAACCGCCGTCGGCCACGTGCGCCGCCGCGGCGGCGATGGCCGCCGCGACATTCGCGTCGATCACGCCCAACTCGCCGTTGACCTCGGCCGCCGCGCCCTTGATCTGCGCGAGGGCCTTGATCTGGGCCGGCTCGATGCCCCGCCCGGAGATCGGGAAGTTCTGCACCGCGCGCTGGGTCTGCGCCCGCCACAGCGCCTCGGCGGGCACCTCCACCTCGCCCATCGAGTCGCGTTCGATCCGGTATCCGGTCGCTTCTGGAGTCGTCACGCGTACCATCCTGCCGCGCCCGTGGCCGACTCGCAGATGATCCGTCAGCCCAACTCGGCGAGCAGCCGTTCCACCTCGTGCCGCTCCGGCGACTCGATCTGCCGGAACAGCGCCAGCGCCTGCTCCAGGTGGGCGCGGGAAGCCGCCGGGTCGGTGGCCCACACGCTGCGGGCGATGCCCTCCAACGCCCGGGCCTGCTCATAGCGGGCACCGAGCCGGCTGGCGTCGGCGAGAACCCGGCGGTACAGGTCCAGCGCGCTGGCGGCATCCCCCTGTTCCAGGATCGACCGGGCCAGCAGATTTCGTGACGCACACTGCCCGACCCGGTCACCGGCGTCCACCATCGCCACCAGCGCCTCCCGGTGTCGGGCGGCGGCACGCTCGGGCTGTCCGGCGACGCGTTCCATCACACCGATCTCGTTGAGCACCTCCCCCTCGCCGAACCGGTTGCCGTCCTGCCGTTTGAGGTACAGCGCGACATGGAGCAGACGACGGGCAGGGCCCAGATCGCCCATCCGGTGCCGGACAATGGCGAGGTGACCCATCGCGTTCTCGGTCTGCCGGCGGTCCTGCGTCTGCCGGGCCAGCATGAGGTGCAGCCGGGTCAGGCGCAGCGCCTCGCCGTACCGGCCCCAGCCGATCAACGTGTACGACAGGTTGTTCAGCAGATTGGTCATCGCATTGACGTCGTCCATCCCCCGGAGGAGGCCGAACGCCTCGTCGAACTTCGCCTCGGCCTGATGGAGGTCACCGTTCGCGGCGTACGAGATGCCCAGGTTCCACAGCGTGGTGAGCACATCGCCGCGCAGGCCGAGCCGTCTGCGCAAGGCCAGGGCCACCTCCATCGCCTTGATCGCCTCACGGAAGCGAGCCAGCCGGAAGTACGCCGAGGAGACGTAGTTGAGCATCGTGGCGACGGCAGCCTCGTCGCCCAGCCGCTCGGCGACACGAAGCCCGATCGTGTGGGTCTCGATCACCTCGTCGAGGTGCCCGCTCTCGAAGTTGAGTCGCCAGCAGGCACGGGCCAACTGCCAGCAATGGACGGGGAAGCCCTCCTCCTCGGCCACCCGGACCAGGGCGGTGAGCGCGACATGGTTCTCCTCGAACCACGCCCGCCCTTCGGCCACCGGGACGGCCATCAGGTCGGGCCGGCCGGGCGTGTGCGCGGGGATGTTGCGGCGACTGCCCGCCGCCTCGATCGTCCGGGCGATCTCCAACGCGACGGACAGGTGATGGTCCAGCAGCCGCTCCAGGGCAGCCCGGCGCTCCACCTGCCGATCCGGGCCGACAAGCAGGAACCTGGCGTACTCGCGAAGCAGATCGTGTAACCGGTACCGACCCGGCTGCACCTCCTCCACCAGGTGCGTGTCGACAAGCTCGTCGAGCAGTTCCTGTGTTTCGGCCAGGGGCAGCTCGACCAGGGCCGCGGCGACCCGACTGTCCAGGCGCACACCCGGATACAGGCCGAGCAACGGAAACAGACGCTGCGCCAGTGGTGAGACCTGCGCGTACGACAGGGCGAACGCCTGCCCCACCGAACGCTGCCCGGCGGTCAGCTCGGCCAGTGGACCCGCCCCGGCGACCAGCCGCTCGGCGAGGTCGGCGACCCGCCAGCGCGGTCGGTGCGCGAGGCGTGCGCCGGCCAGCCGGATGGCGAGCGGCAGATGGCCACAGCGACGCGCCACCTCGGCTGCCGCATCCGGTTCGGCGGCGATCCGCTCCACGCCGGCGACCCGGCCGAGCAGCTCGATCGCCTCGTCGGCGTCGAGCACGGGCAACGACGACGGGCGGCCCTCGTCGAGCCCGACCAGGCGACGACGACTGGTGATCAGGATCAGGCAGTGCGAGCCGCTGGGCAGCAGCGGGGCCACCTGGTCGGCGGTGCCCGCGTTGTCCAGCACCACCAGCGCCCGCAGGCCGGCCAACTCCGTCCGCCACAGTGCCAGCCGGTCGTCGGTGTCCTCCGGTATCCGCTCGACCGGCACACCGAGCTGGCGCAGCAGGGCGGCCACGGCCGCGGCCGCTGTCAGCGGGCGGCGTTCGCTGTGCCCGTGCAGGTCGATGAAGAGTTGGGCGTCCGGGTAGCGATCGGCGAGGGCTGTGGCGACGTGCACCGCGAGTGTCGTCTTGCCGCTGCCGGCCATTCCGTCGATCAGCTGGATCCGGGTGCCGTCCTCCTCGATCTCCTTGACCAGGCGATTCAGCGTCTCCTGTCGACCGGTGAAGTCACCGATCGCGCGGGGCAGCGAACGGACCGGCAGGGTCGACCGGGCTTCCCGACCGACCAGGGCCAGGTCGCCCGCGAGCACCCGCTGGTGCAGCTCCTGCAACTCGGCGCCCGGTTCGATGCCCAGGTCGTCGGCGTACAGCCGCCGGCCCTCCCGGTAGACCGCCAGCGCGTCGGCCTGCCGGCCGACCGAGGAGAGAGCGAGCATCAACTGGCCGCGCAGACGCTCGCGCAGCGGGTGCTGGTCGACGCTCTCGGTCAGGTCCTCGATCAGCTCCGCGGCACGCCCGAGGCGCAGCTCGACGTCGACGCACTCCTCCAGCACCGTGAGGCGCTGCTCGTCGATCGCCTGGGCGCGACGGCGGATGCTGCGGCTCGGGATGCCCCCGAGCGCCGGTCCGCGCCACAGCGCCAGGGCCGCGCGGAACCGCACACGGGCGTCGCCCAACCGGCCGGCCGCGACGGCGGCACGGGCGGCCTCCACCGTGCGGGCGAAGACGTCGGCGTCCAGATCGTTCGGGGCGGTACGGATGCCGTACCCGGCCGGGTCGGTGATGATGGTTTCCGGGGTGAGGCCCAGCTCGGTGAACCTGCGGCGCAGCCGCGACACGCAGGTCTGCAACTGGGCCCGGGCGGTGGCCGGAGGGTGCTCCTCCCACACCGCGTCGACCAGTTCCTCGACGGGCACCAGCCGTCCGGGGCGCAGCAGCAGCATGGCGAGGACGATCCGGTCGCGGCCGGCGGTGACAGTGGACTCACCACCGCCGACCCGCAGAGGCCCCAGGATCCCGAACCGCATCTACTCCCCCGCATCAGTGGTGCAAACTTCAGCAGAGTAGTCCGGCGATCACAGATCAGCGCAGTCAGGCGATAGTGATCTGAGAGCGGATCGACAGCGGTGCGCAGCACACTCGCTCCGGGTTGTCGGTGACGGCATCCGACGGGGGCGGTGCGCCCGCCCCACCCCAGCGGGGCGGGCGCACCGATGTCGGTTCAGCACGGATGACAGGAAGGGGCACCGGGCGACTGCCCGATGCCCCTTCGCCGTACGTGTCGGGTCAGCGGCGGCCGACGGTGAGCACCGGCTTGGTGACCTCGGCGAAGAAGTCGTTGCCCTTGTCGTCGACGACGATGAAGGCGGGGAAGTCCTCCACCTCGATCTTCCAGACGGCCTCCATGCCCAGCTCCGCGTACTCGAGCACCTCGACGTGCTTGATGCAGTCCTGGGCGAGGCGGGCGGCGGGCCCACCGATGGAGCCGAGGTAGAAGCCGCCGTGCTGCTGGCAGGACCTGGTCACCTGACCCGAGCGGTTGCCCTTGGCCAGCATCACCTGCGAGCCCCCGGCGGCCTGGAACTTCTCCACGTAGGCGTCCATCCGGCCGGCGGTGGTGGGGCCGAAGGAGCCGGAAGCGTACCCCTCGGGGGTCTTCGCGGGGCCGGCGTAGTAGACGGCGTGGTCGCGCAGGTACTGCGGCATCGGCTCGCCGGCGTCGAGCCGCTCGGCGATCTTGGCGTGGGCGATGTCCCGGGCGACGACCAGCGGGCCGGACAGGGACAGCCGGGTCTTCACCGGGTACTTCGACAGTTCGGCGCGGATCTCGTCCATCGGCCGGTTGAGGTCGACCCGGACGACCATCTCACCGTCGAGGGAGTCGTCGGTGACGTCGGGCAGGAACCGCGCCGGGTCGGTCTCCAGTCGCTCCAGCCACACGCCCGACGGGGTGATCTTGGCGACGGCCTGCCGGTCGGCCGAGCAGGAGACGGCGATCGCCACCGGGCAGGAGGCGCCGTGCCGGGGCAGCCGGACCACCCGTACGTCGTGGCAGAAGTACCGGCCACCGAACTGGGCGCCGATGCCGAAGTTGCGGGTCAGCTCCAGCACCTGCGCCTCCAGCTCCAGGTCCCGGAAGCCGTGGGCGCTCATCGAGCCGGCGGTGGGCAGCGCGTCGAGGTACTTGGCGCTCGCGTACTTCGCGGTCTTCAGCGCGTACTCGGCGGAGGTGCCGCCGATGACGATGGCCAGGTGGTACGGCGGGCAGGCGGCGGTGCCGATCAGCCGCAGCTTCTCCTCCAGGAACTGCATCATCCGCGTCGGGTTGAGCAGCGCCTTGGTCTCCTGGTAGAGGTACGACTTGTTGGCCGAGCCGCCGCCCTTGGCCATGAACAGGAACTTGTACGCGTCGGGGTGCCCGTCCGGGTCCTCGGCGTACAGGTCCACCTGGGCGGGAAGGTTGCTGCCGGTGTTCCGCTCGTCCCACATGGTCAGCGGGGCGAGCTGCGAGTAGCGCAGGTTCAGTCGGGTGTACGCCTGGTAGACGCCCCGCGAGATGGCCTCGGCGTCGGCCCCGTCGGTAAGCACGTGCCGGCCCCGCTTGCCCATCACGATCGCGGTGCCGGTGTCCTGGCACATCGGCAGCACGCCGCCGGCGGCGATGTTGGCGTTGCGCAGCAGGTCCAGTGCGACGAACCTGTCGTTCGGCGAGGCGGCCGGGTCGTCGATGATCGACCGGAGCTGGGCCAGGTGCGCGGGGCGCAGGAAGTGCGCGATGTCGTGCATCGCCTCGGCGGTCAGCGCGGTGAGCGCGGCCGGCTCCACGGTGAGGAACCGGCGGCCCCCGGGGCCGTGTACGACGTCCACGCCCTCGTCGGTGACCAGGCGGTAGTCCGTCTGGTCGGGGCCGGTCGGCAGGAGGGGGGCGTACGAGAATGCGGCGGCACTGCTCATGAGCGGCAAGCCTAGGGCAGACCGGTCGATCATTCCCACCCGCCGGGCTGCGTCTGGGACGCCGCTCTCATCAGCCGTCCTTGCCGCCGTCCGGGTCGGGGCAGAGTTCCCGTTTGGGTCCGCAGTTGTCGCCGCCGTCTGGGCCGGCGGGGCCGGTGCCGCCGGGGCGCGGGACGCCGCCGTCGCCGGGCCGGCCGGGGGTGCCCGCGGAGGCGCCGAAGCGGATGTAACCGATCTCCCGCCCCTCCCCGATGATCATGCCTTGTGGCCCGACCGCTAGGGCGTTCGCCGAGGTCCGCACGACTGCCAACTCCCGCCCGGTACGCGGGTCCAGCGCCGTCAACCGGGACGGCTTCTCGTCGGCGATCAGCGCCGCGTACGGCGTGAGCGCGGCACCGGCCTTGCCGCTGGCGGGGCGGGTCCACAGAACCCGGTCGGTGCCGAGTTCACGGGCCGTCACCGAGCGCTTGTCGGCGGCCCGGAACACCGCGTACCTGTCGTCGACCGCGACCAGTCTGGTGCCCGGTTCGCCCACCCACAGCAGCCGTCCGTCGTACCCGTCGATGACCGCCTCGCGGCCGTCCGCGCCGACGCCGATCAGCACGTTCCGCGCGCCCTGCGGATCCTCGCGCTGCGCGCAGCCGGCGTTGTCGGCGGTCCGCAGGTTGACGCCGGCCCGCTGCCAGGCCTCCTGCCCGGTCGCCGGGTCGCGGGCGGAGATCGCGAAGTAGCAGGACCCGTCCTGCGAGCGGGCGGCGATCCGCAGCATCCGGCCGCCCACCACCGACAGCCGTTCGTCCTGGCCGGGCTCCACGTTCTGCAGGACCCGGCCGGTGGCGGTGTCGACGACGTGCACCCGGCCGTCGACGGGGAAGCCGAGCAGCGGGGGCACCGACTCGGGACCGGCGACCCCGTCGTCGACCCGGGGGGCGGTGAGCCGGCGGGTGCCGCGCAGTCCCGGGTTGTCGGCGAGCAGGCCGCTGTGCACCCCGGGCAGGAACGCCGTCCACAGTGGGGCCGTGCCGCGCGGGTCCCAGGCGCTCAGGGTGCAGTCGGTGGCGTCCGTGCAGCTGGCGTCCAGCAGCAGGTTGCGGTACGTCCACACGGCCACCGCGTCGTCGTCGCGCCGCCGCGTCGCCCCGGTGGTGGGGTCGAGCAGCTCGTACCCCTTGACCAGCAATTTCCCCACGGCGACGACCGGATCACGGTCACCGCCGGCGACCGCCGCCCAGTCCGCCTTGCGCTCCCAGAGCTGGGTGCCGGTGGCCAGGCTGCGGGCCTCGACCCTGGTGCGCTGCTCCACCACGACCGTGTCGCCGGCGATGGTCACGCTGCGCGGGGTGCCGCCGATCCGCTGCTGCCAGACCACGTCCGGCTCGGAGATGGGGTCGCTGCGGTCGACCCAGTCCCACAGCCCGGGGAACGGATTCCAGACACCTGTGGCGGCGAGGGCGACGACCACGGCGAGGCCGAGCAGCAGCCCACCGCGCACGCTCCCCTTCGCCACACCGCACACCGTAGCCACGATCACGGATCTTCCGTACGCCCGCGCCGCCGTGTCGCCGCGCTTTCTGTACTCGAAGGTGTTAGAGCGTCCGTACGGCGCTGCGTACCAGCGGAAGCGTGCGGTACGGGATCTGCTCGGCCAGCGCGATGATCGTCGACGCCCGGGTGATGCCGGCGGACGAGACGATCTGGTCGATGACCCGTTGCAGGTCGGTGTTGGAGCGGGCGACGATCCGGCAGAGCAGGTCGCTGGAGCCGGTGATGGTGTGCGCCTCCAGCACCTCGGGGATCGCCGCGAGGTGGGCGGTGACCGGGTCGTGGCCGTGCCGTTGGCTGATCTCCAGGGTGACGAAGCTGGTCACCCCGAACCCGATCGCGGCGGGTGAGATCTCCGGGCCGAAGCCGCCGATGACACCCCTGTCGACCAGTTTGTCGAGACGCGCCTGGACGGTGCCCCGGGCCACGCCGAGCCGCCGGGAGCACTCCAGCACCCCGATCCGTGGCTCGTCGGCGAGCAGTTCGACCAAGCGAACGTCGAGCGCGTCGAGCTGTACAGCCTGCTCACCCTTCATGGGTTCAGACCATACTGAATGCGCAACCTGACCAGCTTTTACACCGACAGTTGCCCACCTGATGCCGGCGCGGCGATCCTTCGGACAACAACCGGCCCACGAGGCCGGCCGGTACGCGAGGGAGGCCACCATGACCCAGGCGATCGACCGACCCCAGTCGACCGAGGACGTCGACGTCGACCAGCTCGTCGGCGCTGTCGACCACGACATCAGCCACGACCCGTTCCCGGTCAAGGGCCTCGACTACGTGCACTTCATGGTCGGCAACGCCAAGCAGGCGGCGCACTACTACTCCACCGCCTTCGGCATGACCTGCGTGGCGTACCGGGGACCCGAGCAGGGCTTCCGGGACTACGCCGAGTACGTGCTGACCAGCGGCTCGGCCCGGTTCGTCCTCACCGGCGCCGTCCGCCCGGACGCCAAGGGCGCGGAGCACGTCGTCAAGCACAGCGACGGCGTCATCGACATCGCCCTCGAGGTGCCCGACGTGGACACCGCGTACGCCCACGCCACCGCGCAGGGCGCGACCGGCCTGGTCGAGCCGAACGACATCACCGACGAGCACGGCACCGTCCGGGTCGCCTCCATCGCCGCGTACGGCGACACCAGGCACACCCTGGTCGACAGGTCCCGCTACACCGGCCCGTTCCTGCCCGGCTTCGTGGCCCGCGGCCCGATCGTGGACCGGCAGCCGATGATCGACGCCGGCATCCAGCCGAAGCGCTTCTTCCAGGCCGTCGACCACGTGGTGGGCAACGTGGAGCTGGGCCGGATGGACGAGTGGGTCGAGTTCTACAAGCGGGTGATGGGCTTCTCCAACATGGCGGAGTTCATCGGTGACGACATCGCCACCGACTACTCGGCGCTGATGAGCAAGGTCGTGGCGAACGGCACCCGCAAGGTGAAGTTCCCGCTCAACGAGCCGGCGGTGGCCCGCAAGAAGTCGCAGATCGACGAGTACCTGGAGTTCTACCAGGGCCCGGGCGCCCAGCACATCGCGGTCGCCACCAACGACATCGTGGCGAGCGTCGACGCGATGCGGGCCGCCGGTGTCGAGTTCCTGGACACCCCCGACTCGTACTACGACGACCCGGAGCTGCGCGCCCGGATCGGCAACGTGCGGGTGCCGATCGAGGAGCTGAAGGCCCGCAAGATCCTGGTCGACCGGGACGAGGACGGCTACCTGCTCCAGATCTTCACCAAGCCGGTGCAGGACCGCCCCACCGTCTTCTTCGAGCTGATCGAGCGGCACGGCTCGCTGGGCTTCGGCAAGGGCAACTTCAAGGCGCTGTTCGAGGCGATCGAGCGGGAGCAGGAAGCCCGCGGCAACCTGTAACACTTGCGGGCGTGACGCAGCCTCCGTCGTACCCGACGCCGCCGGCAGGTGGGCCCCAGCCCGCCGCCGGCGGCTTCGCGCCGCCACCCGGACCACACCCCCAGGGGTACGCCGTGCCGCCGCAGTACGCCCCACCCGGGTACGCGGTGCCGCCGCGGTACGCCCCACCACCACCGGCGGTGAGCCCGGCCGGGCAGCCACTGGCCAGCTTCAGCGACCGACTGCTGGCCTGGTTGATCGACACGGCGCTGGCGAGTGTCGTCGCGATGGCGCTGTTCATGCCCGTCTTCCTGGTCCTCTGGTGGCGGATGTTCTCCGAGATGACGCGGACCAACCCGGACGGCACTTTCGTGGAGCCCGATCCGAACACCGTCTTCGTCACGTTCCTCCTGCCGATCCTGCTGTTCCAGGCCGGCCTGTTCGTGGTGCTGCTCGGGCTCTACTGGCTGTATCACGTGGAGTACCTCAAGCGCGGCGGTCAGACCCTCGGCAAGAAGGTCATGAAGCTGCGGGTGGTGCCGCTGGACCCGAACGGCACCCTCGACCGGCGGATGGCCGGCCGGCGGTGGCTCGTGCAGCACCTGGCGTGCTCGCTGGTGCCGGGCGCGAGCTACGCCGACGGGTTGTGGCAGCTCTGGGACAAGCCCTGGCAGCAGTGCCTCCACGACAAGTTCGCCGGCACGGTCGTCGTTAAGGTGGCTTCGTGAGTGTGCAACCGGGTTGGTACGTCGACCCCGCCGACCCTGAGACCCGACGCTACTGGGACGGCGAGGGTTGGCTCGGCGCGCCCATTCCGGTCGACGCGACCCCGCCGGACGGGCCGCCGCCGCCCGAGCCACCGCCCGTCCCGGTCGCCCAGACGGCACCCGACGCGGCGGCGACAGCCCCGGGCTGGCCGCCGCACACCGGCTCGGGTCCCGCGCCGGGTCACGGCACCCAGCCAGGGCACGGCACCCCGTCGCCGCACGGTCCCCAGCCGGGGCCGGGCCCGGGTTGGGCACCGCAGGCCGGTCCGCCCGGCTGGTCGCCGCAGGGCGCTCCCCCCGGCTGGACACCGCAGGGCGCCCCGCCCGGCTGGTCGCCGCAGGGCGTGCCACCGGGCTGGCCCGGCCGGCCGCCGGAGCCGCGCCCGCACGGGCTGAGACTGGCCGGGTACGGCCGCCGGTTCGCCGCCCGACTGATCGACTTCACTGTCGTCTTCGCCCTGAACGCCCTGGTCAACGGCTGGTTCGTCTGGCGGCTGATCGAGGAGATGCTGCCGTACTGGCGGGAGGTGTTCCGGCGGGCGTTCGCCGGCGACACCTCCACCGACAACCTGCCGCAGATCGGCGAGCAGGCCGGGCTGCTCCAGGTGGTGATCCTGCTGATCGCCACGGCGCTCTGGCTGGCGTACGAGGTGCCCGCCATGGCCTCCCACGGGCAGACCTTCGGCAAGCGGGTGATGCGGATCCGCGCCGTGCCGCTCGCCGCCGACCAGCCGCTGGGCTTCGCCAGGGCGTTCGGCAGGTGGACCACCATGGGTCTGCCCACCCTGCTCTGGTACTGCGCCGGCCTCGGCCTGGTGCTGCAACTGGTCGACGCCCTGTCCCCCCTCTTCGACCACCCGCTGCGTCAGGCGCTGCACGACAAGCGCGTGCAGACGGTAGTGGTCGAGGTCCCCGCCAGCACCGCCTCCGCCCCCTCGAACGACGACCAGCCCCCGGGAGACACCCCATGACCGACTCCGGACGTCACCAGCCGGCGCTGCGGCTGACCCGCGCCGACCTGGACGCGCTGCCCAGTTACGTGCCGGGGCGCAGCCCCGCCGACCTCGCCCGGGAGCTGGGTCTGCCCGAGGCGATCAAGCTGGCCAGCAACGAGGTGCCGTACGGCCCGCTGCCCGGTGTCGTCGAGGCGGTCACCGAGGCGGTCACCGCCTCGCACCGCTACCCCGACATGGGCGTGGTGGCGCTGCGCGACGCCCTGGCCCAGCGGTACGGCGTGGACACCGACCGGATCGCCACCGGCTGCGGGTCGGTGGCGCTCGCCGAGCACCTGGTCCGGGCCACCTGTCTGCCCGGCGACGAGTTGCTCTACTCGTGGCGCTCCTTCGAGGCGTACCCGATCATCGCGGCGACCAGCGGCGCGACGAGCGTGCGGGTGCCCAACGACGCCGGGCACGGGCACGACCTGGCGGCCATGGCCGCGGCGGTGACCGACCGGACCCGGATGATCCTGGTCTGCAACCCGAACAACCCGACAGGCACGGCGGTCCGCAGGGCCGAGCTGGACCGCTTCCTCGACTCGGTGCCGGACGACGTGCTTGTGGTCATCGACGAGGCGTACCGGGAGTTCGTGACCGATCCGGAGGTGCCGGACGGGCTCGACTACCTGGACCGGTCGAACGTCGCGGTGCTGCGCACCCTGTCCAAGGCGTGGGGTCTGGCCGGGCTGCGGATCGGCTGGCTCGTGGCGCAGCCGACGGTGGCGGCGGCGATCCGCAAGGTGGTGACGCCGTTCTCCACGAGTACGGCAGCCCAGGCCGGTGCGCTCGCGGCGCTGACCCAGGCCGCCGAGATGGAGCGCCGCTGCGCGCTCGTCGTCGCCGAGCGGGACCGGGTCACCGAGACGCTGCGCAAGTTCGTGCCCGACGTGCCGACCAGCCAGGCCAACTTCGTCTGGATGCCGCTCGGCGACCGGGCGGTGGCCTTCGGGAAGGCGTGCGAGGCGCGCGGGGTGATCGTGCGGCCGTTCGCCGGGGACGGCGTGCGGGTCACGATCGGCACCCCTGCCGAGAACGACGCGTTCCTGGCCGCGGCGGAGGCGGCGCTGACCTGACGGCGTGCATTGTGACCATCCGGTGACATAAGACCGCTTTGTCCTGTTTGACCCACTATCTGCCCTATCTTCCGAAGTAGCCGACGTGGCGAGGACCCGCGTCGGCTCGCTTCGAGAAAACGGGGTAACGAACAGTGCGTACTGCCAGGATCTGTCTCGCCGGGGCGGCCGCCGCCGCGATGGTCGGCTTTCTCGCCGCGCCGGCCGCCGCCGCGCCCACCGACACCACGACCACCACGTTCGAGGTGCTGGCCGGCACCCTCGACATCGACGCGCCGGCCACCGCCGACCTCGGCTCCGGCGCTCCCGGTGGCACCATCACCGGCCAACTCGGCACAGTGACGGTCACCGACTCCCGGGGCGCCTCCGACGCGTCCTGGACCGCGTCGGTGACGGCGACCGTCTTCCAGACCGGCACCAGTTCCCCACCCGAGACGGTCCTCCCCGAGGAGATCAACTACTGGTCCGGCCCGGCAACAGCGACCACCGGCACCGGCACCTTCACCCCTGGGCAGCTCACCGCCGGCGACGCGGCGCCCCTGTCCAGCACCCTCCCGCTCACCGCGTTCACCCACAGTGGCGGCACCGGCGGCAACACCGCCGCCTGGAACCCCACCCTGGTGGTCAACGTCCCGCTGGACAGCATCGCGGGCGTCTACACCGGCACGGTGACACATTCGGTGGCGTAGCCGCCGGGGGCGGTCGGCCCTCGCGGTCGCGCTCGCCCTGTTCTGCCTCGCCGGTCCGGGTCTGCCGACCCGGGCCGGCGCGGCCGAGCCGGACGCGGGCTCGGACGAGGGCAGCATCGGTATCCGGTTGCTGGAGGCTCCGACCGACCGCCGCGCCGACCCACGGGCTCTGCGCTACATCGTCGACCACCTGCCGCCGGGCACCACCATCAGGCGACAACTGCTGATCGTCAACCGCACGGCCGAGCCCCGCCAGGTCGACGTCTACCCGGCAGCGGCAACCCTGGACGGCTCGGCGTTCCGGTTCGGCGAGGGCCGCGCGGCCAACGAGCTGACCTCGTGGACCACCCTCGATCGCAGCTCGGTGGAGTTGGAGCCGTGGGGCGAGACCCGGGTCCGGGCAACAATCACGGTGCCGCCGGCCGCCTCGCGCGGCGAGCGGTACGGGGTGGTCTGGGCGGCCACCAGATCCGCGGCCCGGGCCAGCGGCGAGATCAACCAGATTCACCGGGTCGGCGTCCGGATGTATCTCGACGTCGGCCCCGGCGGCGAGCCGGCTTCCGACTTCGCGATCGGCGAGCTGCGGCCGGCCCGCAGCCCCGAGGGCGTGCCGTCGGTGACCGTCCAGGTCACCAACACCGGCGGCCGTGCCGTGGACCTGACCGGCGCGATCGCACTGAGCGAGGGACCGGCCGGAAGCCGGGCCGGACCGTTCCCCGTCGGGCAGGGCGTCACGCTGCCCCCGGGCGGCTCCGGGCAGGTCGTCGCCCGGTTCCCCGCCGAGTTGCCGAACGGACCCTGGAAGGCCGAGGTGAACCTGGAGAGCGGGACGGTGAAGCGCGGCGCGACCGTGCGGATCGCCTTCCCCGATCCCGGTCAGGTGGGCAGGAAGGGCAGCGTCGTCTCCCGACTGTTCACCGGCTGGACCGGGGGTGCGGCAGTGGCGGCGCTGCTGCTGCTCACCACTGTCGGGGTGCTCGTGCGCCGGTCCCGTCGCGCCCCTGCCGTCCCACCCCGGGAGCGCGTCCCGGTCGACCACTGAGACCGCCGGCGGCCCTGCGTCAGCTCGGCCGTCGGCGGCGAGCGGCGAGCCACCCGAGGGCAAGCAGGGTCATGCCCAGCGCGGCGAGCAGCAGGACCGAACCGCCCGGACCGGTGACCGGCAACTGACCCCCGTGACTGGGGGTCGGGGTGGGCGGGTGCCGGGTCGGCGTGGGCGGGGTGACGGTAGGCGAGGCGGGCACCACCTCGAAGGTGACGCTCGTGTCACCCGACGGTTCGGCCCGCGCTGCGGCGTACGCGGTCGACCGGGCCGGGTCCGACACGAGGGTCGGCGGCACCGCGACCACGAGGCTCGCGGTGGCGGCGAGCATCCCGCCCACGAGCCACCTGGCTGCCGTCGCACCCATGCGCCAACCCCCTTCACCGGAAACCTGAACCGTGAGAAACGTACCGTTTCTGGTCATTAATGGTGAAAGGTTCGCAGTTCGACGCCCCGATCAGGTGGCGGCGAGGATCACCGCCTCGGCGGTGAAGTAGTAGCGCTGGTCGTCCCCGTCCGGGTCGACCGGCTCCCGCAACCGTTCCACAGCCAGATATCCGTCGGTGGCGGCCACCGCCCCCGGCGCCCAACCCGTACCGTCCGAGCCGACGTTCAGGGTGAAGCGGGAGAGCTGCGTACCGTTCACCGGGTCGAGCGTCACCAACTCGTTCGCCTCGGTCAGCACATGCACCCGACCGGGCTGCACCGCGAGCACCCGCGCCGCGCCCAGGCCGCCGAAGCGCCACAGCTCGACGCCCGACCGCGCCGCCCGGCCCACCGCCACCCCGTCCACCACCGAGACCACCCGGTCGCCGACGACAGTGGCACCGGCTAGATCCAGAGCGGGAGCGGCCACCGGCTCACCGCCGGTCACCAGCCAGCCCCGACCGCCGGCGTCACCCGGTCCGGCCGTCCGCACGGCCGGACAGCCCGACCGACCGGTCCGGCAACCGAGTGGGGACACCACAAGCCCGTCCGCCGCCACCCCCGGCGGCTGCCAGCGCTCGCGTACCTGCCCGGTGGCCGCGTCCCGGAACTCGACAGCGGCCGGTCCGGCGCAGGTGTCCAGGCCGATCAGCTGCCCGGCCACGCTGGTGCCGACGTCGCTGCGGCACGAGCCGGGCAGGTCGACCCGCCACAACTCCCTGCCGTCAGCCACCTGCACCGCACGGGCCTCGGCGGTCCCCGTGACCACGAGCACCGTCCGGCCGTCCGCGAGGTCGGTGAGGTAGAGCCCACGCGGATCCCAGACGGTGGCCGCCCCGGTACGCCGCGCCACCGCGTCGTCCTCGGCCGGCGCCGGCCCCGCGGCCCGCCACAGCACCCGCCCGGACGAAGCGTCGAGCGCGACCAACCGACCGTCGGACCAACGGCTCACGATGGTACGGCCGCTGGCCACCACCCCGCTCAGCTCCGCCGGCCAGCGCCGGTACGACCAGAACGGCGTGGTCCGGTACCGCCAGTCGACGGGCCGGTCGGCGTAGACCTGCCGGTGCGCCGCGTACACCCGCAGTCGGGAGTCCACGATCAGCGGGGCGGCGGGCAGCCGGCCGATCGCGCCGGGCTCGGGTCGGGGCGCGGCCGGGTAGTCACCCCGGGCCACAGTGCTCACCTCGGCCGGAGCGAGCACCCGGTGGACGACGACCGCGACGGCCGCGACGGCGAGCAGCGCCGCGACCGCCATCACCAGCCGTCGCCGGCCCTTCGGGAACCCCATGCCGCACCTCCGCCCGGCACCCTACCCAGCGGAGACCGCCGGAGCCCGGTCAGGTCGCGCCGCTCACGGGCCCGGTCAGGCCGCTTCCACAGCGCCGGAGGGCCTCGCCGCGACAGTCAGATCGGCGAGATCACGCCGCAACGCCACCTCGACCGCCCGGGCGGCGAGCCCACCGAGCAGCAGGGCGACCACCCGAGGGTACGGAGCCGTCGGCACCGCCTCCTGTGTGACGGTGACAGCCGTGCAGCCGCGACGACGACGCCGGACCGGCCGCAGGGTCCAGGTGATCCGGTAGTCCACGTCGGCGCCCGAGGAGCAGAGCACCAGCCGATGCGGGGCGAGCGCCTCCACCACGAGGAACTCCTCGGTCAGCGTGCCGCCGCCCGGCTGGGCGCGCTCCTCACGCCACGCGGTGCCCGGCCCGAACGGACCCGGGGTGAGCAGCTCGGTCGGGCCCGCAGCGGTCATGCGGGCCGCACGGCCGGGCAGGTCGGTCAGCAGACGCCAGACATCGACGGCGTGCGCCTCGATGAACCCGGTAACCGCCACCGTCGACATGACACCCTCCCGTGTCGTCGACGGTACGCGGCGTGAGCGCCGGACGGGGCCCCCGGGACGGAATTTCCACCACCCGGAGGCCCCGCTGTCCGTTCGGGCGGCCGGCGTCGTACCTGTCGACAGGTACGACGCCGCCGCTCAGCGTTCGAAGCGACCGGCCCGGATCGCTCCGACGAACGCTGTCCACCCCGGCGGGCTCACGGCCAGTGTGGGGCCGGCCTGGTCCTTGGAGTCGCGGACCGCGACGAGGCCGAGGACGTCGACCAGGTTGTCCGCCACCTCCACGCAGAGTCCCTGGTCGTTGGAGCGGCTACTGGTACGCCAGACCGCGCGCGAGAGATCGTGCATCGTCGTCTACCTCCGTGTGCGATGGGTTGCCCCACCGCCGGCATCCGGGCGGGGGGCCCGGCCCGTACCGCGCGGTGGAGCGACGGAATCCGCGACGATCAACGCGGCAACCGGCGGTGGTTATCGCACAGTCGGTGCGATCATCAGTCCCGCAGACGAGACAGAGGACCGCTCCGGCCTGGAAAGACGCTCAGCGGGCCGGACGGACCGTCCCGGTGACCTCGCCGAGGGCGATTGTGGTGCCGTCCGGGCCGGGCGCGGTAGCGGTGATGGTCACCGTGTCGCCGTCGGCGAGGAAGGTGCGGGTCTCGTCGCCGAGCTTCACCGGCTCCGCCCCTCCCCAGGTCAGCTCCAGGAACGAGCCGACCTGCGACCGGTCCGGGCCGGAGACGGTGCCCGAGGCGTACAGGTCGCCGGTACGCACTGACGCCCCGTTGACGGTGAGGTGCGCCAACTGCTGGGCCGGCGTCCAGTACATGGTGGCGAACGGTGGCTCGCTCACCCGTTCGCCGTTCCACTCGACCTCGAGGCGCAGGTCGAGGCCCAGGTGCGGCACGTCGCGCAGGTAGTCGACCACCGGGGGGTCCTGGTCCGGGGCGGGCACGAACGCGTCGGCGAGCGCGTCCAGCGGCGTCACCCAGGCCGACACCGAGGTGGCGAAGGACTTGCCGAGGAAGGGGCCGAGGGGCTGGTACTCCCAGGCCTGGATGTCCCGGGCCGACCAGTCGTTGACCAGCACCACGCCGAAGACGTGGTCGGCGAAGTCGTCGACGCCCACCCGGTCACCCAGCTCGCTCGGCACGCCCACCACGAAGCCGACCTCTGCCTCGATGTCGAGGCGTACGGACGGGCCGGTCACCGGGCCCTCGGCCGAGGCGCGCTGCCCGGTCGGCCGGGTCACCGGCGTGCCGGAGACGACCACGGTGCCGGCCCGCCCGTGGTAGCCGATCGGCAGGTGCTTCCAGTTCGGCAGCAGCGGCGGCTGACCGGGGCGGAAGATCTGCCCGACGTTCGACGCGTGGTGCTCCGAGGAGTAGAAGTCGACGTAGTCGGCCACCTCGAACGGCAGCAGCATGTCCACCTCGGCAAGCGGCACCAGCAGCGGCTCCACGGCCGCCCGGTGCGCCGGGTCGGTAAGCAGCTCGGTGATCCGCTGCCGCACCGACGTCCACTGCGGACGGCCCAGCGCCATGAACCCGTTGAGGGTGGGGTGGCACAGCGCGCCTGCCGCCAGCACGAGGTCCGCCGCCTCCGCGCCGGCCAGGTCGAACACCCACGACCCGATGCGTACGCCGATCCGCGGCTGGCCCCCGCCGGAGGAGAACACCCCGTACGGCAGGTTCGTCACCCCGTACGGCGAACCGTCAGCGCCGGTCACCCAGGTCATGCGTCGTAGCCCCCGTTCACCAGCCCCAGCCGGATCAGATCGGTAAGTGGTTCCAGGATGCTGCACGAGCCGAAGCCCACCCACAGGGGGCGTGGCGCGTCGAGCCGCCCGTTCAGGTGTTCCAGCAGTGGGCGCGGGTCGGCCACGGTCAGCAGCTCGGCGACGGCGCGTACACCGTCGCCGCCGGCGGCGGCGAGCGTGGCGGCCAGCACGTTGGCGTAGCCGTGATGGGTGAAGCCGGTCTCCGGGTCGAGGTGCCGCACCGCCTCGTGCAGCCCGGCGGTGAGCTTGAACGGCAGGGCCCGGTCCCGGCAGGCGCAGATGACGGCGGCCATCTCGGCAGGGGTGGGGAACAGTTCGGCGGCCAGGCCGCCGGTGCGGAACTTGGCGGCGATCGGCACGCCGTCGGCGCGGGCGGCGGCGAGCGCGTCGAGCGCGCCCATCAGCCCGAAGGTCAGCGGCAGCTCGGCGTAGACAGCCTCGACGCCGGGGGTCGTGGCGGTCACCCGCAGCAGCTCGGTGATGCCGGGCAGCGGGTCCTCGCCCCGCTTGGCGACCGCCACCTCGACCTGCCGGACGGTGACGCCGCCCGGTGCCAGGCACGGAAGCGCGACAGGCAGGCCGGCGATACCGGTGTCTCCGATCACCCCGACCACCAGGCCCTCGGCCGGGTCCACGAGACCGTTCAGCCTGCCGGCCGCGACTGTCGAGGCGGGGACGAGCAGCGGGCCGACCAGGTCGGCGTACCAGGCGGCGCGGTGTCGACGGTGGGCGGTCAGCGCGTCGGGGAGCGCGGCGCTGCCCGGCGGGAAGACGGCGGCGTCGTCCACCAGGCCGTCGAGGAGTGCGGGCACCTGCGTTGACACGACACAAGAATCTACGGGACGCTACAAGGAACGGACAACAGCGTCCGATTATCGGACGCCTTCGACCGGTGAACGGGACATATCGGGAGGCGAGATGCCGTACTACCGCAGCGTCGGCGAGGTGCCGCGAAAGCGCCACACCCAGTTCCGCCAACCCGACGGCAGCCTCTACGCCGAGGAGCTGATGGGCCAGGAGGGCTTCTCCTCCGACTCGTCACTGCTCTACCACCGGCACGCGCCCACCGCGATCCTCGCCGCCGACGAGTTCACCCCGCCCGCGTTCACCCGTACGCCGAACCTGCCCCTCAAACCCCGCCACCTGCGCACCCACAAGCTCGACACAGGCGGCGCCGACCCGATCCTCGGCCGGCAGTACCTCCTCGCCAACGACGACGTGCGCATCGGGTACGTGCTCGCCGACCGACCCTCGCCGCTGTTCCGCGACGCCACAGGCGACCACTGCCTCTACGTCGAGGCCGGCACCCTGCGGGTCGAGTCCCCGTTCGGCGTCCTGGACGCGGTAGCCGGCGACTACGTCATCATCCCCACCTCGACCATCCACCGGCTGGTGCCCACCGGCGACCAGCCCGTCCGGCTGCTCACCGTCGAGGCGGCCGGGCACATCGGCCCGCCCAAGCGCTACCTCTCCGTACGCGGCCAGTTCCTGGAGCACTCCCCGTACTGCGAGCGCGACGTCCGCGGACCGGACGCCCCGCTGCTCGTCGACGACGAGGAGGTCGAGGTGCTGGTCCGCCACAGGCGTGGCTGGACCCGCTACGTCTACGCCAACCACCCGTTCGACGTGGTCGGCTGGGACGGGCACCTCTACCCGTGGGCGTTCTCCATCCACGACTTCGAGCCGATCACCGGCCGCATCCACCAGCCCCCGCCCGTGCACCAGACCTTCCAGGGGCCGAACTTCGTCATCTGCTCCTTCGTGCCCCGCAAGGTCGACTACCACCCGCAGTCGATCCCGGTGCCGTACAACCACCACAACGTCGACTCCGACGAGATGCTCTTCTACACGGGCGGCAACTACGAGGCCCGGCGCGGCTCCGGCATCGAGCAGGGTTCGATCTCGCTGCACCCGTCCGGGTTCACGCACGGCCCGCAGCCCGGCGCCGCCGAACGCTCCATCGGCGCCGACTACTTCGACGAGCTGGCCGTCATGGTCGACACGTTCCGCCCGCTGGACCTCTGCGACGCGGCACGCACCTGCGAGGACGACGGGTACGCCTGGACCTGGGCACGTCGGGTCTAGCGGAAGGTGGTTCTGGTGAAGATGGCGAACTCGGCTATCGCTGTCACGGCCACGGCCAGCACCAGCGGCCACGGGGAGCCGACCACCGCGTACACCAGGAGCAGCACCGGCGCGGCGGCCACGGCGTAGACCGCCAGGGCCATCGCCCGGTCCGAGTGCACCAGGGCGGGCAGGACCGTCCGGGTCAGCCCCGGCAGACGCGCCGCGAGCTGCCACACCACGACCCCACCGGTAAGCGCGGCAAGCACCGCGACGATGCGGGAGAGGCCACCGTTTGCCGAGGCCGCGAACGCCACGAGCACCGCCGCGATCAACGACCAGCCCGCGCCGTAGAGCACCAGCCGGTGCAGGCCGTACGCGATGGTCCGCCCGGAGTCCATCCGACTCGGGCCGATCGTGACCGTCTCGGCGATGTGTGCCAACGCCTGCGACCAGCGGCGCTGCTCCAGGCGGATGACACCCACGTCGTGGGGGGCGTCGGCGAGGCGCGGGTCGAGCCGCAACGCCTCGGAGTAGGCCCGTTCGGCCAGGTCGAACAACTCCAGCCGGGCGGCGACCAGGCCGAGCACCAGATGTGCCTGTGGTTCGTCAGGCGCCAGCTCGACCCCACGCCACGCGGCGTTCAACGCCGGTTGGCCGTTACGCGAGTCGGCCAGGATCGCCGCCGCGCTCCGCTGGGCGTACGCGTCGGCCGGGCCGAGGGCGAGGAGCCGGTCGGCGGTGGCGGCCGACTCCGCGTACCGCTCCAGGTCGGCCAGCGCCATGGCACGCGTGACGAGCGGGGCAAGCGCGTCCGGTGCGGCGGCGACGGCCGTGTCGGCTGCGGCCAGCGCATCCGTTGGCCGGCCGGCGGCCAGGTGCACCCGGGCCAGCATGGTGAGGGCGGCCACGTCATCCGGCTGGAGGGCCAGCCCGTACGTCAGCTCACCGGCCGCCTCGTCATGGCGGCCGAGTTCGGCGAGGAGCTGGGCGCGCTGCAGATAGCCGTCGGCGGCGGACTGGTCGGGGGTGGGGTCGCTGGACATCGCGGCGAGCCTAGGCGGCCGTGGCGTCGTACACCAGCGCCACCGCGATGCCCGCCAAACCCTCTTCGCGGCCTGTGAAACCGAGACCGTCGGTGGTCGCGGCGGAGACGGTCACCGGAGCGCCGACGGCGGCGGAGAGCACCTGCTGGGCCTCCTCCCGACGACGGCTGATCTTGGGCCGGTTGCCGACGACCTGCACGGAGACGTTGCCGATCTCCAGGCCGGCGGCCCGCACCCGGCGGGCGGTCTCGGTCAGCAGAGCCACCCCGGAGGCCCCGGCCCACTCCGGCTGGCCGACCCCGAAGACGGACCCGAGATCACCGAGGCCGGCGGCGGAGAGCAGCGCGTTGCAGGCGGCGTGCGCGGCCACGTCGGCGTCCGAGTGCCCGGCCAGGCCGTCCTGCTCGGGCCAGAGCAGGCCCGCCACCCAGCAGGGCCGCCCGGGCTCGAACGCGTGCACGTCGGTGCCGATGGCCACCAGGGGAACGATCATGATCAGAGGGTACGCGTCAACCGGCGGCGGCGAGCAGATGCTCCGCCAGCGCCAGGTCGAACGGGCGGGTGATCTTCAGCGCGTACTCCGAGCCGGGTACGCAGGTCACCGGGACGCCCTGCTTCTCGACGAGCCCGGCGTCGTCGGTGAGCGGATCACCGGCTGCGGCGTGCGCGGCGGTGAGCACCGCCCGGCGGAAACCCTGCGGGGTCTGCACGGCGCGCAGGGCGGACCTGTCGACGGTGCCGAGCACCACCTCGTCCGCGCCCACCTCCTTGATGGTGTCGACGACCGGCAGCACCGGGATCACCGCGGCACACCCGTCGCGGACCGCCGCCGCGACGGACTCCACCAGCTCGGGCGGGGTCAGCGCGCGAGCGGCGTCGTGCACCAGGACGATCGTCGGCCCGTCGGGCACCGCGGCCAGCGCCGCGGCGACCGAGGCCTGCCGTTCCGCGCCACCGGGCACCACTGTCACGGGCGCCACCGGGGCCAGCAGCTCGCGGACCGCGGTCACCTCGGCGGCCGGAGCGGCGACCACGATCGTGTGCACCGAGGGCGCCGCCGCCAACCGCCGTACGGCGTGCACCAGCAGAGGCTCGCCCGCGAGCAGGCGCAGCGCCTTCGGTCGGCCGGGGCCGAGCCGTACGCCAGCGCCCGCCGCAGGCACGAGGACCGCGACGTCACCGCGCGGGTTGAGCTGCGCGGTCACGTCGCGGTCCTCGGTGGTTTGTTCGCTACTAATCGGGTACGACGATGCTGTGCGGACTAGGCCTCGGTGAGCACCTTGTCGAGCAGCGTCTCCGCCTCGTCCTTGGTGCTCTTCTCCGCCAGCGCGACCTCGCCGACGAGAATGTCGCGGGCCTTGGCGAGCATCCGCTTCTCACCCGCCGAAAGACCCCGCTCCCGCTCCCGGCGCCACAGGTCGCGCACGACCTCGGCGACCTTGAGCGGGTTGCCGGAAGCCAGCTTTTCCAGGTTGGCCTTGTAACGCCGCGACCAGTTGGTCGGCTCCTCGGTGTGCGGAGCCCGGAGAACGTCGAAGACCTTGCCGAGGCCCTCTTCGCCGACCACCTCGCGTACGCCCACGATCTCGGCGTTCTCGGCGGGCACCCGGACCGTCAGGTCACCCTGCGCGACCCTCAGGACGAGGTATTGCTTAGGCTCGCCCTTGATGACCCGAGTCTCGATTGCCTCGATGAGTGCGGCCCCGTGGTGGGGGTAAACAACGGTCTCGCCGACACTGAAAACCATAGGTTCGAAACCCCTTTCGCTGTGTCTAGGGTAACACGGTCAGGCACCGATGTCTCACCGATGTCCTGACTGTTGGCGCAGCTCAGGGGCCCTGTGAGAGGTCTTTCTTCAGCTTGACAGGCGGTCAAACCGATGGTTCGAACACGCTCCGTAACGTACGGATGACTGCCCGGTACGGGTGAACAGAACGTCGAGATCAAGGGCTATGCGCTCACCTCATGGTATCCCGCCTTGCGCGATCGCGCCCAGGTGTGGCGAGAGGTGCCCCCGGTGCGGGACGCTTGAGGTCGCACAGCAGTCCGCTCTCGAGACGCTTCCAGGGGGTCCGATGGGCAAGCCGGACGCAGAGGGCCACGGGCCGTCCGACGGTCTGCCCGACCTGCCCCCCGAATGGGGTCGGGTGGTGGTCCCCGACGACGCCTCGGCGCTCGCCGACGAGGCCGCCCAGATCCGCCGTGAGCTGCGCCGGGCCGCCGGGCGGACCGGCCCGCACCGCGCGCTGGTCCTGCCGATGCTGGTCCTGCTTGTCGCGCTGCTCACCACGCTGGCCGGCCTGATCGCGGTGACCCTGCCACGGGCCAACCGGGGCACCGACCGGCCCACCCTGACGCCCTCCTCGCCACCCCCGGCCCTCACCGGCCGGGCGCTGCCCGCGCTGGACCTGGTCGACGCCGGACAGGCGCCGGTGCCGCTGCGCGGCCTGCTCCCCGCCATGATCATCCTCGTGGACGGCTGCCCGTGCCCGGCCGTCGTCACGGAGGCCGTGGCGGCGGCGCCCGCCGGAGTAACAGTTGTCACCGTGACCGGCGGGCGAACGGCGGCGCCGCCACCTGTGCACGGCGTCCAGGCGCTTGCCGACCCCGCCGGCGGGCTGCGCTCCTTCCTCGGCCAGCCGGCCCGCCCCGGCACCGCGGCGGCGCTGCTCGTCGACCGCGCCGGCACTGTCACCCGGGTGCTGCCGGAGCTGGGGCCGATCGACGCGTACCGGGGAGACCTCAGCGCCTTGGCCGCCTGACCGGCCCGGTCTAGCGAGGGGGCAGGGCGACGAGCTGCGCCTGGGCGACGATCGGCTGATCGCCGACGGCCGACAGGGACACCCGGAACGGCCCGCCGATGGGCAGCACCTCGGCGGAGGCGACAGTACCGTCGCAGTCGATACGCGGCGGGCCGACGATCTCGGCCTCGGTGCTCGTCACCGCCATCGTCCCGGGCCGGGTGCACCGGTACTGGAGCAGATAACGGGAACCGTCGTCGGCAGCCTGCCGGACCAACTCCTGGCCCGGAACGAGATCCGTGTCCTCCCGCCAGATCGTCTCGCGGAACGACGGCAGATCACTCCCCGGTGAGAGCACCCCCTCGTCGCCGTCGACACCAGTGAACGCGCCCGTCGCGGGGTCGATGAGCGACGGGCGGCGCTCGAAGCCGGCGACGTCGCCGGTCCGGGCGTCCACCCGGATGGTCACCCGCTCATCGGGCATCGCTGAAGCGATGACGCGCTCCAGCTCGGTGCTGACGCTCGGCGCGGCCGTCGGCGGGCCGGCGGACCCGGCCGTCGGGGCAGGGGCGGACGCCCGCCACCACCAGCCACCCACCGCCAACGCGGCCAGGGCCACCCCGACCAGCACCGCCGACCGCAGCCGGTCGTCCGCCCCGTCCATGGTGGTGAGCGTACCGCCGGGACCGCGGACGATCAGTCCTGTCGATCGAGCAGAGCGGCGTACAGGGTGAGACCGGGACCGAACGCCAGCATCACGATCCGGCGCGGAGCCGCACGCGCCAGCCGGTCCATGATCAGCAACACGGTCGGCGAGGAACAGTTGCCCTGCTCGTCGAGCGTCGCCCGGGACGCCGCGAGCGCCTGCGGCGGCAACGCCAACTCCCGCTCCACCACGTTGAGGATCCTCGGCCCACCCGGATGCACCGCCCAACCGTCCACCTCGGAACGGGTCGTGCCGTGCCGGGCCAGCAGGTCGTCCACCAGGGCGCTCACATGCCGCGACAGCACCTGCGGCACCTTCGACGACAGCCCCATCCGGAAACCCGCATCGGTCACGTCCCAGGTCATGTGGTCGGCCGTGGACGTGTCCGTCACCGCGGTGACCTCGCTCAACGCGTACCCCCGGCCGTCCGGCACCACCACTGCCGCGACTGCCGCGTCCGAGAAGAGCGCGTGCGAGACGATCTGCTGCGTGTCCACCCGGGCGCTGGCGGGCTGGATGTGCAGGCTTGTCAACTCGGCGCAGAGCAGCAGGGCCGGACGCCCCCGGGCGGTGACGAAGTCACTCGCCGCCCCCAACCCCGGCAGCGCCGCGTAACAGCCCATGTGGCCCACGAACATCCGCTGCGTGTCCGGTGCCATGCCGAGATCCCGGGCGAGCAGGATGTCCAGGCCCGGGGTCGCGTACCCGGTGCAGGAACAGACGATGAACAACCCGATGTCCCCGGCGTCCAACCCGGCCGCCGTCAACGCACGGCCCACCGCCTCCTTGCCCAGCGGCAGGGCCTCCACCTGGTAGCGGCGCATCCGGCGCTCGGTGGGCCAGTCCGAGACGTCCTCCAACAGGGGATTGACGGCGGCCTGCCGCCGGGTCACCCCCGAGTTGGCGAAGATCCGCTGGGCCAATGACCTTGTGGTACCGGAGAAGTGCCGGGAGAAGAAGCCCTCCCACAACTCGTCCTGCGAGGCCGATGGCGGCTGCGCCACCCCGAGCCCCGCGATCACTGGTACGGGCACGATCGCCACCTCTCGTCCGAAGTTGTCCCCCGGTCCGTCCCACCGGCCATCGTGCCCGGCCGTTCCTCCACGTCAGTCGTGCCGCGCCGACTCACCAACGAGGAGTCGATCCATCGCGGTCCGGGTCACCGCCCAGTGCCGCGACGCCGAGCCAGTCGGCGCAGACATCCGAGGTCGCCGGGTGCAGCGACCCGCAGCGGGCATCCCGGTAGAGCCGCTCCAACGGATGGCCGCGCCGGGTCGCCGAGGTGCCCGCCGCCTCCAGCACCGACGCCGCCACCTCGGCCGCCGTGGTGCCGGCGAGCAACTTGGCCCGCCACACCCACCTGTTGGTCTCCGCCTCACCCGGCTCCTCGTCCACCCGGCGGGCCGCCTCGGCCACCACCAGCCGGGCCGCCGCCGTCGCCGCGTCCGCCCGACCCAGCCGCGCCCGCACCGCCGGCAGGCCGGCCAGGTTGCGGGCGTTGAGGTGCTCGGCCGCCGCGTCGATCGCCGCCTGGGCCACCCCCACGTAGACAGCCGCGTAGCTCGCCACCAGCCAGTGCGGCATCAACTGGGCGACCACCAGGGCCAACCCCTCCACGCCGCCGAGCAGCCGGTCGGCCGGCACCGTGACGTCCAGGTGCAGGTCATGCGAGGAGGTGGCCCGCATGCCGAGCGCGTCCCAGGTCGGCTCGACGGTCAACCCGTCGCCGGCCGGGACCAGGAACTGAGACACCACCGACTGGTCGGCGGCACTGCGCGCGGCCACCAGGTAGCCGTCGGCGTGCCCGGCCCCAGAGCAGAAGGTCTTGCTGCCCTTGAGGTGCCAGCCACCGTCGGTCGCCTCGTAGACCGTGCTCAACTGCGAGAGCCGGGCACCGGCACCGCGTTCACTCATGGCGACCGCGTACCACGAGCCCTGCGCTGCGGCGGTGAGCAGCCGGTCCCGGGCGACCAACGCCTCGTCCGGCACACCCAGCGCCTCGGCCAGTTCCTCGGTCACCGCTCCCAGCGCGCCGGTCACCGAGGCGTGCATGTTGAACACCAGGGCTGTCGCGCCGTTACCCCTGGCCAGTTCGGTGGCCACTGCGGCGTACTCGGCGAAGCTGGCCCCGAGACCGCCGAGCGCCCGGGGCACCATCAGCCCGAACAGGCCCGCCTCCCGCAGGTCACGGAAGTCCTCCACCGGAAAGGAGCCGTCCCGGTCGTGCTCTGCCGCCCGCGCGGCGAACCGCGGCGCCAACCGGCGGGCCGCCTCAAGCGCATGCACCGTCATATCGCCCCCTCCTCGACGTCCATACCCCCGCCGCGACCCGACTATCCGTTGCGGACGCCCCGGCCCTGGTAGAGCACGGCCGTGGATCGTGTCGGCACGATGCGCGGCGCCCGGCCGGCCGGCGCCGCACCGGCGGACCGGGACGCGCCGGCCCTCCGCAGCAGCCAGGCCAGCAGACCGCCGACCTGCGGCCGGATGCCGCGCAGCCGCAGGTCGACGCCGTGCCGGGCGCACTCGGCCACCAACCGGCGAGCGTCCACGAACAACCGTGGATCGTGGATGCCACGCGGCACCGTCGGCAGGCGCTCGGCGATCCGTACCGCAACGAGCCGCGCCAGCGCCGTGTCGTTCAGGGTGTCAAGCACCAGCAGCCCGCCGGGACGCAGCAGCCGACACGCCTCGGCCACCGCGCGGGGCCAGTCCGGCACATGCTCCAGCAGCTCACCGGCGGAGACCACGTCGGCGCAGCCGTCCGGCAGCGGAACGGCCGTGACGTCGGCCTGGATGACGCGTACCCCGTGCTCGGCGGCCTGCACGAGCGCCGAACGGGTCAGGTCGACACCGACATGCCGGTAACCCTTGCCGGCCAGATGCGGCGCGAGCAGGCCGGCGCCGCAGCCGAGGTCGACCAGGAGCGCGTCGGGACGGCCCGCCGGGGGCACCATCGCCGCGCGGGCCTCGGCCAGCCAGTGCAGCATCGCGAACGCGCCATCCGGCCGCCACCACTCACCGGCCAGGTCGTCGTACTGGCGTGGATCGTTGCGCGGCAGCACCCGGGTGCCGGCGGACGCCGGGGCCGCAGCCACGTCTCGCATGGCACGAGCGTGGCACGACTGCTCGGTAACGACCAGACTTCCCTTATGTCGTCGAGGGTGTTAGGGCTGGTCAGGGCGAGCCATCCGGAACCGGCCGCCGCGGTGACCACGGTGGCCGGTCTGCTGGCGTGGGGGGTGGGGCACCGGCCGTCCGGAATCGTCTCGGTGGTGCTCGCGGTGCTGGCCAGCCAGCTCGCCGTCGGCTGGACCAACGACGCGCTGGACGCCGAGCGGGACGCCACGGTGGGGCGTACCGACAAACCTGTCGCCGCCGGCGCGGTCGGCCGGCGCACCACGGCCTGGGCCGCCGCGGCGGCCGCGCTGGCCTGCCCGTTGCTGGCGCTGACCACGAACCCCACGGCGGCGTTCTGGCTCACCGTCGCACTGGTCTCCGCGCTGCTCTACGACTGGCCGCTCAAGGCCACCGCGTTCTCGGTGCTGCCCTACGCGGTCTCGTTCGGGGCACTGCCCGCCTTCATCGTGCTGGCGCTGCCCGGCGAGCCGGCCCCGCCGGCGTGGCTGCTCGTCGCGGCGGCGTGTCTGGGCGCCGGCGCGCACTTCGCCAACGTGCTCCCCGACCTCGCCGACGACGCCCGCACCGGCGTACGCGGCCTGCCGCACCGCCTCGGCGCGGCAGGCAGCCGGATCGCCGCCGCCGCGCTCCTGCTCGCGGCGACCGCCGCCCTGGTCGTGGGGCCGCCCGGGCCGCCGTCGGTGGTCGGCGTCGCCGCGGTCGGCGCGGCCGCCGTGGTGCCACCCCTGAGCTGGTACGCCGGACGCTCCGCGCTCCGGGCCGGCCGGCGGCCGGTGGCCGCCTTCCGGGGAGTCATGCTGATCGCCCTCGTCGACGTGGTCCTGCTGGTGGCGAGCGGTCGGGTCGTCTGACCGGCACCCGGGCAGGTGGCATTGCCGGGTCCGTGTGCGGGCCTCGATCAGCTCCAACTACCCTGGAGCGCGGTCTGCGCGGGTATGGCCACCGTGCCCGGCGTGGAGGCCGGGTGGGGATTGTGACGAGGAGGACCGACGTGACGCGCTCGATCAGGGGTTCCCGGCGGGCGGCCCTGCTGCTGTCCGGGATCGCGGCGGCCAGCCTGCTGGCGTCCGGCTGCGGCACCGGTCAGATCGCCGAGACCGCCGAGAAGGAGGCTTCGGTCCAGGGCGTCAGCCTCACGACCAGCAACGGCTCGTTCTCGGTACGCGGCCTGCTGGTCGACTACCCGGGTGCCGAGGGCTACCGGGCCGGTCAGGACGCCCTGCTCAACGCCGTGATCTACAACGACTCGAAGGAGACGGTGACGGTCACCGTCACCACCGACAGCGCCCGCGAGGTGGTGATCAGCGACGGCTCGGCGAGCCCGTCGCCGTCCGCCTCGGAGTCGACCTCCGCCAGCCCGTCCCCGTCCGGCTCGGCCAGCCCGTCGACGTCGACGTCCGGCTCGGCCAGCCCGTCCGCGACCCCCTCCGAGACCGGGTCGTCCTCGGCCACGCCGTCCGCCCCGGAGTCGGCGCGGGCGTCGGGCTCGGCCAGCCCGGCCGCGCCGGGTCAGCCGGCCCGCATCGAGCTGGCTCCGCTGAGCTACCTCCAGCTCAACTCCGAGGCGACCACCCAGCTCCGGCTGATCGGTCTGAAGGAGGCGCTGCGCTCCGGCCAGAACGTCTTCGTGACCTTCGACTTCGGTAACGGCAACACGGTCACCGGCCAGGCGCCGATCGCGGTGCCGCTCACCCCTGCTGCGCCTCCGTCGCCGATCATCGAGCGCGAGGGCGGGTACGAGGGCGGCGAGGGCGGCACGACCCACGACTGACCCACACCCGACATCGACGAACGCCCCGGCGTGGTGACCACCACGCCGGGGTGTTTTCGTCGTACGAGCGGGCTAGCGTCCTGATGTGACCACCTCCCGATCGACCTCTGCGCGCGGCGGCACGGCCGGTGCCCCCCGCGCCCGGTCCGCCGCACGCGAGCCGCGTCCGGCGTACGAGTGCGACGCCTGCGGGCACCAGCCGCCCAAGTGGGTGGGGCGCTGCCCGGAGTGCGGCGAGTGGGGCTCGGTGGTCGAGTCGACGGTGACCGGCCCGACCGTCTCCGGCCGGGTGGTCAGTTCGCGGATGCCGTCCGAGCCGGCCCGACCGATCGCCACGATCAGCGCCGCCCCGGCCCGCGCCCGGCCCACCGGCGTCAGCGAGTTGGACCGGGTGCTCGGCGGCGGCCTGGTGCCGGGGGCGGTGGTGCTGCTCGCCGGCGAGCCAGGCGTGGGCAAGTCGACCCTCCTGCTCGACGTGGCGCAGCAGTGGGCCGTGGGCGCCGGCAGCCCGTCGCTGGTGGTCAGCGGTGAGGAGTCGGTGAGCCAGGTGCGCCTGCGTGCCGAGCGGATGGGCACCCTGCACGACCAGCTCTACCTCGCGGCCGAGAGTGACCTGGCTTCGGTGCTGGGCCACCTCGACGCGGTCAAGCCGGGGCTGCTGGTGCTCGACTCGGTGCAGACCATCTCGACCACAGGCACCGAGGGGGTGCCGGGCGGGGTGACCCAGGTGCGAGCGGTCACCGCCGCGCTGGTGTCGGTCGCCAAGGATCGGGGCATCGCCACCGTGCTTGTCGGGCACGTCACCAAGGACGGTCAGGTCGCCGGTCCCCGGGTCCTGGAGCACCTGGTCGACGTGGTGCTGCACTTCGAGGGCGACAAGCACTCCTCGTTGCGCCTGGTGCGCGGCGTGAAGAACAGGTTCGGCGCGGCCGACGAGGTCGGCTGCTTCGAGATGCACGAGGGCGGCATCAGCAGCCTCGCCGACCCGTCCGGGCTGTTCCTGACCCGCTACTCGGAGCCGGTCCCGGGCACCTGCGTGACAGTGGCGATGGAGGGGCGCCGCGCCCTGGTCACCGAGGTGCAGGCGCTGATCGGCGCGACGGTGGCCGGTTCGCCCCGACGCACCGTCTCCGGCCTCGACTCGGCCCGGCTGGCGATGGTGCTGGCGGTGCTGCAACGTCGTACGGAACGGTTGACCCTGCACGACCGGGAGGTCTTCGCGGCCACCGTGGGCGGCATCCGGGTGGTGGAGCCGGCCGCTGACCTTGCGGTAGCCTTGGCGGTCGCCTCGGGCGGGCTCAACCTGGCCATCGCTCCGCACCTGGTGGCGATCGGCGAGGTGGGGCTCACCGGCGAGGTGCGTCGGGTCGGCGCGGTGCCACGTCGGCTGGCGGAGGCGGCCCGGCTGGGGTTCAAGGTGGCCCTGGTGCCACCCGGCTGCGGCCCGGCGAGCACCGGCGCCGGCCCCGAACAGATGCGGGTGACCGAGGTCACCGACGTCCGTTCGGCGCTGCAACATGCGGCGCGCGCGTCCGCCGAGTGACCCACCGTGCCGGCGGGGAGGGCGATACCGGACAGCCCGCCCCAAGCGGGAAACCTGGAAAAGGGCGGCATCGTGACACATCACAGTAACCACGACAGCACCCACCGCACGGCAGTCCGTAGACTGTGCCCGTGCCGATCGACCGCGATACCACCAAGCCAGCCGGCGCGCCGCCCCATGCCCGCACCGGCGCCGTGGGCTCGCCCGCCCGCCCGATCAGCGTGAGCGTGACGGCGGGAGCCGCCGGAGGCGCCGGGGATCCGCTGCGGGCCAACCTCGCCCTGATGGCGCCCGGCACCGCGCTGCGCGACGGCCTGGAGCGCATTCTGCGCGGCCGCACCGGCGCGCTCATCGTCCTCGGGTACGACAAGGTCGTCGAGGGCCTCTGCACCGGCGGTTTCCCCCTGGACGTGGAGTTCTCCGCGACCAGGGTGCGTGAACTGTGCAAAATGGACGGCGCCGTCGTGCTCTCCAGCGACGGCACCCGGATCGTCCGGGCCGCGGTGCACCTGATGCCCGACCCGTCGATCCCGACTGAGGAGTCCGGCACCCGGCACCGCACCGCCGAGCGGGTGGCCCGGCAGACCGGCTATCCCGTCATCTCGGTGAGCCAGTCCATGCGGATCATCAGCCTCTACGTCAACGGTCAGCGCCACGTGCTCGACGACTCGGCGGCCATCCTGTCCCGCGCCAACCAGGCGCTGGCGACCCTGGAGCGCTACAAGCTCCGACTGGACGAGGTCTCCGGGACGCTCTCCGCGCTGGAGATCGAGGATCTGGTCACCGTCCGGGACGCGGTGGCCGTGGTGCAGCGGCTGGAGATGGTCCGCCGGATCGCCGACGAGATCGCGGGTTACGTGGTCGAGTTGGGCACCGACGGCCGTCTGCTCGCCCTCCAGCTCGACGAGCTGATGGCCGGCGTGGACGCCGACCGCACGCTCGTCATCCGGGACTACCTGCCGATCGGCCGCAAGTCCCGCACCCTGGACGAGGCGCTCGTCGAGCTGGACCTGCTCGGCGCCACCGAGCTGATCGACCTGGTGTCGGTGGCCAAGGCGATCGGCTATCCGGCCGCATCGGACGCGCTGGACGCCGCCGTCAGCCCGCGCGGCTTCCGGCTGCTGGCCAAGGTGCCCCGGCTGCCGGTGGCGGTGGTCGACCGGCTGGTGCTGCACTTCGGCAGCCTCCAGCGGCTGCTCGGCGCGACAGTCGAAGACCTCCAGGCCGTCGAGGGTGTCGGCGACGCGCGCGCCCGGGGCGTCCGGGAGGGCCTGTCCCGGCTCGCCGAGGCGTCCATCCTGGAGCGGTACGTCTGATCCGGCTCAGCCGGTGACTGTGAGCTTCACTGGCGCGCTGAGCTTGTTGCCCACCCGGGCCAGCACCTGGTAGCTCCCCGCCGGCGGGAACGGCCCGGCCGCCAGGCCGTTGTCGTCGCAGCGGCTGGTGTCCCGCCCGTTCCAGCCCACCTCGTAGGAGCGCTCGAAGTTGGGCGTGAAGGACTGCACGTCGGAGCCTCGGGCCTTGCCGCAGGTGTCCGACGACCAGACCTTCTCGGCGCCGGACTTGATGAAGATCTCCTGAAGGTCGGCGCCGACGTTGCGGCTGCACGTCCGGTCGGAGATGTTCTTGATTTTGAGCTGGAGGTTGACGACCGTCCCGCGCTGCGCCGTGACCGGCTGCGCCACCGAGGTCACGCTGATCTCGGCGTCGGTGCAGGTGCCGTCGTCCACGGAACCGGCAGCGGCACCCAGCGGCGGGTTGTTGCTGGTGATCTCGGGGCTCGGTGTCGAGGTGTCCGGATCAGCCGACGCGGACGACGACGGCGGCGCCCCCGTCTGCGGCGTCAGCACCGGCCCGCCGGCCCCCGGAGCGGCCGACGTCGCCGCCGGCGACCCCCCCGCCTTCGGCTGGCCGCCCGAGCGATCCGAGCCGGTGCAGGAGTAGAGCAGGACAATCAGGAAGAGAAGCCCCGCTCCGAGTACGACGACGCGACGCCGCCAGTACACGGCGGGTGGCAGGGGGCCGACCGTCAGACGCATGATGCCCCCCACGGTAGCCGCGCGACACCCACCAGCCCGGCGCGACGCGCCGGAGCACCACCGACCCGCCGCCCCAACCGTCCATTGAGGACTGAGCGACGGCGGGTCACGCCCCCGTTCAGAGGTAGACCTTGCGCTGGTAGACCGCGTGCGCCCCGGCCACACGATCCAGGAAGAGCAGCCCCGCGCAGTGGTCGATCTCATGCTGCAACGCCCGCGCCTCGAAGCCGTCCGTCACCAGCCGCACCGACGCCCCGCTGCCCGGAAGGTCACCCTCCACCACCAGCCGGCTGGCCCGCTTCACGTCCCCGGTCAGGTCCGGCACCGACATGCACCCCTCCCGGCCCGGCTTCCACCTGGTGGCCTCAACCACCCGGGCGTTACACAACACGAACGTGCCGTGCACGGTGACCGCCTTCGGATGCCCTGTCACATCGACCGCGAAGACCTGCGCGTCCACCCCGATCTGCGGCGCGGCCAACCCCACGCACCCCGGCGAGACACGCATGGTCGCCACCAGGTCGGCAGCCAACCGGACCGTCTCGGAGGACGTCGGATCGACAGCACCGCCCGCCCGGCTCAACACCGGATTCGGGGCAGACACCACCGCCCGGATCTCACCCTCGACCGGCAGCGACTCAGGCGTCCAGCCGCCGAGCCCGACGTACGCCCCGCTCTGCTCCCCTGTCACAGCAGGTCCGGGTCCGCCGGCCGGAGGGTGACCCCCACGCCCAACTCGGCAGCCGTCCGATCCAACCGGTCCACAAGCGTCTCGGCCACGCCCGCCGGCAACTCGACCTCCGCCAGCACCACGTAGAGCGAACCAGCCAACCGGGTGCTCAGATCCGTCACGTTCCCACCCGCGTCCACAAGCACCCGGGTCATCGCCGCCACAATGCCCATCCGGTCCGACCCGTGCACCGCCATCACGTACGGCTCACCCGCCGGAGGCACCTCACCGTCCGGGGTGACCTCGCGTACCGTCG
Organism: Micromonospora sp. NPDC047521; assembly: GCF_055587305.1. NCBI lineage: Bacteria > Bacillati > Actinomycetota > Actinomycetes > Micromonosporales > Micromonosporaceae > Micromonospora > Micromonospora sp. NPDC047521. The sequence continues at coordinate 161,880 of NZ_JBVJGN010000006.1, read as the reverse complement.
CCAGCAGCTGCCCGTGGGCCGCCAGCGGCGCCAGCGCGGCCTCGACCTCGGCGGCGGCCGGGCCCGTGCAGATGAGGGTCATCGCGAAATGCCCCCGCAACCGCGTCATCGTGCTGTCGGTGAGGTTCGCGCCCAGCCGGGCCAGCACCTCCGCGACGTCGGCCACGATGCCCGGCCGGTCCCGGCCGATGACGGTGATCGCGAGCTCGTTCATCCGGGCATTCTCTCCGATCCGTCCGACGCCGCCGAGACGCCCCGCCCGATCCGCCCAATCAGCGGGAACACACCCCGTGACATCATCGACGACGCCATGACACAACCCGATTTCGCCACCCTGGTCAGCAAATGGTTCCGGCAGCACGCCCGTGACCTGCCGTGGCGCGAGCCCGGCGTCACCCCGTGGGCCATCCTCGTCAGCGAGGTCATGCTCCAGCAGACACCTGTGGTCCGCGTGGTGCCGGCCTGGCAGGCCTGGCTGGCCCGCTGGCCGGAGCCCGCCGCGTTGGCCGCCGACACCCCCGCCGAGGCGATCCGGATGTGGGGACGCCTCGGCTACCCGCGCCGCGCCGTCCGACTGCGGGAGTGCGCGGTCGCGATCGTCGAGCGGCACGGCGGGCAGGTGCCGGACCGGCTGGAGCAGCTGCTGGCGCTGCCGGGCGTCGGCACGTACACGGCGCGGGCGGTGGCCGCGTTCGCGTACGGGCAGCGGCACCCGGTGGTCGACACGAACGTACGTCGGGTGGTCTGCCGGGCGGTCGCCGGTGAGCCGGACGCCGGCCCCGTCACCCGACCCGCCGACCTGGTCGCCACGGAGGAACTGCTCCCCGCCGAGCCCGCCGCGGCGGCCCTGGCCAGCGCCGCGTTCATGGAGCTGGGCGCCGTGATCTGCACGGCCCGGTCACCGCGCTGCACGGCCTGCCCGGTCGAGTCGGTCTGCGCGTGGCGGGCCTCCGGGCAGGAGCCGCCGGCCGGACCGACCCGCCGCCCCCAGCGGTACGCGGGCACCGACCGGCAGGTACGCGGACTGCTGCTCGGGGTGCTCCGGGAGACCACCGGGCCGGTGCCGCACCAGCGGCTGGACCAGGTCTGGACCGACGACGTGCAGCGCGCGCGGGCTCTGGCGGGTCTGGTCCAGGACGGGCTCGTGGAACCGGTCGGCGCCGACTCCTTCCGGCTGGCCGGCGACGGCCCGTCCCTGCCCACCGCCGACCTCACCACCTGAACCGGCCGGCCCTGTCGGACCCGAAGGTCGCCAAGATCTGCCCAACATCCCTGAAACTGCTGCCCCAGGCCGCCGTGAGGCAGTTTCCCTGATGTCGTGCCAGCGCGCGGCCGTGCGCGAACGCACGTAGCGCCGCATCTCGTGCATTGGGCGCGGTCTTGCCACCGAGCGGGGCCAGGCCCCCACGACCTGGCCCGCCCTCCCCGCGGCAGGCGCGACTTACGCGGCAGGCGCGACTTGCGCGGCAGGCGCGACTTGCGCGGCAGGCGCGACTTGCGCGGCAGGCGCGACTTGCGCGACGGAGCCGAAGATCGCACTCGATCCTGGATGTAGTGGTGTTGGGCGCGCCGGATGGCACTACATCCAGGATGTTGCGCGATCTTGCCGGCAGTAGAGGCCGACACCGTCACGCCGGGCTGCGTTCGGGCGATGCGGCAGCGCGTGCGCGCACGACGGACGCGACCAGGCGCGCGCTCCCGAGCACCCCTGCGTCCGTGCGACGGCCGCGACAAGGCGCGCGCTCCCCGAGCACCCCTGCGTCCGTGCGACGGCCGCGACAAGGCGCGCGCTCCCCGAGCACCCCTGCGTCCGTGCGACGGCCGCGACAAGACGCGCTCCCCCTGCGCCCCTGCGGCGGCCGCGACAAGGAGCGTGCCCCGGCCGCGGCTGCGCCCCTGCGGTGGACGCGAGGAAGCGGACGCCCGCGCGGCGTATACGAAAGGGCGGGGCCCGGTGGCTCATGCCACCGGGCCCCGCCCTCGTTGCGTGCTGTTTACTCGTCCGCGCCCGCGGTGGCGGTGCTGCCACCGAGGTCGGCCGGCACGGCGTCCGGAACTTCCACCGGCTTCTCCGCGCCCCGGAACACGAGCTTGGACTTGTCGATGTCGTTCGGGTCGCCCTCGCAGTCCACCACGACGATCTGACCGGGGGTCAGCTCGTTGAACAGGATCCGCTCGGAGAGGTTGTCCTCGATGTCGCGCTGGATCGTGCGACGAAGCGGACGGGCACCGAGCACCGGGTCGAAGCCCTTCGCCGCCAGGTACTTCTTGGCGTTGTCGGTCAGCTCCAGACCCATGTCCTTGTTGCGCAGCTGCGTCTCGATCCGCTGGATCATGATGTCCACGATCGAGAGGATCTCGGTCTGGCGCAGCTGGTGGAAGACGATGGTGTCGTCGATCCGGTTGAGGAACTCAGGCCGGAAGTGCTGCTTGAGCTCGTCGTTGACCTTCTGCTTCATCCGGTCGTAGTTGGACTCGGAGTCCTCCGACGCCTGGAAGCCCAGCGACACCGCCTTGGCGACGTCACGGGTGCCCAGGTTTGTGGTCAGGATGATGACCGTGTTCTTGAAGTCCACGATCCGACCCTGACCGTCGGTGAGCCGACCGTCCTCCAGGATCTGGAGCAGCGTGTTGAACACGTCCGGGTGGGCCTTCTCGATCTCGTCGAAGAGAACCACCGAGAACGGCCGACGCCGCACCTTCTCGGTCAGCTGCCCGCCCTCGTCGTAGCCGACGTAGCCGGGAGGGGCACCCACCAGCCGGGAGACCGTGTAGCGGTCGTGGAACTCGGACATGTCCAGCTGGATGAGGGCGTCCTCGCTGCCGAAGAGGAACTCGGCGAGCGCCTTGGACAGCTCGGTCTTACCGACACCGGACGGGCCGGCGAAGATGAACGAGCCCGACGGGCGCTTCGGGTCCTTCAGGCCGGCCCGGGTACGCCGGATCGCCTTCGAGACCGCCTTGACCGCGTCCTCCTGGCCGATGACGCGCTTGTGCAGCTCGTCCTCCATGCGCAGCAGGCGCGAGGTCTCCTCCTCGGTCAGCTTGTAGACCGGGATGCCGGTCCAGTTGCCGAGCACCTCGGCGATCTGCTCGTCGTCGACCTCGCTGACGACGTCCAGGTCACCGGCCTTCCACTCCTTCTCCCGCTGAGCCTTCTGGCCGAGGAGCTGCTTCTCCTTGTCGCGCAGCTGGGCGGCGCGCTCGAAGTCCTGCGCGTCGATCGCGGACTCCTTGTCGCGACGCACCTGGGCGATGCGCTCGTCGAAGTCACGCAGGTCCGGCGGCGCGGTCATCCGACGGATCCGCATCCGGGCGCCGGCCTCGTCGATCAGGTCGATCGCCTTGTCCGGGAGGAAGCGGTCGGAGATGTACCTGTCGGCGAGCGTCGCGGCGGCCACCAGGGCGGCGTCGGTGATGCTCACCCGGTGGTGCGCCTCGTACCTGTCGCGCAGGCCCTTGAGGATCTCGATGGTGTGGGCCAGCGACGGCTCACCCACCTGGATCGGCTGGAACCGGCGCTCGAGAGCGGCGTCCTTCTCCAGGTGCTTGCGGTATTCGTCGAGCGTGGTGGCACCGATGGTCTGGAGCTCGCCACGGGCCAGCATCGGCTTGAGGATGCTCGCCGCGTCGATCGCGCCCTCGGCGGCACCCGCACCCACCAGGGTGTGGATCTCGTCGATGAACAGGATGATGTCGCCGCGGGTGCGGATCTCCTTGAGCACCTTCTTGAGGCGCTCCTCGAAGTCACCGCGGTAGCGGGAACCGGCGACCAGCGCACCGAGGTCGAGCGTGTAGAGCTGCTTGTCCTTCAGAGTCTCGGGCACCTCGCCCTTGATGATCTTCTGGGAAAGCCCCTCCACCACGGCGGTCTTACCGACGCCGGGCTCACCGATCAGGACCGGGTTGTTCTTGGTACGGCGGGAGAGCACCTGCATGACCCGCTCGATTTCCTTCTCGCGCCCGATGACCGGGTCGAGCTTGCCCTCGCGGGCGGCCTGGGTCAGGTTGCGGCCGAACTGGTCCAGCACCAGGCTGGTCGACGGCGCGGCCTCGCCCGGCGCGGCGCCAGCGGCGGCCGGCTCCTTGCCCTGGTAGCCGGAGAGGAGCTGGATCACCTGCTGGCGGACCCGGTTGAGGTCGGCGCCGAGCTTGACCAGCACCTGGGCGGCGACGCCCTCACCCTCGCGGATCAGACCGAGCAGGATGTGCTCCGTGCCGATGTAGTTGTGCCCGAGCTGCAGCGCCTCGCGCAGCGACAGCTCCAGCACCTTCTTGGCCCGCGGCGTGAACGGGATGTGCCCGCTCGGCGCCTGCTGGCCCTGGCCGATGATCTCCTCGACCTGCTGGCGGACGCCCTCCAGGGAGATGCCGAGGCTCTCCAGGGCCTTTGCCGCGACGCCTTCACCTTCGTGGATCAGGCCCAGCAGGATGTGTTCCGTACCGATGTAGTTGTGGTTGAGCATCCGGGCCTCTTCTTGGGCCAGGACGACAACCCGTCGCGCTCGGTCGGTGAACCGCTCGAACATGCCCTCGTGCTCCTCACGTGCCGTGCGCCTTGATGGTCAAGATCTTGGCGGGGCCGGTGCGCGAACGTCCAGGACGGGCGTCCGTGCCTCCTTACTCTATCGTCGCTGACCGACTCAGCCGTGGTCGTGTGTCTCCGGTCTGGGTCGGTTGCACGTCGTTTTGAACAACCGTCCGCGCTCAGGAGGTGTTCCGGTACCCCTGTCGCTACGCGCAGAGCGAAATCCGACTGACGCGACGGGGGCCCTTCTCCGGCCTCGGAAGCCCTCCGAGGGGGTGGGTCGCCGCCGCGCGAGCGCCGCGCACGACCCCGGGGGACGGTTGTCCACAGGCTGTGGAAAGTTGCTCCACTGGTTGTGGACAACGCCCGTCTGCTCCGGAAGCTTCCCGGCTCCGCGAACCGGACACGGGGGTGGATACGGCGACGCCGGCCCGGAGGAATGCTCCGGTCCGGCGTCGTTGTCGCCTGCGCCCAGGCTGCTGACGGGTCAGCGCTTGGCGTGGAACTCGTCAACGATCTCCTGCGGGATGCGGCCCCGGTCCGAGATGTCCTTGCCAGCCTTCTTGGCCCACTCCCGGATCGCCTTGTTCTGCTCGCGGTCGGCGGTCGCGCCGCCCCGGCCGCGCGCAGCCCGCCCACCGATCACGACGCCACCCCGGCCCACCTTCGTGCCGGCACCCACGTACGGCGCGAATACGTCGCGCAATTTCGCGGCGTTGGAACTCGACAGGTCGATCTCGTACTGAACGCCGTCGAGGGCGAACTTGACGGTCTCGTCCGCGTCCCCGCCGTCCAGGTCATCGACCAGCTTGTGAATGATCTGCTTGGCCACGTCCCACATTCCTTTCGAGCAGGGCACTCCTGCTAACGAGAGCACAATAACCCGCGCGCTGCTCGCCCCGTCAATAGGATGCGGTTACAGCTCGCTGTGAGCGGGGCGGGACTACTCCGGGCGGACCAACGGGAAGAGGATCGTTTCCCGAATTCCGAGCCCGGTCAGGGCCATCAAGAGCCGGTCGATTCCCATTCCCATACCGCCGGCCGGCGGCATTCCGTACTCCATCGCCCGCAGAAAGTCCTCGTCCAGACGCATCGCCTCGTCGTCACCCCGCGCGGCCAGCTGCGCCTGGGCCACCAGCCGCTCCCGCTGCACCACCGGGTCCACCAGCTCGGAGTACGCGGTGCCCAGCTCGAATCCGAGCACGTAGAGGTCCCACTTCTCGGCCAGCCCCGGCTCGCTGCGGTGCGCCCGGGTGAGCGGGCTGGTCTCCTCCGGGTAGTCCCGCACGAAGGTGGGCGCCTGCAGGCCGGGAACGACCAGTTCCTCGAACAGTTCCTCGGCCAGCTTGCCCGGTCCCCACTTGGGGTCCACGGCCAATCCCACCTTGTCCGCGTACTCGACGAGGCGGGAGCGCTCGGTGCGCACCGTGACCTCCTCGCCGAGTGCCTCGGAAAGCACCCCGAACAGCGTCACCGAGCGCCACTCGCCACCCAGGTCGAACTCGCGCCCGTCGGCGTGGGTCACCACCGTCGAGCCGCTGACGGCGATCGCCGCCTGTTGAACGAGATTGCGGGTCAACTCGGCCATCGTGTCGTAGTCGCCGTACGCCTGGTACGTCTCCAGCATCGCGAACTCCGGTGAGTGCGAAGAGTCGACACCCTCATTACGGAAGTTGCGGTTGATCTCGAAGACTCGATCGACGCCACCGACCACGGCGCGCTTGAGAAACAGTTCCGGAGCGATTCGGAGATACAGATCGGTGTTCAACGCATTGCTGTGGGTCACGAACGGTCGAGCGGCAGCACCGCCGTGCAGGAGTTGCAACATCGGCGTTTCCACCTCGATGAAGCCCTGCCCGTGCAGCGAATCACGCAGGCTGCGTACGGCCGCCGCCCGGGTGCGGACCATCTGCCGGGCCTGCGGCCGGACGATCAGGTCGACGTAGCGCTGACGGACCCGGGCCTCCTCGGAGAGCGGCTTGTGCGCCACCGGCAGCGGGCGCAGCGCCTTCGCTGTCATCTCCCACCGCTGTGCCAGCACCGACAGCTCGCCCCGGCGGCTGGTGATCACCTCACCGGTGACGCCGACGTGGTCGCCGAGGTCGACGAGGCGCTTCCAGGCCTCCAGCCGCTCCGGGCCGACCCGGTCGAGCGACAGCATCGCCTGCAACTCGGTGCCGTCGCCGTCCCGCAGGGTCGCGAAGCAGAGCTTGCCCGTGTTGCGTACGAAGATCACCCGGCCGGTGACCGAGACCTCGTCGCCGGTGGCGGTGTCGGTGGGCAACTCCGCGTACTTCGCGCGGATCTCGGCCAGCGTGGTGGTGCGGGGGAAACCGACCGGGTAGGGCTCGACGCCCTCGGCGAGCATCCGGTCCCGCTTCTCCCGGCGGACCTTCATCTGCTCGGGAAGGTCGTCGGCGGGGTCCACTGGTACGGCGTTCTGCTCGCTCACGGCACGCTTCCTCGTCACGGGAGATACAGGGGGTCAGGCCCGAGCGTACTCAAGCGGTCGGAGGGCTGTTACCGGATAACCTGCCCGCCATGGTCGATCACACTCACGCCCTGTCCTTCGGCGCTGCGGCGAGCGATTACGACAGGTTTCGTCCGCGCTATCCGGAACCCGCCCTCCGGTGGGCGCTCGACGGGCTCAGCGACGGCCGGATCGTCGACCTCGGCGCGGGCACCGGCATTCTCACCCGTCAGGTGCTCACCCTCGGGCACGAGGTGACGCCTGTGGAGCCGGACCCGGGGATGCGCGCCCAACTGGACGCCGCCACTCCCGGAGGCCACGCGCTGGCCGGCAGCGCCGAGGCCATCCCACTGCCCGACGGGGTCGCGGACGCCGTGGTGGTGGGGCAGGCGTACCACTGGTTCGACAGGGACCGGGCGCACGCCGAGATCGCGCGGGTGCTGCGGCCCGGCGGTACGTTCGCCCCGATCTGGAACCTGCGCGACGACCGGGTCGCGTGGGTCGCCGAGCTGGGTCGGATCGCCCACCTCGGTGACAGCGCCGGCGACGTCGCCGGGCGGTACGAGGACTTCGGCTCGGCCTTCACACCTGTCGAGCTGAGGGAGTTCACGCACCACACGACGCTCACGCCCGACGAGGTGACGGCGCTGCTGCGCACCCGCTCGTACTGGCTCACCGCACCTGCCGACCGACGCACGCGGATCGACCGGGAGCTGCGCGAGCTGTTCGCCGAGCATCCCGAGCTGGCCGGGCGGGAAACCGTCGACCTGCCGTACCGGACGCTCGTCCTGCGGGCCCGGCGGCGCTGAGGCCGGCGCGGACGCCGGCCTCGACGGCGGCCGGGTCACACGTTGCGCTCGTAGACCATCCGCAGGCCGATCAGCGTGATCATCGGCTCGTGGTGGGTGATGGTGCTGCACTCGTTGATCACCAGCGCGGCGAGGCCACCGGTGGCGATCACCGCCTTCACCTCGCCCAGCTCCTCGGTCATCCGCTCGACGATCCGGTCGACCTGCCCGGCGAAGCCGAAGTACAGGCCGGCCTGGAGGCACTCCACGGTGTTCTTGCCGATCACCGAACGGGGCTTGGTCGCCTCGACCTTGCGCAGCTGGGCGGCGCGCGCGGCCAGCGCGTCGAACGAGATCTCGATGCCCGGGGCGAACGCCCCACCAAGGAACTCGCCCCGGCCGCTGATCACGTCGAAGTTGGTGGTGGTGCCGAAGTCCACAACGATCGACGGCCCGCCGTAGAGGGTGTACGCCGCGAGGGTGTTCACCACCCGGTCGGCGCCCACCTCCTTCGGGTTGTCGATGGCAAGCTGCACCCCGGTGCGCACACCCGGCTCGACGATCACGCTCGGCAGGTCGGCGTAGTAGCGGCCGAGCATGGTGCGCAGCGACCGCAGCGCGGCGGGCACCGTCGAGCAGGCGGCCACACCGGTGATCTCGACGTTGTCCCCGGCGAGCAGTCCCCGGAACATCAGGCCCAGTTCGTCCGCCGTCGAACGGGCATCGGTCTTGATCCGCCAGGAGTGCACCAGCTTGTCGCCGTCGAAGGTCGCCAGCACGGTGTTGGTGTTTCCGATGTCGATGCAGAGCAGCACGCTCGCAGCCTAGACAACTACCCGGTGCGCAGGTCCATCGCGATGTCCAGGATCGGCGACGAGTGGGTGAGCGCACCCACCGAGAGGAAGTCGACGCCTGTGGCCGCGTACCGGGCCGCCACCTCCAGGGTCAGCCCGCCGGTCGCCTCCAGCTCCGCCCGGTCGCCCACCGCGTCCACCGCCCGGGCCAGCGTCTCCGGCGTCATGTTGTCGCAGAGCAGGAAGTCCGCCCCGGCCTCCACGGCCTCCACCGCCTCGTCGACTGTGGTCACCTCGACCTGCACCGGGACCTCCGGGAACGCTTCCCGGACCCGCCGGTACGCCGCCGTGATCCCCCCGGCCGCCAGCTTGTGGTTGTCCTTGATCATGGCCACGTCGTAGAGGCCCATCCGCTTGTTGGTGCCACCGCCGGCCCGCACCGCGTACTTCTCCAGCGCCCGCAGGCCCGGCGTCGTCTTGCGGGTGTCCAGCACCATCGCCTTCGTGCCGGCCAGGGCGTCCGCCCAGGCACGGGTGTGGGTGGCGACGCCGGACATCCGGCAGAGCAGGTTCAGCGCCGTCCGCTCGGCGGTGAGCAGCAGCCGGGTCGGGCCGGTCACCGTCGCCAGCACGTCGCCGCGGGCCACCCGCTCGCCGTCGCGGGCCAGCACCGACACCTCGACGGTACGACCGGAGCCGGTCACCTCGCCCACCAGCTCGAACACGGCCGCGGCCACGGCCATCCCGGCCAGCACCCCGTCGGCGCGGGCCACCAGGTCAGCGGTGTCGTTCTGCCCGGCCGGGATGGTGGCCACGCTCGTCACGTCCAGGAAATCCGGTCCCAGGTCCTCGACCAGCGCGGTCTCGATCACCCGCCGCACCTGCTCCGGGTCCAGTCCGGCCGCCAGCAGCGCGGTCCGCGTCGACTCCGTCATGCCTTCTCCTCCCACCGCCGCGTCAACCGGCCCTCCGCCCCGATCGAACCGACCAGGTGGCCCAGCCACCGTTCGTCGGCCGTCGGGAAATCCTCCCGCCAGTGGCAACCCCGGGTCTCGCCGCGCGCGTACGCGGCCGCCACCAGCGCCGACGCCACCGTGAGCAGGTTTGTCGCCTCCCAGTCGGCGGTCCTGGGCCGGCCCCGGGCGGTGCCCAGCTCGGTGAGCGTCCCGGCCGTCGCGGCCAACGTCGTCGCCGACCGCAGCACCCCCGCGCCCCGGGTCATCGCCCGTTGCAACGCGGGCGTGGCCTCGGCCGGCAGCACCCACCCCTCGCCGCCCCGCCAGGCGCCGGTGTCCGCCGGCTGGGCCTGCTCGGGCAGACCCGCCGCGATGTCCTCGGCGATCCGGCGGGAGAACACCAGGCCCTCCAGCAGCGAGTTGCTGGCCAGCCGGTTCGCGCCGTGCACACCGGTGCAGGCCACCTCACCGCAGGCGTACAGGCCGGGGATGGAGGTGCGGCCATGCAGGTCGGTGCGGACACCGCCGGAGGCGTAGTGGGCGGCCGGGGCGACCGGGATCAGGTCGGTGGCCGGGTCGACGCCGATCGCCAGGCAGGACGCCACGATGGTGGGGAACCGCCCGGCCAGGAAGTCCCCGCCGAGGTGCCGGGCGTCGAGGAAGACGTGGTCCGCGCCGGTGGCCAGCAGCACCCGGTGGATGCCCTTGGCCACCACGTCCCGGGGGGCCAGCTCGGCCAGCTCGTGCTGGCCCACCATGAACCGCTTGCCGTCCGCGTCCACCAGGTACGCGCCCTCGCCGCGCAGCGCCTCGGACACCAGTGGCTGCTGCGCGTGCCCGGCACCGGGAACGCCCGCGCCGGACGGGGTGATCAGGGCGGTCGGGTGGAACTGGACGAACTCGACGTCGGTCACCGCCGCGCCGGCCCGCATCGCCAGCGCCACCCCGTCGCCCGTGGAGACCGCCGGGTTGGTGGTGGCCGCGAAGACCTGCCCCATCCCTCCGGTGGCCAGCACCACCGCACGGGCCAGCAGGGCGCCCACGCCGTCCTCACTGCCCTCGCCGAGCACGTGCAGGGTGATGCCGCAGGCCGGGCCGAGCCCGTCCGGGCCGTCACCTGGCGCCCGCAGGAGGTCAAGCACCAGGGCGTGCTCGACCAGCCGGATCCACGGGTCGCGCTGCACGGCGGCGTGCAGGGCGCGCTGCACCTCCGCGCCTGTGGCATCCCCGCCGGCGTGCACGATGCGGTCCGCCAGGTGCCCGCCCTCGCGGGTCAGCATCAGCGAGCCGTCCGGGTGACGGTCGAACTCGGCGCCGATCCGGATCAGCTCCCGCAGCCGGGTCGGGCCCTCCTCGACAAGTACCCGCACCGCCGCCGGGTCGCAGAGTCCCACCCCGGCGACCTCGGTGTCCCGCGCGTGCGCCGCGGGCGTGTCCGTCGGGTCGAGCACCGCGGCGATGCCGCCCTGCGCCCACCGGGTCGAGCCGTCGTCAATGTTGACCTTGGTGACCACTGTGACGTGCAGGCCCGCCTCCCGCAGGTGCAGCGCCGCGGTCAGGCCGGCCACCCCGGACCCCACCACGATCACGTCGGTGGTCTCCACCCAGCCGGGCTCGGGCGCGGCCAGCAGCGGGGGCAGGGCCGGCAGGTCGACGGTCGGAAGGTCCATCCCCCCAGTCAACCCGAACGATCCTCGTCGGGGGCGGCGGGGGCGGGACGAGTGGTATCGGCTACCCCGTCCCACGCCGGGCGGGCCGCGCCGACCGTCGGGCCGCTGTCACTTCGTCCGGACCGGGAGACCCGCCGGGCCCGCGCCCTTCAGCGAGGCGGCCACCGTACGGTCGCTGAGCCACAGGTAGCAGCGCACGCCCCGGTCACCGACCCGCCACCGCCCGGCCCCCGGCGGGCGGACCACCACACCGCTGCGAAAGCGCAGCTCGGCGTCGTCGGGCACGCCCACGTAGCGGCCGAGGGCGCTGCGGCAACCCGTGTAGAGCGGCGCCCAGTCGGCGTCCCGGGTGGGGTACGGCGTGTCCGGTGCACGCCACACCCCGACGAACTCGGCGTCGTGCTGCCTGCCGCACTCCACCGGGACAAGCGTCTGCACACGCCCGGCCGCACCACGGGTCTGCTGGCAACCAAGCCGCAGCGGCGAGGGGCTCTTCAACGCGTCCCGCAGACTGCCCGAGCGGACCACCACAGTCGCCGCCGCCTCGACGGTGTTCAACTCGGTGAGATCGCACCGGAACCAGCGGGAGCCCGCCGCCCAGCCCGGCCCGGAGGGCAGCGCCACCGACAACCGCAGCCGCCCGGCCCGCCAGTCGTCACCCACGTACCCGGTCGCCCGGGTGTCGCACTCGGCGAACGCGCCCCGCAGCTCCGCCGAACCACCCGCCGGGGCGGTCGCCCGCTGGGCCGGGAAGGCCCCGACGTGCACGGTCTCCAGCCGGTGCGGGCCCGCGCAGTCCACCGGCTCGTAGCCGGCCAGGGTGACCACGTCGGTGAAGTCGGCGGCGTGACACACACCTGCCGCCGGAGTGAACGCCGACGGCGCAGCCATCGCGGCCCAGTCGTCGGTCAGGTCACCGTCCAGATCGCCGGACCCGGCGCAGCCCACCAGCAGCACCGCCGTCACGGCGGCGGCGAACAGGGTCGTCACGGCACTGCGCATAGCGGCCTCCCCCAGCCACCCGCCAGCTTGCGCCGGCGCGCCAAGGGTAACCGGACATGACCTTCCGGTGACAGACCGGAATCACGACGCGGGGGATCACACGGCGGACACGGCCAGCGGGCTGGGCACCGGGTCACCGGCCGTGCCGGGGGCCGCCGCGGCCGGGTCGGCACCCAGCTCGATCACCCGGTTGTCGGCGTCCACATGCACCACCCGGGGCCGGTACGACCGGGCCTCGGCGTCGTCCATCTGCCCGTACGAGATGAGGATGACCAGGTCGCCGGGGTGCACGAGGTGCGCGGCGGCACCGTTGATGCCGATCACGCCGCTGCCCCGCTCACCGGGGATCACGTACGTCTCCAGCCGGGCGCCGTTGGTGATGTCCACGATCGCCACCTGCTCGCCGGGGAGCAGGTCGGCGGCGTCGAGCAGATCCTCGTCCACCGTCACCGAACCCACGTAGTGCAGATCGGCCTGGGTGACCGTGGCCCGGTGGATCTTCGACTTGAGCATGGTCCGCAGCATCGGAAATGGCCTTTCGCCAAGGTGGTGGAGGTGGGAGGCGGCCTGGTCAGGGACGGGGTGCCAGGTGGATCGCCGCGTTGTCGATCAGGCGGGTCGCGCCTACCCACGCGGCGATCACCAGCCGGGCCGGCCCGGACACCGGCCCCGGCTCCAACTCGGGATCGGTGAGCACCAGGTAGTCGAGGCGGGCGCCGGGTGTACCCGCGCCGAACGCGGCATGTGCGGCGCTCAGCACCGCGCCCGCGTCCTGGCCGTCGTCGGCCGCCCGGGCGCCGGCCCGCAGCGCGGCGGACAGGCTCAGGGCGGCAGCCCGCTCCGACTCGCTCAGGTAGCGGTTGCGACTGGACAGCGCCAGCCCGTCCGGCTCCCGCACCGTCGGCACGCCGACCACCTCGACAGGCACGTCCAGGTCCCGGACCATCCGCCGGACCAGGGTGAGCTGCTGGTAGTCCTTCTCGCCGAAGAACGTCAGGTCCGGTCGGGTGAGCTGGAGCAGTTTCAGCACCACCGTGAGCACGCCGTGGAAGAAGCCGGGGCGGCTCGCGCCCTCCAGCTCCGCCCCGAGCGGACCGGGGTCGAGGCGTACCCGGGGCTGGCCGTCGGGGTACATGTCGGTCACCGACGGGGCGAAGACCACGTCGGCGCCGGCCCGCCGGCACATCTCCAGGTCCACCTCGAGGGTCCGGGGGTACCTGTCGAAGTCCTCGTTCGGCCCGAACTGCAACGGGTTCACGAAGATCGTCACCAGCACGTGGTCGGCCTGTTCCCGGGCCGCGCGCAGCAGCGTCTCGTGCCCCGAGTGCAGGGCACCCATGGTCATCACGACACCGACGGTGCCCTTCAGGCCGGCCCGGGCCTCGGCCAGCTCGGCACGGGTGTGGACGAGCTGCGTCACGGCGCCACCTCGGTTCGCGACTGCGGGGCTCGCAGGATCGGCTCTCTCCTCGCGCTCACGCGGCCACCTCCCGATCCGAATCGGCGAGAACCCCGAGCAGCGACTGCGCGTCCACCGGCCGGAGCCGGCCGGCGGCGATCGCCCGGTCGGCGGTACGACGGGCCAGCGCCAGGTACGCGGGAACGGACTCCGGGGCGGTGGCGGTCAGTCGGGCCAGGTGCCGCCGCACGGTGCCCGCGTCACCCCGCGAGACCGGGCCGGTCAGCGCGTCGTCGCCGAGGCGCAGCGCGTTCTCCAGGGCGGCCCGCAGCAGCGGGGCGAGCACCTTCTCGGGCCGGCCCACGCCGGCGTCCCGCAGCCGGTCGGTCGCCTCGTTCACAAGGGTCACCAGGTGGTTCGCGCCGTGTGCCAGCGCCGCGTGGTACAGCGGGCGGTCCGTCTCGGCCACCCACTCGGGCACGCCACCCAGGTCGGTGACCAGGCGGGCGGCCAGTGCACGCAGCTCCGCCGGGGCGGTCACCCCGTACGAGATGCCGTGGAGGCGGGCCAGGTCGTCGGGCGTACCGGTGAAGGTCATGGCGGGGTGCAGGGCGAGCGGCCGGGCGCCGGCCGCGATGACCGGCGCCAGCACGCCCAGGCCGTGTGCGCCGGAGGTGTGCGCGACCACCTGCCCCTGGTGCAGGGCGCCCCGTTCGGCGAGGTCGGCGACCACCCCGGCCAGCGCGTCGTCGGGTACGGCGATCAGCAGCAGGTCGGCGGCGGCGTGCGCGACGGCGACGGCGGGGCGGCGGGGCACGTCGGGCAGCAGCAGGGCGAGGCGTGCCCGGCTGGCTCCGGATTCGCCTGTGACGGCGCCCACGTGGTGCCCGGCGGCGGCGAGCGCGGCGCCCAGCACGGCTCCGACGCGGCCCGCGCCGACGACACCGACGGTGAGCAGGCGGGAGGTGGCGCGGGCGCCGGGAACGGCGCGATCCCGCGATGCGGCGGGCCCAGGGCGCGGGCGCAGCGGTGCGCTCATGACGACGATCCAGTCCTCGAGAAGGGGTACCGGTCGATCGCAAGTATGCGCCCGGCCCGCCGAACCGGGACAAGCATGTGTGAAAACCTTCACCACCGTCGAGACGGCCCGATCGAGTCGGCTGAGGTCAGCGCGTCGGGGCCGACGTGATGGCGCGCAGCTCGGCGGCGACCTCGGCGATCAGGTCGCTGAGCGGGGCGTCGCTGCCGGGCGCGATCCAGCGGGCGAACGCGACCCGGAAGACCGTGGCACCCGACTCGGTGGCCAGGGTGGCCGTGGTCTCGTCGACGCCCCTGGCGCGCAGGGCGGCGGTGACCGCGGCCGCCAGGGAGCCCGACTTGCGCAGTTCACGCTCCTGCAGCTCTGGGCTGCTCTCGATGATTGCCTGCCGCGCCCGGACCAGCTCGAGACGGTCCGCGAGGGCGCCAACCGGTGGCCGGCCGTCCACACGCTCGACGCGGCAGTGCTCTACCGACTCGCCCTCGAAAACGCCCCCGCCGGCACGCGCCTGCACGGTGCCGCCGACGAGGGCGTCTCCTTCCGGCAGATCGCGGAGGCCATCGGCGACAACCTCGGCATCCCGGTCCGCAGCATCAGCCCCGCCGAGGCGAACGACCACTTCGGCTTCCTCGGGTCGTTCGCGCAGATGGACAACCCGACGTCGTCCGCCATCACCCGTGACCTGCTCGGCTGGACGCCCACCCACCCCGGACTGATCGCCGACCTGAGCGAAGGGCACTACTTCCGGGCCTGAACCACGAAGCCGGTCATCGGGGATCGGGAAGCGGGTGGCCGTAGGGTCGGCACGGTGACACCTGCTGAACCCCGAAGTGAGCTGATGCCGATCCCGTGGCGGGACGCGATGAGTCACGCCCTCTACGGGCCGGGCGGCTTCTTCGTGGGCGGCACCGGGCCGGCCGACCAC
This sequence comes from Micromonospora sp. NPDC047521, assembly GCF_055587305.1. NCBI lineage: Bacteria > Bacillati > Actinomycetota > Actinomycetes > Micromonosporales > Micromonosporaceae > Micromonospora > Micromonospora sp. NPDC047521. The sequence goes on along the minus strand of NZ_JBVJGN010000006.1, from coordinate 146,309 downwards.
TTCCGCACCAGCGTGCACGCCTCGCCCGCCTTCGCCGCAGCCCTGCTGCGCCTGGTCACGCAGGTCGACGCGGCACTCGGGCACCCTCCCCGTCTCGACGTCGTGGACGTGGGGGCGGGGCGGGGGGAGCTGCTGATTTCTCTCGCCGGGCTCGCGGTGGGGGTTTCCGGGGAGCCCGCCCACTCCGGGCGGTCAGGCTTGATCCCCCCGCGGGCGGGCTCCCCGGAAACCCTGACTCCCACGGCCGCCGTCCGTCGGTCGCCCGACGAGCCGTCGTCGGTCGCCGCCCGTCCGTCGCTCGCGCAACGAATTCGCTTCACAGCTGTCGAGTACGCCGACCGCCCCGAACACCTGCCCGAACAGATCGGGTGGGTCTCCGAGATCCCCGATGGGATCACCGGACTGGTGGTTGCCACCGAGTGGCTGGACAACGTCCCACTGGACGTCGCGGTACACACCAGGGATGGCTGGCGATACGTGCTGGTCGACCCCGAAAGTGGCGTGGAGACGATCGGTGAGCCGGTCAGCCCCGCTGATCTCGACTGGCTCACGACCTGGTGGCCCAGCCCCGGGATCTTGCCCAGCACGGACAGCGACCCGAATCCGGAGGCGACCCGGGCATCCGCGACAAGTGGGGTGAACTGGGCTGACGCGACAAGCGGAAGCGAGTCGGGTTTCGGGGCAGCCCGGCCGGCGCAGGGATCAAGCCTGACCGCCCGGAGCCGGCCGGGCTGCCCCGAAACCCCCCACAGCGGCCACCGAGCAGAAATCGGCAGACCACGGGACGACGCCTGGGCCAACGCGGTGCGAAAAGTCGAGCGGGGCATGGCGGTGGCCGTCGACTACGGGCACCTGCGAGAAGGCCGGCCCGTGGACGGGACGTTGACCGGGTACCGGGGTGGGCGGCAGGTAGCGCCGGTGCTGGACGGGACGACAGACGTGACCGCGCACGTGGCGATGGACTCGGTCGCCTCCGCCGGCGCGGCGGTCGCCCGGTGCGCGTACTCCCTGGTCTCGCAGGCCGAGGCGCTGCGGGCGCTCGGGGCCGACGGCGGGCGACCGCCGCTCAGCCTGGCCGGTACCGACCCGGCCGGCTACGTGCGGGCGCTTGCCGCCGCGTCGGCGGTGGCCGAGCTGACCGACCCGGCCGGGCTCGGCGGGCACCTGTGGCTGCGCCAGCCGGTCGGCATCCCGCTCGCCGCCGCCGTGGCACGATGACGGGCATGACCACCGACGCCGGGGACCTCCGTGAACTGACCGTCGGCACCGGGGCCGGCCTCGTCGCCGGCACCGGCGATCAGCAGCTCGGCACCGACATGGTGTTGAACATCGGCCCGCAGCATCCCTCGACGCACGGTGTGCTGCGGTTGAAGCTGGTGCTCGACGGCGAACGGGTGGTCGCCTGCGAACCGATCATCGGCTACATGCACCGGGGCGCGGAGAAGCTGTTCGAGGTCCGCGACTACCGGCAGATCATCGTGCTGGCCAACAGGCACGACTGGCTGTCGGCGTTCTCCAACGAGCTGGGTGTGGTGCTCGCCGTGGAACGCCTCATGGGCATGGAGGTGCCGGAGCGGGCGACCTGGCTGCGGATGGCCCTAGCGGAACTGAACCGGGTGCTCAACCACCTGATGTTCCTCGGCTCCTACCCGCTGGAGATCGGCGCGATCACGCCGATGTTCTACGCGTTCCGGGAACGCGAAACCATCCAGGCGGTGATGGAGGAGGTCTCCGGCGGGCGGATCCACTACATGTTCAACCGGGTGGGTGGCCTGAAGGAGGAGGTTCCGTACGGCTGGACCGGGCGGGCCCGGGCGGCCATCGCCGAGGTGCGCCGCCGGCTGCCGGACCTGGACCACCTGATCCGGCGCAACGAGATCTTCCTGGCCCGCACCGTCGGCGTGGGTGTGCTCTCCGCCGCCGACGCCGCCGCGTTCGGCGCGTCCGGGCCGGTGGCCCGCGCCTCCGGGCTCGACCTGGACCTGCGCCGCGACGACCCCTACCTGGCGTACGACGAACTGGACGTGCCCGTGGTCACCCGGACCGCCGGCGACTGCCACGCCCGCTTCGAGGTGCTGCTCGACCAGGTGTACGCCTCGCTGGACCTCACCGAGCAGTGCCTCGACCGGGTGGACCGGCTGACCGGTCCGATCAACACCCGACTGCCGAAGGTGCTCAAGGCACCCGAGGGGCACACGTACGCCTGGACGGAGAACCCGCTCGGCATCAACGGCTACTACCTCGTGTCGCGGGGTGAGAAGACGCCGTGGCGGTTGAAGCTGCGGACCGCGTCGTACGCCAACGTGCAGGCTCTGGCCACCCTGCTCCCCGGCTGCCTCGTGCCGGACCTGATCGCCATCCTCGGCTCGATGTTCTTCGTGGTCGGCGACATCGACAAGTGACGCCTCAGCGCCAGCGTTCGCCGGGCGGGGCGCCGCCGGCGCGCGGCACGTCGTCAGGCGGCGGGTAGCCGTACCGCTCCTCGACCCGGCGCCGGCCGACCCGTTCCGGCTCCGCCTGGTCACCCCGCTGGCGGGGTGGACGCCACTCGTCCGGCACCGGCACGCCACCCACCGGCAGTGCCGGCCGTCCCGCCGGCTCGTCCGGGTGGTACGACTCGCGTTCTGCGTACCAGTCGGCGTCGTCCTGCCGGCTCGGCTCCCGATGACGGCGGGCGTCCTCGTGGCGGCGCGGCTCCTCGTGGCGGCGCGGCTCCTCGTGGCGGACGGAGGCCCAGCGGTCGGCCATCCGGTACTCGGTGCCGGCGGGGTCGGCGTGCACCTCGGCCCGGCGTTCCCCGACGTGCAGTTCACGGCCGTGCTCGTCGTCGCGGACGGCCGCCCAGCGGTCACCGGCCCGCATCTGTGACCAGAACTCGCCTGTGTCGTCGGCGCGCAGCGGCGGCCCGGACTGCGGCGCGGCGCTCCCCCGGTCGGGCTCGCGCCGCTCCGACCACCCGCGCTCGTCACGCTGCTCCCGAAAGCCCCGGGCCGGCTCGTCGGCGGGGGCGTACGCGTCCCGTGGACCGGTCCACTGCGGCTCGTCGCGCCGGGCCCGCCAACCAGGCTCGGCGTCGACGTCGGGCACCTCCCGGTCGGCGCCCCGACCGGGCCTGTCGTCGGGGTAGCCGGCCCACTGACGGTCCTCCGCCTCACCACGCGGACGCTCCGCCGGGCGGGGGCGCTCGTCCGCGCCGCCGCCCCGGGTCCACTCCTGCGCCGGCGGGGTCCACTGGCCCGCGTACCCGCCGCCGTACCGGGTGGCGGGCTCCGGCGGTCCACCGTCCACCACTGTGTGCCTGGTGGTGACGTGCACTGTCTCGGTGTGCCGGACAACGCCGGCCGGTCGGTGCCCCGGCTCGGGCCGGTCGTGCTCACGAGGGCGGGGCGATCCGTACCGGGCGGTGGCGGGGCGTTCCCCTCCGTACACCCCGGCGCGGGGCTGCTCGGCGCCGTACACCCCGGCGGGGGGCGGTTCGGCGGTCGCCCGCGGGTACGCCGGTTCGTTCTCGTCGGCGTGCTCGGCGCGGCCCCAGCGGGCGGCGTCCTCCGGACCCGACACCCGGCCCCGGCCGGCCGGAACCTCGCCCGGCACCCGGCTGCGGGCGGCCGGAGCGTCAGCGGTGACCGACGCCCTTCCGGCCGGCGCGTCATCGACCTGGCCGGCGGCCGGCACCCGCGCCCGTCCCGCACCCGCGGCGTCGGGTGCCGCGCCGGCGAGCGCGGCACTGCTGGCATCGAGGCGACGACGGACCGCGGTGATGCCCTCCTGTGCCCGCTGCGCCTGGTCCAGTGCCTGGTTGCCGCGCTGCGCGGCGGCCAGGATCTCGGCCCGCAACTCCCGGCGCAGTTCCTCGATCTCGTCAAGCAGTTCGTCGGCGCGTGCCGCGTCACCGTCGGGTCGCAGCGCGATGGACAGACCGATGAGCACGACCGCCACGATGGCGAGCACCGCCGCGAAACGCAGCGGGGTGTTGCCGTCGGCGACCAGCAGGATCAGCGCCGCCACCGGGGCGAGGCCCACACCCGCCCAGAAGAGCATGGTCAGCAGGCGCGGTTGACGCCGGGCGTCGGGGGTGACCGGGGCTGGCATGGCTGTGCAGCCTACCGAGGATCCCCAGCAGAGGGAACGGGTCACCGACACGCGCGGACGCCCCCGCCCGGATGCGGGCGGGGGCGTCCGTCAGCGCGGCGGTGAAGGGCTCAGCTGGTGGCGAACGCGCTGTCCGAGGAGAAGATCAGGCCCACGCTTATCGAACCGTCGCGCAGCGCGCTCTTGGTCAGCGGGCCACCCTGGTCCAGCGAGGAGAACGAGCCCACCGACAGCCCGTATGTCTTCTCCAGACCCGGCTTGCAGAACGGGCGCTGCTGGCACTCCGGCGGGCCACCCAGCACCGTCGCGCTGCCGGAGCACTTCGCGGCCAGCTCGGAGAGCGTGCGGACGCCGTACTTGTCGGCGAACGCCTGGGTCACCGCGAAGGCGTTCTGGTCCTGTGCGGCGGCCGGGGCGCCGAAGGTGATGCCCACCTTGTCGCCCTCGGCCTTGAGGGCGGTCACCGTCGTGTTGATGTCAGGCGAGCTGACCGGCTGGGCGTTCGGGCCGTTGGCCTTGGTGTTGAGGAACTCGGCCATCGTCGCCGCGTACTCCGGGACGACCTGGACCTCGCCCTTCTCCAGGGCCGGCTCGTACAGCTCCCGGTTGCCGATCTGCTGCACCTTGACCTGGTAGCCCGCAGCGGTGAGCGCGATCCGGTACAGCTCGCCCAGGATCTGGCTCTCGGCGAAGTTGCCGGCGCCCACGGTGATGTCGCCGCCCGGACCCTTGGCGATGCCCGCGGTGAGGTTGTTGGCGCCGGCGAACTCCTCGGCGGCCACCTTCGGGGTCTTCCGGTCGTCGTTCACTGCCTTGTTGAGCTGGATCAGCTTCGGCGTGTCGAGCGTCGCCGAGACCTTGTCGAGTGCCGCGATCAGCTGCGGGTTGGCCACCTTGCTGTTGACCGCGGGGATGACGTTGTCGGAGTTCTGGAGCTTCTTGTCGTCCTGCAGAGCGATGAGCTGCTGACCCTTGACCGGGGCGCACCCGGCGCCGGAAGCGCTCTGCTGGGGCGCGTCGGTGCCTGACGAACCGGCGTCACCGCACCCGGTGAGGAGCGCTGCCCCGGCGACGACGCCGACGGCACCGATCGCGAGACGTGTACGTGCGCGCATGTGCCCGCCTTCCGTGTCCCGGCGCGGCCCGTCCCGGGCCGGCCGCGTGTCCGACGGGCGATCCTGACTGTTGGTCGCCCGCGAATGTCCACCCAACATCCTCCGGAACGGACCGACAACCTGAGATGGACTTCGTCACCTCATCGTCACCGACCGCGCCCTCGGCGTTCGGCTGATCGCCGCCGACTCACCCGGACGGAGCAGCGGGCGCGGATCAGGCACGGCCGGTGGCGTCGGCGGGCCGGGGCTGGCCCGTCCGCTGCCGCCCGCGCCGCAGCGGACGGGGCGTGACCAGCCGCTCGACGACACCGAGGACCACCTCGGCCAGCAGGGCGAGCGCGGCCACCAGCACGCCGCCGGCCAGGATCTGACCGCCGCCGCCGGCGATACCCAGGCCGAACCCGGTCCGGATGATCTCGCCGAGGCCGCCGCCGTTGACGAACGAGGCAAGCGCGGCTGTCGCGATCACCTGCACGGCGGCGGTCCGGAAACCGGCCGCCAGATAGGGCACGGCGAGCGGCAGCTCCACCCGCCGCAGCACCTGCCCGCCGGACAGACCCATCCCCCGGGCGGCGTCGCGGGCCTCCGGGTCCGCCTGACGCACACCCGTGTACGCGTTGGCCAGCAGCGGCGGTACGGCGAACACGGCGAGCGCCACCACCACAGGCGTACGCCCGAAGCCGCTGGCGAAGACCACCGGGAGGATGGTCAGCAGCGCCAGCGTCGGAATGGCGAGGGTGGCGTTGGACACCAGCACCACCAGACCGCCGCCCCGTCCGGTGTGCCCCAGCCACAGCCCGAGCGGCCACGCCACCAGGCAGCCGAGCGCCACCGCCAGAGCCGAGATGGTGAGGTGCTCGCCGAGCCGGTCCAGCATCCCGCCGGGGTTCGTCCAGTTAAGCGGGTCGTTGAGCCAGAGCACCGCCTCGCTCACCGGGTTCGCCGCTGCGGTCACCGTGCCCTCCTCGCGGTCCACGGGGTCACCAGCCGGGCAACCAGGACGAGCAGCAGGTCGAGGACGACGGCGAGCGCCACGCAGAGCACCGAACCGGTCATGATCTCGGCCTTGTAGAGGTTGTTCTGGAAGCCCGCGAAGATCAGCTGCCCGAGGCCGCCGTGCCCGACCAGCACGCCCACCGTGACCAACGCCACAGTGGAGACGGTCGCCAGCCGCAGGCCGGTCACGATGCCCGGCACGGCCAGCGGCAGGTCGATCCGGAACAGCCGCCCCCACCTGCCGTAGCCCATGCCCTCGGCGGCTTCACCGACCTCCGGCGGCACCTGGTTGAGCCCGGCCACCACATTGCGGACGATCAGCAGCAGCGCGTAGAGGACCAGCCCGACCAGCACCGTGGTCGTCCCGGTGCCCAGGTACGGTGCGATGAACGCGAAGAGCGCCAACGACGGGATCGTGTAGACCACCCCGCTGACCGCGAGGATCGGACCGGCGAGCGGCCGGACCCAGTACGCCAGCACCGACAACGGGAGGGCGATCAGCACCGCGATCAGCACCGCCCGCCCGGTGAGGGAGGCGTGTTCGCGCAGCGCGGCGAGGATCGTGTCAGAGTTGTCCCGCACGTACTGCCAGGAGAACCAGGGGTTACCCGGGTCGGCCCGGTAGCTCAGGCGGAAGGACATACGTGGACGTTACCCCGGAGGCCCCCGGCCCGGCTGGCTCCCCTCGCGCGGCGTCGATCTCCCTGAACGGCATCCAGAAGCGCTACCCGAACGGCACCGAGGCCGTCCGGGAGCTGAGCCTCGACGTCCGGTCCGGCGAGCTGGTGGTCCTGATCGGCCCGTCCGGCTGCGGCAAGTCGACGGTGCTGCGCATGATCAACCGACTGATCGAGCCGACCGCCGGCCGGATCAGGCTCGGCGACGAGGACGTCACCGACGTCGACCCGGTTCGGCTGCGCCGCCGGATCGGCTACGTGATCCAGAACGTCGGCCTCTTTCCACACCAGACCGTCCGCGCGAACGTGGCCACCGTGCCCGGCCTGCTGCGCTGGCCCCGGGACCGGACCCGCACCCGGGTCGACGAGCTGCTCGACCTGGTGGGACTGGACCCGGCCCAGTTCGGCGGCCGCTACCCGCACGAGCTGTCGGGCGGCCAGCGGCAGCGGGTGGGGGTGGCCCGCGCGCTCGCCGCCGACCCGGTGGTGCTGCTGATGGACGAGCCGTTCTCGGCCGTCGACCCGATCGTCAGATCCCGCCTCCAGGAGGAGTTCCTCCGACTCCAGGCCGAGGTCCGCAAGACGATCGTGCTTGTCACCCACGACCTCGACGAGGCCGTACGGCTCGGCGACCGGATCGCGGTGCTGTCCCAGGGCGGTCACCTGGAGCAGTACGACACCCCGGCCGCCCTGCTCGGCGCGCCCGCCACGCCGTTCGTACGCGAGTTCGTCGGCGCCGACCGGGGCATCCGCCGGCTGGTGGTCACCCCCCTGGACCGGGAGTCGCTGGACCCGCTGGCCGGTGACACCGCCACGGACCTGCCCACCGTGCCGCTGGACGGCTCCGCGTACGACGCGTTGGCGGTCCTGCTCACCTCGGGCCGGGACCGGCTCGTGGTGACCGACGACGGTCGACCCGTCGGGGCGCTCACCCGGCAGCGTCTGCTCGACCTCGGCCGGACGACGGGCTGAGCCGTCCCGCCGCGCCGGTGTGGCTCAGGCGCGACCGCCGAGGCTGGCGGTGCCGATGATCCAGCCGGCGAGGAAGCCGTAGCCGGCTCCGGCGCTGGCCTCCTGCAACGCCCGCAGCAGCGACGGGTCGGGGCCGAGCAGCGCCGCCAGCACGGCGGCGAGCCCGCCGGCCAGCACGTACGCGGCCCAGCCGGAGAAGAACTGGCTGACCGAGCCCGGCACCCGGGCGACCTGCGCCGCGGGCAGCAGATAGAGCAGCGCCACCGCGAGGACCACGAGCGCCACGGCCCGCAGGTCGGCGGCGAACAACCCGCCGGCCTGTCCGTCCGCGTCCAGCCGCCAGGCCGGCCAGGCGAGCACACGCAGGTAGAAGGCGACTCCCGAGTCCGGGTCGGTCTGGGTGGCGGCCCAACCGGTGTACGCCGGACTGCCGCAGATGCCGACCAGCAGCAGCACGGCGAGCGCGCCGGTGCCGGCGGCCGTTCCGTACCTGCTCACCGGGCCGGACCGGTGAAAGAACGATGTCATCCGCCCAGGCCCGGTGCCGCTCTGCCGGGTGGACCTGGGCTGCCCCGAACGGCTCAGTGCTTCATCAGGTAGTCGATGAAGGCGGCCCGCAGCAGCGGCGCCGACTCCTCGTAGCCGTGCCCGGTCAGCTCCCGCCACAGGGCGTTCGCCTCGTCGATCGTCGGGCCGATCGAGTTGGGTGCGCCGTCCAGCACCGTCGCCTCGTCCGCGTTCGGCAGGTGCCGCAGCACCGACCAGTAGAAGCCCACGTCGCGACGCTCCCGGGCCAGGGCGAACGCCCGTTCCCGCAACTCCTCGGTGGACAGCGCGTCGAGTGCCTCGAACGAGGTTCCGCCGGGGGTGGCGGCAGGTGAGTCGGTCATGCGCCGAGCCTAACGGGCGAGATCAGCTCCGGCGCGGCGACGCGACGCGGCTCACCGCTCGTCGGCGTCCCACCGGCGCGGGCTGTCCTCCCACCGCGGCTCCCGCCACGGGTCGGTCGGCTGCGGCGCGGCAGGCGTCGGAAGAGTCGGCGGCCAGTTGTCCACCGACTGCGACTGCGGCATGGCCCAGCCCGTGCTGATCGTGCCGTCGGCGACCGGCTCGGGCCGGTCGGGGACGGCACCCGTCCGGGGGCGCCCGAACGTCTCGACCAGACGGGTGACAAGCAACCCGACGCCCACCGCCGCGCCGCCCACCGCCCAGGTGCTCAGCGTCCAGCCCCGCTCCGGCGCGTACTCCCGCAGGACGGTGACCAGACTGACCGCCAGCAGGGTGCCGAACACCCCGCCCCGGCGGCCGAACGCGCTGGTGCCGCCCAGCAGCGCCACCCCGAGCGCCAGCACGGTCCAGTCCAGGCCGGTGCCGGGGGTGACCGGGCCGGGGCCGTTCGCGGCGATCAGCACGCCGCCGAGCGCGGCCAGCACGGTCGAGCCGATCAGCGCGACGGCGGCGACCACGGCGGCCAGCACACCCCGGCGGCGGGCCGGATCGGTGACCGGTCGGTACCTGCCGACCAGGCGACGGATCGGCCGGATCGTGCCGAACAGCCCGCCGAGGACCGCCACCGCCGCGAACCCGGCGAAGAGGAAGCCGGCCGTCCGCCCGGGGTCGTAGTCACCCTGCACCAGCACCGCCGACGAGCGGCGTTCGATGAACACCACAACGCCTGCCGCACCGGCCAGGCTTGCCGCCCAGGCCGGCACGTGCAGCACCACCACTACCAACGCCAGCGCGAGCCCGCCCAGCGCGGCGACCGCGACGGCCGGGCCGACGGACGCCGCCAGGCCCCGATCGCCCTGCTCCGCGTAGTGCAGGGCGGCCGCGATCGCCACCGGCCCGACGGCCAGGTTCGGGGCCGCGGTCCGCAGGCTCAGCCCGGCCGCGAGGGCGAGGAGTCCGAGCCCGACCGCGTCGACGAGCAACGTGCGCAGGTTGTCGGCGCGCAGGGCGCCCGAGTCCTCCCGCCACAGCAGCCAGCCGAGCGCGACCAGACCGGCCACCAGGAGGAACTCCCACCACACGTGCACGCCCACCCGGTCCCGGCCCGGTTCGCCGTGGGTGGGGTCGTCGAAGACGCTCTCCAGTACGGCGGCGGGCACCCCGGACGAGGGCTCGGCCGACCGGTCCCGGCCCGCTTCTTCGTACCCCATGACGCCGCCTCCCCAGTGGCCGGCCGCCTCCGGTCCGGCGCGCGGACGGATCGTGGGCGGCCATCGCTCTCCGATCGCAGGCACCGTACCCGCGCCCGGGAGCCGGGCGTAACCCCCTGGTCAGCGCTGGCCGGGGCGGCTCTCGCGCTGGTCGGGCTCGCGCTCGTCGTCCGGGCGCTCCGGCACCCGGCAGGAGCGTTCCAGCCAGAGCGCGGCGCCGACCAGCGCCAGCGAGGCCAGCAGACCACCGGCGGCGGCCGGCCGGTCCTCCGTTGCCGCCCGGGTGTTCTCGACGAAGAGCCAGCCGGTCAACCCCGCGTAGAAGCCGGCGAAGATGGCGGCGGCCAGCGCCGAGGCCTTGGCCAGCACCACGAACCGGGCGACCATCAGCGGGTTGACCGGGTCTCGGCCGGGTTTGCGCTCGATCCGCCCACGGGTGTTGACGGCGGCGTACGCCTCCAGCACGGCGAGCGCGGCAAGCGTCACGACGGGCAGCCAGGGCAGCCGTGGGATGCCGCTGTAGTACAGGCTGCTGATCAACAGCCAGGCCACGGCAGCGGCGGCCAGGGCGGCGACGACAAGGCTCGAGATCCGGGTGGGACCCATCCGCGACCGGTCGGGGCCCGGCCCGCCCGGTGGTGGGGACTTCGCCTGCGTCATGCCGGCCGGCTCCACTCGGTCATGCGCTCGACTCTAACGCCAACTCCGGCCGGGCACGCAGATCCAGCACGTCGTCCGCGGCCGGGCCGCTGGTGAGCAGGTCGGTCAGCCAGCCGTGACCGGGCAGCCGCCCGTACGGCTGGATGTCGATCCACGGTCGCAGCACGAACGCCCGCAGGTGCGCCCGGGGGTGCGGCAGGGTCAGCTCGGGGTCGTCGCTGAGCACCGGCTCGTCGTCGTCGCCCCAGACGGCGATCACGTCCACGTCGAGGGTACGCGGCCCGAACCGCCGCAGCGGGTCACGGACCCGGCCGGCCGCCAGCTCCGCGGCCCGCGCCCGCTCCAGCCAGTCGCGCGGCGTCGCGGTCCGGTCCTCGGCCAGCAGCACCGCATTGAGGTACGCGGGCTGGTCGGCGTCACCCCACGGTGGAGTCTCGTACACCCCGGACACCACACGCACGGCGTCCCCGAGCGTGGCGACGGCCGTCCGCAGGTGCTCCAGGCGGTCGCCCAGGTTGCTGCCGAGGGACAGGACGGCGCGGGTCACCGGGTACGCGTCCGGGTCATGGTGACCGCCACGTCGGTGAAGGTGTGTGGCACCGGGGCCTCCGGCTTGTGCACGGTGACCGTGGCGGCGTCGACCCGCTCGTCGGCCAGGCACACCGCGAGCAGCCGGTCCGCCAGGGTCTCGATGAGGTTGACCGGCTCACCGGTGATCACCGCGACCAGCCGTTCGGCCAGCTCGCCGTAGTGCACGGTGGCGGCGACGTCGTCGCTGGCGGCGGCCGGGCCGAGGTCCATCTCCAGGACGGCGTCGACGACGAAGTCCTGCCCCTGCGCCCGTTCGAAGTCGTACACGCCGTGCCGGCCGTGCGCCCGCAGGCCGGTCAGCTGGATCCGGTCGGTAGTCATCGCCGCCCCGCTCGTTCCGGTCCGGCCGTCAGGCGCGGACTGCCGGTCGCTGCCCAGACGGCCAGCGCGTCGGTGGTGGCGCGGACGTCGTGCACGCGTACCCCCCAGGCGCCCGCCGCCACCGCGAGCAGGCTTGTGGCGACGGTGGCCGCCTCCCGCTGCGCGGTGGGCCGCGGCGTGCCGTCCGCGGCGGCGAGCAGCCGGCCGAGGTACGACTTGCGGCTGGCGCCGAAGAGCAGCGGGTACCCGAGGTCCAGCAGCTCCGGCAGCCGGGCGCTGAGCTCCCAGTTGTGCGCGGCCGTCTTGGCGAAGCCGAGGCCGGGGTCGATGACTATGCGGTCGGCGGCCACGCCGGCGGCCAACGCCGCGTCGATCCGCTCGGACAGCTCGGTCCGCACGTCGGCCACCACGTCGCCATAGCTAGCCAGCTCGCGCATCTGCCGGGAGTGGCCCCGCCAGTGCATGAGCACCCACGGGCAGCCGGCGTCGCGGACCACCCGGGCCATGTCGGGGTCGGCCAGGCCGCCGGAGACGTCGTTGACCACCGCCGCGCCGGCCTCGAGGGCGGCCTCCGCCACCCGGGCGCGGCTGGTGTCGATGCTGACCGGCACCCCGGCGGCGGTGAGCGCGCGGATGACCGGCAGCACCCGGTCCGCCTCGGTCGCCGCGTCGATCCGCTCGGCGCCCGGGCGGGTCGACTCGCCGCCGACGTCCACCAGGTGCGCTCCGGCGTCGCGCAGACGGACGCCGTGTCCGACGGCCGCGTCGAGGTCGGCGTACCGTCCGCCGTCGGAGAAGGAGTCCGGCGTGACGTTGAGGACGCCCATCACCACCGGGCCCGGAGCCCGCACCAGATCGGTCACGACTAGACGGTACCGGTCGCGGTGGCGGCCTCCCGCGACCCGGGGCAACCCTCCCTGACGTGCTCGTTAGAACAGGTGTACGATCGGTCATCCGGGCAGCATCGGGCATCCCGTTCGCGGCTTGTCGCAATCCGGGGCGGCCCGTACGCTTTGGAATTGGCCAGCATCGAGATGGCGAAGCGTGGAGGGAGGGCCGAAGCGGGGGAAAACCGCCCAAAGCTCGCCACTCTCCGTGGTGAGTAACGAACACAGGGTCGTGAACGCTGCGCCCTGCGAGCACATTTTCCCGCCAGGTCTGCCTATTGCACCGCCGCGGCACCGCCGGCCGCGCTATGGGGAGGTTCCAGTGATCGCCTTCGAGCTCATGGAGACGGCGTCGTCAGGCGTCGCCCACGCGCTCTCCACCCTGGCGTCGGCTCCGCTCGCCGAGCCAGCCCCGAAGGGGATCGACACCAGCGGTGTGGTCACCTTCTTCGCCAGCAAGATCGCACCGATCCTGCTCGCCGTCCTGGGCGTCATCTTCATCGGGCGTGCCAGCCGGGGCGAGATCTCCAAGGTGCTCACCAGCTCCGCGATCGCCATCGTCGGGTTGGCCTTCATCGCCGGCGCGGCAACACTCTTCTTCGTCGGCAATTACCTGATCGACCTGATCTTCGAATAGGCGCGGTCACCAGATGCGGCTGCGCACCGACGACGACATCTACCGGGCACGCCTGGTCTACCTCGGGCCGCCCGGCTACACCCTTCCGGTCCACCTGCCGTACGCCCAGTACGGGCTCTTCATGCTGCTCGTCCCCCTCTACATGTTCATCCACTGGCTGTTCACGTTCACGGTCGAGCTCTTCCCAGCCTGGGAGATCGCACTGGCCATCGTGACCACGTCGTTCATCTTCCGGCACGTCGACCCGGACCGGCCGGCGCGGGTGGTCATCCGCACCGCGCTCACCGACTGGCGACGCACCCGGGAGCCGGCCGTCGAGCAGCGCGACCCGCGCCTGGTCGGCAGCCGGATCAGGATCCGGGAGGAGCTGGCATGACCGGGCGTACACCGAGCGGTCAGTCGTACGACAAGGGTGGGGCGATCGCATGAGCCGCGCTTCCACGCCGGGTTCCCCGGCCGGCCGCCCGGGCGCACCGGCAGGTCACCGTGCGCAGTCGTTCGACTACACCGAAGACGAGGACGAGGTGGCGCTCGACCCCGCGCTGGTGACCTCACCCGGGCACGGAGCGGTAGGCGTCTTCCAGGCGCCCCGGCCGGTGTCCCGGCGTACACCGCCCGCCGAGCCCACAGCCGTGACGGCCGGCGAGAACGCCGACATCGACTCGCCCTTCCTGGATCTGTTCGGCGGCGCCCGACCGGGCGGCCAACGAGCCATTCCAGCAGGCCCCGCCACTCGGGAGCAGCAGGCGATCCCGCAGCAACCGCCAGCCGTCGCGCCGGCACGCCCGGCTCCCGAGCTGGAGCCGCCGTGGACCCCGGACGACCGGTCCACCGTCGGCCGGCGGCCGCCCGCCGAGCCGCGACGGGCGGACACCCACCCCGCCATCGAGTCCCGGGTGCCGCACCAGGCGGGTGACCGGCTGCCGATGGCGCACCCGGCGAGCGATCTGGACCCAGCAGCCGGCCGTCCGACGCCGACACCTACCAACCGGCCTGTCGCGCCGGTCGAGCGGCCGCCCACCCCGACGGAACGACCGGCCGGCGCCGCACCTGAGGACCGGCCCGCCCTGGAACGCACGCCGCGCCGCGCCGACGGCCCGCAGCGACCCAAGGCAGCCGGCAAGGAGATCGTCGCGCCGCGGCAACGCGCCGCGAGCCGGCAGGACCGACCCGTCCGACCGACCCGGGTACGCGCCCCGAAAATCAAATTCGGGGATCGGGACCCGTCTGTCGAACTGGCCATCACCGAGATCGCCGGCCACCTGACCTTCACCCCGAACACGGTCACCGCCTGGTACTGGCTGCCCGAGGTGCGCTGGGCGTTCCGACCGGACGCCGAACGCGAGGCGCTGCTGTCGGCGATCTCCGAGCAGTACGCGGGTCTCGCCGGCTTCCGGCTGCACCTGCGGCGCACCACCCGGCCGTTCCCCGCCGACGAGTGGGCACGCACCATCGACGCGCACACCGCGTCGCCGCTGCCCGACGTGCCGGGCACCGCCGGCTGGGCCGACCACCTCGTCGCCGCCCAGCGACACCTGATGGCCGTCAACCACGCCGAGGGGCAGACCTACCTGGGCGTCACGTTCGCCCGCCGGTCGCTCGGTGACTCGCTCACCGAACGGCTCCTGCGCACCTTCGGCCGGGGCACCGCCGATGGCGAACGGCGCAAGCTGGGCCGCACAGTTGAACAGTTCGACGAGGTGCTCGGCGCCTTCGGCATGCGGGGTCGCCGGGTCACCGCGCAGGAGTTGGAGTGGTTGCTCTACCGCTCCGTGGCGCTGTGCATGTCACCCCCGGGCACCCTCTCGCCGGTGACCGACGGGCAGTGGGAACGCGGTGACCTGCTGGCGCTCACCGAGCAGGTCGAGCGGTACCGCACCCCGTACGGCTCGACGGTCAAACTGGTCAACCGGATGACCGGCGAGGAACGGCACGTCGCCGTACTCGCCGTCGGCCGGATGGAGCCGCTGGAGATCCCGGAACGACACGAGCCCTGGCTGCACTTCCACGAGCGGCTGCCCTGGCCCATGGAAATCTCCACCCGGGTCGACATCCTCGGCTCCGGCGACTCCTTCCGCAATCTCGAACACCGGCTGCGAATGATCCGCTCCCAGCAGCTCGACTACGCCGAGCACGGCATCGACGCACCGCCCGAGCTGGAACGCCTGGCCAAGCGGGCACTGGTGATCGGCGACGAGATGACCACCGGTCTGCCCGTCGACTCGGCCCGTGCCCACGGCTGGCACCGCATCGCGGTCGGCGGCCGGACCAGGGAGGAGTGCCTGGAGCGGGCCCGTCGCCTCATCCAGCTCTACTCCCGCGAGCTGCGCATCTCACTCCAGCACCCGAAGAACCAGGACTGGCTGGCCCGCGAGTTCATCCCCGGCGAACCGATCGCCAACACCGGCTACGTCCGCCGGATGCCGGTCCCGCTGCTCGCCGCCGCACTCCCCCAGGCCGCGTCCAACGTGGGCGACAGGCGGGGCGACCTGATCGGTCGGACCGCCGGCACCTGCCGTCGACCCGTCTTCCTGGACCTGCACTTCCCCATGGAGGTGCGGGAACGCTCCGGGCTCGCGGTCTTCGTCGCCGAGCCGGGTGGTGGCAAGTCGACACTGCTCGGCGCGCTGGGCTACCTCGCCGCGCGACGGGGCGTCCAGGTGACTCTGCTCGACCCGTCCGGTCCGCTGGCCCGGCTCTGTGCCATGCCCGAGCTGCGGCCGTACTCCCGGGTGTTGAACCTGACCGGCTCGGAGCACGGCACGCTCGCGCCCTACTCGCTCATCCCGACGCCACTGCGCAGCGAGTTCGGCATCGGTGCCGCCGGCGACCGGGAGTTCGAGATCGCGGTCTCCAACGCGCGGGCCGAACGACGGATGCTCGTCCAGGACATCTGCATGATGCTGGTGCCGCCGCAGGTGGCCCGCGAGGCGTCCACCGCCACCCTGTTCCGGCACGCCGTCCGCCAGGTGCCCGCCGAGGAGACCTCCACCCTCGACGACGTGGTGAGCTGCCTCGGACGCCTCGACGACGACGCCGGCAAGGAACTGGCCAACCTGCTGCTGGACACGGCCGAGATGCCGCTGGCCATGCTCTTCTTCGGCAGACCACCGGAAGGCCTGCTCGGGGCCGACGCGGCGCTCACCGTGATCACCATGGCCGGGCTGCGGTTGCCCGACCTCAAGATCGAGCGCGAGTACTGGTCCGCCGAGGAGGCCCTCGCCCTGCCGATGCTGCACACCGCGCACCGGCTCGCCGTCCGCCGCTGCTACGGCGGCTCGATGTCCTCCCGCAAGCTCGTCGGCCTCGACGAGGCACACTTCATGGAGGGCTGGCGCTCCGGCCGGTCGTTCCTCGTCCGACTCGCACGGGACTCCCGCAAGTGGAACCTCGCCGCGCTGGTCGCCTCGCAGAACCCCCGCGACATCCTCGGCCTCGACGTACAGAACCTGGTCTCCACAGTCTTCGTCGGCCGGATCGCCGAGGACGCCGAGATCGCCTCCGAGGCGTTGCGGCTGCTACGGGTACCGGTAAACGACGGGTACGAGGCCACCCTGGCCTCGCTCTCCGCCGCCGACACCAACTCGGCCAACCGGCTCGGCTTCCGCGAGTTCGTGATGCGCGACGTCGACGGCCGCGTGCAGAAGGTCCGAGTCGACGTCTCGTACGTCGACGGGCTGCTGGACCACCTCGACACGACGCCCGCCGCGATCGCCGCGGCGGCCGGAGTGCTGCCGAGCATCCCCCTGCCGGATCTGGAGGCGTGACATGGCGAGGGCCCGGGCACGGATCGCGTCGTTCCTGCTCGCCCTCGGCGTACTGGCCGGGGCCAGCGTCGCCTGGCCGTTGGTCGGGGCGGAGGCGGCCTCCGCCGCACCACCGGCGGCCCAGGCCCGCGCCGACCTCTGCACGACCCCGGAGTGGCAGGCCGACTTCCGCACCTGCGTCAAGAAGCTGAAGCAGGTAAGCGATTCGGAGATCGAGTGCCTCAAGCCGCCCGTGCCCTCCGCCCCGGATTCAGGCCTGGCCGGCTGGTTCGCCTCCCGGCCGGAATCGTCGAAGCAGCCCGGGCCGAAGGGCATCTACAGCGACTACGGCTACGGGGGTTACAGCTTCAACACTTACCACGTGGAGGGAGGTTGCGCCTCCACCATTCTCCATCCGGACTACAAGTTCACCACCACTGTCGCCAACGGTGAGCTCATGATGGCCACCGCGGTCGTGGGTGCCTCGAACGCCCTGCGGGAGCGGGCCTGGGATCCCCGGACGATGTGGAGTTGGGCCGACCCGCTGGTGGAGAAGGCCACCAAGGCCGTCTACCAGAAGGTGTTCAGCGTCTTCGGGATCATCACGCTGTGCGTGGTGGGCCTCTACCTCCTCTGGCGCTCCCGCCAGTCGGACATGAGCAACGCGATGACGACGGCCGGCTGGGCGCTGCTGGTGATGGTGGCGGTCACCGCGCTGGCTGCCTGGCCGGTCAAGTCGGCGAACATTGCCGATGGGTCTCTGATCACCTCTCTCGGTGTCGTGCACGATGCCATCGGTCCGGCATCCAAAGACATCCCGAGCGACAAATGCGTCCTCCCAAATCCGGACGCCTGTGTCGACAAGCGGCCACCCGCCGTTCGCGCCAGCGACACGGCAACTGAGTCGATGCTCTACCGGAACTGGCTGAGGGGTGTGCTCGGATCGGCCGACAGCGAGACTGCTAAGAAATACGGCCGCGCACTCTACGATGCCAAATCGCTCAATTGGAGTGAGGCGGAATCAGTACGCTCCAATCCCGCAACTCGGGACGTAGTCATCAAGGCCAAACAGCAGCAGTGGATGACTGTTGCGGAGCAGATCAGGGCCGAGGACCCGGAGGCGTACGAGTTTCTGACGGGCACCCGCGACATGGACCGGATCGGGTCCGGGTTCATCGCGGTGCTCGCGGCCGTGCTCTTCGCCATGTTCGACCTGACCGCTTCGGTGTTGGTCCTGCTGGGCTTCCTGATCTTCCGGTGGGCGGTGATCGCGGCACCCATCCTGGGCACCGTCGGGCTTCTCCGGCCGGCCAGCGCAGGGCTGCGACGGTTGGCGAACGCGGTTGTCGCAGCGGTCTTCAACATCGCCATCTTCGGAACCGGCGCCGCCATCTACCTGTTCGCGGTGGACCTGATCATGAGCACACCCACCCTGCCGGGCTGGCTCCAGGTGGTACTGGTCTGGCTGTGCGGAGTGGTTGGCTGGCTGCTGCTGCGGCCGTACCGGCGCATCACCCAACTGGGCGGCAAGGACAGCAGCGAGGCGGTCAGTTCGGCCGGGTCCTGGCACCGCCGGTTCTTCCGGGACATGCGGGTCGCGGCGCGCCTGGATGTGGTGGAACCCGGAGGTACCGCCGAACCCGTGGGCGGTCGTCGCCGGTCGCCGGACGCGGAGCAGACCCGGCTACGTCCGGAGGCGCGGCGGGAGGACCCGGCCCCGACGCCGAACGCCCCTGTCGGTGGGGGTCGCGCCGATGCCGGGCGGCCGGACGGTCGGGAACGCGTGGACGATGCGCCAGCGGAGCAGTCCGGCGGCCGACGTGGTTCGGTGCCGCCCCAACCTCGCCGACGGCAGCCGGCGACCTGGACAGAGCCGGACGTGCCTGCCGAGAACCCGTCGTTCGTGGTCTATCGGCCGGGCTCGTCTGAGCGGACACCGGACCGTACCGGACCTCGGGTGCGCTCAGAGGCACGGTGACGGCGATGCGACGGGCGCTGGAGTTCCTCTTCACCCGGGCTCTGCGGTCTCGGCTGGGAGTGGCACTGGTCATCGCGGTGCTGGTCCTCGGCGTGATCGGGGCGGCGCGGCTCGTCTCCGGCCCGACCAACCCCGCCGACGGGCTGAGCAGCAGGCCGAACCAGCCGATCACCACAGTGGACCCGACGGCCGGCGACGACGGTGTGCTCTCCACCGAGACACCACCGTCGCCGGTGACCCGGTCCGGCGCCCGCACCCCCGAGCAGACCGCCGAACGCTTCGCCACCGCTTGGCTCGGCCGCCCCGGGATGACCGCCGAAGAGTGGCAGGCCGGAATGCGACCGCTCTCCACCCCGACTCTGATCGAGAAGTTGGACGGAGCCGAGCCAGCCACCGTGCCGGCCGAGAAGGTCGCCGGCCCCCCGAGCATGCGGGAGCGGACCGACTCGTTCGTGGAGATGCTGCTTCCCCTCGATGCCGGACAACTCCGGTTGGAACTCGTCGCCTCCGATGGGGGATGGCTCGTCGACGTGGTGGACTGGGAGAGGCCGTGAACGACGTTGCTGGTGCCGTCCGCCGCCCGCCGCTACGAATCGGCGTGATCGCCGCGGCGCTCACCGGATTGCTGCTCCTGCTGTGCTGCACCGGAGGCACTGCGGCGTTCTTCCTCACCGGGCTCGGCGGCGATGAGGCAAAGGACGGGGACGACCTGGCGGCCCTGGGATGCGGCCCGGTCCGTCCGGTGAACGTCACGGGCGACCTTCCACGGTTCAGCGAGTACGGCGACGCGCAGATCCGCAATGCCGCGATCATCATCAAGGTCGGCCAGGACATGGGGGTGCCCTCGCGCGGCTGGGTGATCGCCCTGGCCACGGCGATGCAGGAGTCCGCCCTGCGCAACCTGGCGAACAGCGGCGTACCCGCATCGCTGGCCCTGCCGCACGAGGGCGTCGGCGCCGACCACGATTCCCTCGGCCTGTTCCAGCAGAGGCCGGGGTGGGGCTCGGTCGCCGAGCGGCTGAACCCCGCGTATGCGGCCCGCAAGTTCTACGAGAAACTCGTCGGTGTGCAGGGCTGGCAGCGTCGACCACTGACGGCCGTCGCCCAACGGGTTCAGATCAGCGCCTACCCGGACGCCTACGCCAAGCACGAGGAACTGGCCAGCCGCATCGTGAACGCTTTGTCTGGCGGCGCGGCCCGTACCGTCGAAATCAATGGCAAGGCGGTGTGCGACGCGGCCGAGCAGGGACAGATCGCCGCTTCAGGCTGGACAGCACCGATCTCGGGAAACGTCGGCTCCGGCTTCCGGACCGCAAGTCGACCCGGCCACGATGGGGTCGACATCGGTGCGGCCAAGGGCACCGAGATCCGCGCGGCAGCGACCGGTCGAGTACTGGTGGCCAAGTGCGACCCGGACAAACGTGGCCGGGAGAGCTGCAATGTGGACGGATTTCCTGGCAAGGGTGGCTGCGGTTGGTTCGTCGACCTGCTGCACGCAGGTGGCTACATCACGCGGTACTGCCACATGGTCGTCCAGCCCCGCGTGCACAAGGGGCAGATGGTCACGGCCGGCGAGGTGATCGGGCAGGTAGGCAGCAGCGGGAACTCGTCCGGCCCGCACCTGCACTTCGAGGTGCACCTGCGCAGTAACCGCAGCTCCTCCGGAGCGGTGAACCCGGTCCCGTTCATGCGCGACCGGGGCGCCCCGCTGCGCCGCCCGGCATGAGATCAGCACAGGCATGACCGGACCGCTGCCGGACCCGTTCGCCGACCAGCCCGATTGGGCACCCCAGCCACCCCGTCCGCTCACCATCGTTCCGGCCACCGAACGGGTGGAGTTGCGCGGGCAGCGGGTACTTGTCGGGTTGCCCGGGCTGGGCTGGAGGGGCGACCTACGCGCCGACGACCGCGTGGTGCAGGGAGCGCGCACCTACGTGCCGGTGATCCCCGAACACGAGTGGTATCGGGCCGAGGCCGAGCAGGTCGAGGTGTTCGCGCCGCTGGTGCCGGTGGAGCGGGTCTGGGTGGAGACCGTCGGTGACCGGCCAGGGCAGGAGACCATCCGGACCCACGGCATCCGGCTCGTCTCGCTGGACGGTCCGACGCACCCGTCCCCCACCCCTGTGTTCGAAGCCGATGCGGTGACCGGGCGACGGGTGGTGCACGTCGAGGGCACCCGGGAGCACCGTGATCTGCGAGCTGTCACCGAGACCTACTCGGGCGCCGAGGGGGACATCTGCGTCCGGATCACGCCGGAGGTGGAGTGGTACCGCTGGGCCTGGCGCGGCCAGTCACCCACGACCCTGGAGGTGCCAGTTCATCTGCTGTGGATCGAATGAGCTGATTAGGATCTCTCAGCCTTGCAGACCCGCCAGCCGTCCTGGTGCCGCGTCTCGAATCGCCAGCGCTGGCGGTCACCCTGCGATATCCCGTCCACGAACGCCGAGAGGACGAGGTCGACCTCGATGTTGGCGAGATCGCCCTGTCGCTGAACTTGGAGAATCTCCCAGCTTGTCGAGATTTTCACACCGAAACGCTGTTCGCGCGCTAGCAAATCCTCTCGCAGAACCTGCAGATCCCCCACATCGGCATCGTTCTGGCAAATGAACTGGCCTGCTCTAGCGTCGTTGCGATCCGCTAGGAACGATTGAATGAAACCAGCCACCACGACATCGGGTGCGCTGCGATCGAGCGTCGCGGCCCTGTTGTACAGCACAAAGCCGGTGATCCCTGCGCCAATGGCAAGGAGGGCGAGCACCCCGCCGACCACGATGAGCACTGTCCGCATCCGTCGGCGCGGCGTTTGCGGGGCCGGCGCGGCCGGGGCCGGCGGCAGCTGCTCGGACGGCGTCCGCTGGGCCGGTACGCGGGAGACCTGGGAACCGGCGGGGGGCTGCACTGATTCCACCTCCTGACGTTATCGGCTGGAGGCTCCGGAGCCAATGCCTCAGATCCAGCGGATCGTGACGGACCCCTCCCCACCGGTGAGATCCACGACAACACCGGCGCACCGCCGCGGTACCTCCCGGAGGAGCGGCCTCGGCTGGGATACCGTCTCTGCTCGGGAGGGGTTGCCAACCTCGGCTAGAGGGGGTGGACGCGGTGGCCGGTCCGAAGGCTCGTACGAACCGCGCCGCAGCTCTGCACCGCCGGGCTGCGGCTGTGGCGACGGCCGCCGCCGGCATCCTGGATGAGACCCGCCCGGCCCCTGCCGATCAGCGCCGCCAGTACGAGGCTGCGGACCGGCTGCGGGCGGTCGCGGCGCGGTTGGCTCCGGGCTGGTCGGGGGCTGCTCTGGATTCGCTCACTGTGGATTCTCCGGCGGGTGATGGTCCGCCTCTCTTCGTCCGGGTGGGTACGGCGGCGCCGTTGGACGATGCCCGCTTCCCGGCGCTGGTGCCGCTGGTGGGCGCTGGCCACCTGAGTGTGGACGTCGACGCGCGGGAGCCTCGGGTGGCGGGGCTGCTCCGGGCGGTGCTGCTGCGGTCGCTGGGTGCGGCCCCGGCCGGTGCGCTGCTGGTGCGGGCGGTGGACGCCACGGGTGATGCGCTGGCCCCGTTCGGGGCGCTCGCCGACGCCGGTCTGTTGCCGCCGCCGGCGGTGGATGTGGCGGGCCTGCGCGCGGTGTTGACCGAGGCGGAGCAGTGGGTGACTCCGGGTGCGAGCGGGCGTCGACGCCACGACCGTACGTTGCTGCTGGTGGTTGCCGCGCTGCCGGAGTTGACCGGGCCCACCGATCTGGCGCGGATCGAGGCGTTGGCCGGGCAGGGGCCGTCGGCCGGGTTGCATCTGGTGGTGGCGGGTTGGCCGCCCGCGGGGCCGTACGCGGCTCGGGGGCCGCTGCCGCACGCGACGCCGTTGGCGCTGCGCAACGCGTACGCGCTGCTGGGTGACCCGCCGGGGGCGTCGTTCGCCGGTCCGGGTGCCGAGCAGCCGGGTGGTCTGAACTCGCCGGTCTTCGTCGAGGCGGATCCGCCCGCCGACCTGGTGGACGCGGTGTGTCGGCGGCTCGCCGCGCAGGTGGAGGCGGGTTCCCGGCTGGGGTTGGCGGAGTTGTTGCCGGCGACGGGTGACCAGCTCTGGGAGTCCGATTCGGCGAACGGGTTGACGACCACGGTCGGTGACGCCGGTGGGCGGCCGGTGCCGTTGGGGTTCACGGAGCTGACGCCGCACTGGCTGGTCAGTGGCCGGTCCGGCGGGGGTCGCGCGGCTTTCCTGACTACCGCGTTGCTCGGTCTGACGGCCCGGTACGGCCCGGACGACCTGGCGCTCTACCTGGTAGATCTCGGCGACGGTGAGTCGTTCGTGGAGTTTCTGCAGACCGAGCGGGACCGGTCGTGGGTTCCGCAGGTGCGCGCGGCGGCGATGGCCGCCGACCGGGAGTACGTCCGGGATCTGCTGGACCAGTTGACGGCTGAGGTGCGGCGCCGGGCGGAGGCGGGTGGGCGGGCCGGCGCTCAGCGCTTCGCGGAGTTGCGCGAGCTTCGGCCGCTGCCCCGGATCGTCTGTGTGGTGGACAATGTGCCGCTGCTCTTCGCCGAACGGGACCGGTTGTCCGCCGAGGTGGCCGCCCAGGTGGACGGGTTGGCGCGGGCCGGTCGGGCGTGGGGTGTGCATCTGGTGCTGGCGGGCGCGGGTGAGTTGGGGTTGTCGGCCCGGGCGGACGCCGGGCACCGGGATTCGGTGCTGGGGCAGTTTCCGGTACGGGTGGCGCTGCCGGGTGGCAGCCCGGTGTTGGAGCCGACGAATGATTCGGCCGCCGGCCTGCCGGTGGGCAGTGCGGTGGTGAACACGGCAGGTGGGCTGGGTGGTCCGCGTGGTGCGATCCGCGGCCACGAGCGGTTGATCAGGCATCCCGACCCGCAGGACCACCCGGAGGTGGTGGAGCAGCTGCGTCACGAGCTGTGGGAGGCGCGGCCCGCCGGTTCGACGCCGCCTGTTGTCTTCGCCGGGTACGCCCGGCCACTGCTGGGGAACGATCCGCGGTACCGGTCGGCGGCGGCCGGGCAGGCGCGGGGGCCTGCCGCTCTGCTGGGCCGGGCTGTGGATGTGGCGCGCTCGACGGTTTCCGTACCGCTGGGGCCGGCGGCGGGGCGCAACCTGGCGGTGCTGGGTTCGGGTCCGGCGGCGGGCGGGTTGCTGGCGACGGCGGCCCGCAGCACGGCGGTCCACCACCCGCCGGGCACGGCCCGTTTCCTGGTGGCGGCACCGGATCCGGGTGCCCGGCCGCTGGCGGAGGCGTTGACCGCCGAGCTGGCCGCCAGGCATCCGGCAAGCATGGTGGACCTGCCGACGGTGCTCGGGGACGTGGATTCCGACCTGCCGACCTATCTGGTGGTCTTCGGGCTGGACCGGCCGGGGCCACGGGAGTTGCCCGTGGACCGGCTGCGCGCCCTGCTGCGGGACGGCCCGCCGGCTGGTCGGCACCTGTTGGGTTGGTGGCGCGCGGTGCCGCCGTTCGCCGCGTTGTTGGAGCCGGACGGCGAGGTGGACAAGCTGGCCGCGGTGGCGGTGCTGGACGTGCCGACGGCGCAGCTCTCCGCCGTCTTCGGCCGGCCCGTGGAGTGGCGGGCCCGCCCGGACCGGGCGGTGCTCTGGGACGGCCCGGACGAGCGGGGCACGGTGCTTGTGCCGTTCGCCGACGAGGCCGGGTGATCCGGTGGCAGGCGCGGAGGGTGTCGGTGTGGGTCCGAACGCGACGGTGACAGGGCCGGTGCGGCAGCGTACCGCCGGGTCGAGCGGGACCGAGGGGGATCCCACCACTGCCTGGTCGGAGTACCTGGCGGCCGCGCGGCAGTTGGACGGGGTACGCCGCGGCGCGGCGGCTGCCGCCGGTGAGCAGGCACGCTCGGCGGAGGCGGCCCGGGAGGAGCTGACGCTTGTCCGTACCGGGCTGGCGAGCCAGCAGGAGCGGCTGCGGGAGCTGGGCGTACCGGCGATCTCGCTGGTGCCGTCGCCGCCGGAGCTGAGCGAGGCGGCCCGGTCGATGGCGGGCGGCCCGGCGGCCGTGCTGGCGACGCTGCGGACGGCGCGGGGCTGGGCGGAGGGGGCGGACGCGGCGCTGGCCGCGCGGCGCCGCTTCCGGCCGGGGTCGTGGCCGGCGAGGGCCCGGAACCTCCTGGTGTACGGGCCGCTGGCGCTGCTGGTGCCGCTGATCCAGGTCGTGGTGTACGCGGCGACCGGGACGGGCGCGGCGAGCGTGGTGGCGTTGATCTGCGGGCTGCCGATGCCGGCGGTGGCCTTCGTGGTCGCCTGGCTGGCCATCGGGCGGGTGTTCCGGCCCGGCCCGGGTGAGCGTCTGGACCGGACGGTGCGCTTCGGCGCGTTGGTCTGCCTGGTGCCGGCGGTGCTGGTCACGGCGGGACTGTTGCTGGCGCTGCTGGCGGGCTGACCCGCCGGTCGGGCGCACGAAAAGGCCGGCCACCCGGGTGGGTGGCCGGCCGTGTCGGGTCAGGCTGTCAGCGGGGGATGATCAACGCCATCGCCTCGGCGCGTGACTTGGAGTCCGTCTGCAGGATTCCGCGTACGGCCGACGTGATGGTCTTCGCTCCGGACTTCTGGATGCCGCGCATCGCCATGCACATGTGCTCGCACTCCAGCACGACGACCACGCCGCGCGGGGCGAGCTTGTCCATGAGCAGGTCGGCGACCTGGGAGGTGAGCCGCTCCTGCACCTGGGGTCGGCGGGCGAAGACCTCGACCAGCCGGGCCAGTTTGGACAGGCCGGTGATCCGTCCGTCGGGGCCGGGGATGTAGCCGATGTGCGCGCTGCCGCGGAACGGCAGGAGGTGGTGCTCGCAGAGGCTCATCACGTCGATGTCCCTGACGATCACCAGCTCTTCGTGGTTGGCCTCGAAGGTGGTGCTGAGCACCTGGCCGGGGTCGACCCGCAGGCCGGCGAAGAGTTCGGCGTACGCGCGGGCCACCCGGGCCGGGGTCTGCTGGAGCCCGTCGCGGTCCGGGTCCTCACCGACGGCGATGAGGATCTCCCGGACCGCCTTCTCGATGCGGCCCAGGTCGACCGCGTCCTCGACCGGGCGGCCGGTCAGCTTGCCGCTGATCAGCCGCGCGGCCACGTAGTCCAGGCCGTCGTCGCCGTCGTCGGGCTCGGTCGCGGAGACGGCCAGCTCCCGGTGGGGGGAGCTGGCCGTCGGGTCGTTGCTCAGTGCGTACCGTCCGAGTTGTTGGACGGCGCCCCGCCACCGACTGACGCCTGCGCGCCGTCGGCCTGGGCCTGCGCCTTGAGCTTGTCCTTCTCCGCGGGGGTGAGCACGGGCGGCTCGGTGGACGGCTGCCGCTTGCCGAAGCCGTTGTACGGCGCGAGCGGCGGGCGCTTGACCACCCGGGAGCAGATCCGGGCCATGTCGGCCGTGGAGAGGGTTTCCTTCTCCATCAGCTCGAGCACGATGTTGTCCAGGACGTCCCGGTACTCCACCAGGATCTCCCAGGCCTCGTCGTGCGCCAGCTCGACCAGCGCCCGCATCTCGCCGTCGATCTCCGCGGCGACCGAGTCCGAGTAGTCCCGCTCGTGGCCCATGTTGCGGCCGAGGAACGGCTCGTCCCCGCTGGTGCCGTACTTGATCGCGCCGAGCTTCGAGCTCATGCCGTACTGGGTGATCATCGCGCGGGCCAGTTGGGTGGCCTTCTCGATGTCGTTGCCGGCACCGGTGGTGGGCTCGTGGAAGACCAGTTCCTCGGCGGCCCGACCACCCAGCGCGTACGCCAGGGTGTCGATCATTTCGGCGCGCGTCTGGGTGTACTTGTCTTCGGTCGGGAGCACCAGGGTGTGGCCGAGGGAACGGCCACGGGACAGGATCGTCACCTTGTGCACCGGAGCGGCGTGCGGCAGCGCCCAGGCGACAAGCGCGTGCCCACCCTCGTGGTACGCGGTGATCTTCTTTTCCTGGTCGCTCATCACCCGGGTCCGTCGCTGCGGACCGGCGATCACCCGGTCGATCGACTCTTCGAGCGAGTCGTTGGTGATCGCCCGCTGGTCCTTGCGGGCGGTGAGCAGGGCCGACTCGTTGATCACGTTGGCCAGGTCGGCACCGCTGAAGCCCGGGGTACGCCGTGCCACCGAGTCGAGGTCGACGTCGGGCGTGAACGGCTTGCCCTTGGCGTGCACCCGCAGGATGGCCTTGCGGCCCTCCATGTCGGGGGCGTCCACCGGGATCTGCCTGTCGAACCGGCCCGGGCGCAGCAGCGCCGGGTCGAGGATGTCCGGGCGGTTGGTGGCGGCGATCAGGATGACGCCGCCCTTGGTGTCGAAGCCGTCCATCTCGACGAGCAGCTGGTTGAGCGTCTGCTCGCGCTCGTCGTGACCGCCACCCATGCCGGCACCACGGTGCCGACCGACGGCGTCGATCTCGTCGACGAAGACGATCGCCGGGGCGTTCGCCTTGGCCTGCTCGAAGAGGTCACGGACCCGGCTCGCGCCGACACCGACGAACATCTCCACGAAGTCCGAGCCGGAGATGGAGTAGAAGGGCACCCCGGCCTCGCCGGCGACCGCGCGGGCCAGCAGCGTCTTACCGGTACCGGGCGGGCCGAACAGCAGCACACCCTTCGGGATCTTGGCGCCGAGGGCCTGGTACTTCGCCGGGTTCTGCAGGAAGTCCTTGATCTCGTGCAGTTCCTCGACTGCCTCCTCGGCACCCGCGACGTCCGCGAAGGTCGTCTTCGGCGTGTCCTTGGTGATCATCTTCGCCTTGGACTTGCCGAAGTTGAGCACGCGGGAGCCGCCGCCCTGCATCTGCGACATGAAGAACAGCAGCAGGAGCACGAGCAGCGCGATCGGCAGCAGGTTGATGAGCAGGCTCATCCAGATGCTGTCCGACGAGACCTTGGCGTCGGCCGGGCCGGTGACCCGGTTGGCCGCCTTGGCGTCCAGCACCTCGTTCCAGATCTGGTCGCCAGCCTGGTACGGGAACTGGGCCTCGATCCTGTTGGTGTTGGTCTCGCCGAACTTCGTCTTCTGGGCCAGGTCGAGCTGGAGCGTCTGCTCCTTGTCCTGGAAGACAACCTTATTGATCTTGGCGGTGTGCAGCTGGTCGAGCGCAACGGAAGTGTCCACGCGGTGGTAGCTGGGACCAGCGGTGAACAGCTGACTGAGCACAACGGCGCCGAGGATGACCAGGATGATCCAGACCACCGGTCGGCGGAAGAAACGCGTACGTTCCATACTGTTGTCGAGCGCCGGGGCGCCCGCATCCTCCTGATCGACGTCCTGACCGTCTGATGGTGTCGCCGCGGTGTGCGGCAGCCGGAGCCGCCGTGCGGGCCGGCTCGACCCCGAGGCGCGAAACTGCCGCGCCGCGGTCATTCGACGGTACACCGTGTACGCGAGGAGTGAGCTTGCGAGCCCCGCACTCGGCGCACTGTCGACATCGACGGCGTACACCGTGGGCAGGCCCACCAGCCCCGCACCGACGTACGGCGGGTCCGGGCGAATACCGGCGTGGCGGGGAGTCCGGCCCGACCCTCCGAACGCCCGGTCACGCGGTCGAGGGGGCCGGGCGCGGAGTGAGCCTCCACGCCACCGGGCTCCACGGTAACCGGAAGAGCTGAGAGCGCGCTGAACGTCGGCTTGACGGATGCCGATGCGAGTTGGCCTCACACGGTCATCGACGGCCGCGAGACGCCGTCAGGAGCGGGCGTAGACCTCGGGCTTGAGCACTCCGACGTACGGCAGCTCGCGGTACCGCTCACCGAAGTCCAGGCCGTACCCGACGACGAACTCGGTGGGGATGTCGAAGCCGACGTACTTCACCGGGACCGGCACCTTGACCGCGTCCGGCTTGCGGAAGAGCGCGACGACCTCGACGCTCGCCGCCGAGCGGGACTCCAGGTAGCGCAGCAGCCAGGAGAGCGTCAGCCCGGAGTCGACGATGTCCTCCACGACCACGACGTGCCGGCCGGCGATGTCCCGGTCCAGGTCCTTGAGGATGCGGACCACCCCGGAGGAGGTGGTGCCCTGGCCGTAGGAGGAGATGGCCATGAAGTCGAGTTCGGCCGGGGGACCGTTGCGGCCCAACGCCCGGGCGAAGTCCGCCATGAACATCACCGCGCCCTTGAGCACGCAGACCAGCAGCAGCCCGTCGCCCACGTGGGCGTAGTCGGCGGAGACCTGCTTGGCCAGTTCCGCGGTCTTCTCGCGGATCTGCGCCTCGGAAATGATCACGTGGTCGATGTCGGCGTCGTACCAGGAGCCGTCAGCCATGACTCCTAGCCTGCCGTACGTCGGATGGGCTCCGTCGGCGGGGCCGCACCTTTTGGCGCGGTCCCGCCCGGGATTTTTCGGTAGATAAACCGCTAAACACATCAGCTGGTACGTGACCGCCAGCGGCGGCCGTCGTCACTGGGCTTCCAGTCGGCCGAATCGTGACTGTCGGCGGTGAGGCCAGTCGCCGAGGCGGCGACGAGCAGGACGAGGAACAGGAGGAAGAGCAGGAACTCCATGGCGGCGCTCGCTTTCGCATGGTTGCTGTCGGTTTCGCCGCCGGTGCGCACCGGACTGAGACCAGTCTGCGACCACTCGCGCCGACCCGACAGTGGCAGTGATGCCACTGGGCATCGATTTACTGCCACCTCTCGGGTTACCCTCGTCACATGCTGCGCAACGTCGCCGTCCTCGTCCTCGACCAGGTCGCCCCCTTCGAGCTCGGTGTGCTCGCCGAGGTGTTCGGCACCGACCGGACTGCGGACGGATTCCCCAGCTACCGCTTCCAGCTGTGCAGCCCGGACGGCGCGGCCGTACGCACCTCGTCCGGCTTCCACCTCACCCCGCACGCCGACCTCGGCCCGGTGGAGGAGGCCGACCTGGTGGCCGTCCCCGCGCACAGTCAGGGCACTGTCGTTCCGGGGCCGGTTCTCGACGCGCTGCGCCGCGCCGACGCGCGGGGCGCACACCTGTTCAGCGTCTGCTCCGGAGCCTTCCTGCTCGGCGAGGCCGGGCTGCTCGACGACCGGGAGTGCACCACCCACTGGCGGTACGTGGACGAGCTGCAACGCCGGCATCCCCGCGCCCGGGTGCGCTGCAACTCCCTCTACGTCCACGACGGGCGGCTGCTCACCAGCGCCGGCACGGCCGCCGGCATCGACGCCTGCCTGCACCTCATCCGTCAGGAGCACGGCTCGGCCACCGCGACCCGGCTGGCCCGGCGGATGGTGGTCCCGCCGCACCGCGACGGCGGGCAGTCCCAGTACGTCGAGGCGCCCATCCCGAAGGCGCCCGAGGCGCCGACCCTGGAACCGGTGCTGGAGTGGCTGATGGGACACCTGGACCGGACGATCACCGTGGAGGAGCTGGCCGCCCGGGCGGGGATGGCCCCGCGCACGTTCGCCCGACGGTTCCGCGCCGAGACCGGCACCACCCCGCACGACTGGCTCACCAACCAGCGGGTGCTGCTCGCCCGACGGCTCCTGGAGGAGACGCCGCTGAGCGTGGAGGCGGTCGCCGACCAGGCCGGGTTCGGTGACGCGGCGGCGTTGCGGCACCACTTCAGCCGCCGGGTCGGCGCCACCCCGCACAGCTACCGGACGACGTTCCGGGATCGGGCACACAGCGCCTGACGATCAGTCCTGGGCCACCGGGGCGAGCCGGTCGGCGCGGCGGAGCACCCGGACTCCCCCGGGCAGGTCCGTCGGACCCTGACCGCGCCAGTCGGTGACCAGAGCGTCCAGCGCGGCGACGTGCCGATGGGACAGGGCGCCCGGCAGGGCACCCAGCTCACGGGCCCAGGCGTGCAGCACCCGGCCGCGTACGGCGGGGGCCAGGCCGGCCAGCGCCGGCACCGAGAGCCCACCCTCGGGATGCCTGCCGGCCGCAAGGGCCGCCTCCGCCAGGTCGTCGAGGGCGGCGTTGTCGGCCGCCACCAGCCGGGCCGTACGCGCGAGGTTGTCAACCACGCCGGGCCCGAGAGCCCGCACCAGCGCCGGCAGCACGTCGGCCCGCACCCGGGACCGGGCGTACGACGGATCGGTGTTGTGCGGGTCCTGCCACGGCCGCAGACCGAGCACAGCGCAGGCGTCGCGAGTCTGTTCCCGGGCGGTCCCCAGCAGCGGGCGCAGCAGCGGCACCCCGGACAGGTCCCGTCGGGCGGGCATCCCGGCCAGGCCGCGCGGGCCGGCGCCGCGGGCGAGCGCGAGCAGGACCGTCTCCGCCTGGTCGTCGCGGGTGTGCCCGGTGAGCACGGCGACCGCGTGGTGCTGACGGGCCACCTCGGTCAACGCCTGGTACCGGGCCTCCCGGGCGGCCGCCTCCGGCCCACCCGGCCGCCCGG
Source organism: Micromonospora sp. NPDC047521 (assembly GCF_055587305.1). Lineage (NCBI taxonomy): Bacteria > Bacillati > Actinomycetota > Actinomycetes > Micromonosporales > Micromonosporaceae > Micromonospora > Micromonospora sp. NPDC047521. The sequence goes on along the minus strand of NZ_JBVJGN010000006.1, from coordinate 115,197 downwards.
CCACCTCGACGCGGACCGCCTCCACGAACGCGAACCCGGCATCGCGGGCCCAGGCCGCCACCGCGTCGGCCCGCTCGGCGGAACCGGTCTGCAGACCGTGGTCGACGGTCACCAGGCCGGGGACCAGACCGAGCCGGGGTGCCACGAAGACGGTCGCCGCCGCCAGGGCGAGCGAGTCGGCGCCACCTGAGCAGGCGACGAGCACCGGCCCGCCGACCGGCAGCCCGGCCAGCGCGCGGCGGACCGCCACCCGGATCGCGGCCACCGGCGGGGCGAGCGCGGCCACCGGCGGGCTGGTCAGCCCGCGGCCGGGACGGTGCCGGCCGGGCCGTGCACCCGGGCCACCCAGGCGTCCGGGTCACCCAGCTCGGAGAGCCGGGGCAGGGTGAGCGGCGAGTTGAAGATCGAGTTGAACCCGTCCATGCCGACCCGCTCGACCACGCCGTGCACGAACTTGCGCCCCTCGGCGTACTGGCGCATCTTCACGTCCACCCCGAGCAGCCGACGGATCGCCTTCTCCAGCGGATTGCCCGCCTCGCGGCGCCTGTTGAACGACGCGCGGATCCGCTCCACGCTCGGGATCACCTGCGGGCCGACGCCGTCCATCACGAACTCGGCGTGCCCCTCCAGCAGTGTCATCAGCGCGGTCAGCCGGTCCAGGACGGCCCGCTGCGCGGGGGTCTGCACGATGTCCAGCACGCTCGTGCGGCTCTCCGGGTCGCGGACCGCGTCGGACAGGGTGGAAACCCCCCGCCGCAGCCGCTCGACGAGGTGCTCGCCGCCGCTGGACGAGGCGTCCACGAAGGCCTGCACCTCGCTGAGGAAGTACGCCCGCATCCAGGGGACTGCTGTGAACTGGGTCCGGTGGGTCACCTCGTGCAGGCACACCCAGAGCCGGAAGTCCCGCGGGTCGGCGCCGAGCTTGCGCTCCACCTCGACGATGTTCGGTGCGACGAGCAGCAACTGGCCGGGCTCGGCGGAGAAGACCTCGTACTGGCCGAGGACCCGGCCGGAGAGGTAGGCCAGCACGGTGCCGGCCTGCACCCCGGTCAGCCGGGACCCGATCGCCTCGGTCAGGGCGCCCGGCGGCTTGTCGCCGGAGAGCCGGCCGACCAGCGGGGTGATCACCTCACGCAGACCGGCGATGTTCGCCGCGGCCCAGTCCTTGCGGTCGACCACCCGGACCGGCGGATGCGACACCTGCGCCCGCAGCCCCGTGTAGTCGGCCACGTGCCCGGCCGCTTCCTCGGTCAGCCGTCGCAGGTCGCCGACCACGTCGGTGGCCTCGGCGTACGACACCCGAGGGCCCGACTTGCTCAACGCCCCCGCGGTGGCGGCGGCCAGATCCCAGTCCACGAACTGCGCCATGGACCCACCGTACCCGCGCCGCGACACCCCGGCCCGGGCTCGCGCCGGCGATCGACGCCGGTCGCGGCCCCGCCGGGTGCCCGGGTCAGCCGCAGCCGCAGGCGGCAAGCGCCGCCGCGATCCGGTCCAGGGCCGGTTGGGCGGTGTCCGTACCGCCTGGCACCTTGTCGGTGAGCACCGCGAACGTGAGCAGCCGGCCGTCGGCCGTGGTGACCAGACCGGCGATGGCGTGCACCCCGGTCAACGTGCCGGTCTTGGCGCGTACGGCGCCCGCCCCGGCGGCGGTGCCCGGCGCACCGCGGTAACGGTCGTCGAGCGTCCCGGACCACCCGGCCACCGGCAGCCCCCCGAACACACCCGCGAGTTCCGGGTGGTCCGGGCTGGCGGCCAGCCGGATGAGGTCGGTCAGCAGCGACGGGCTGATCCGGTTGTTGCGGGACAGCCCGCTGCCGTCGGAGAGCGTGATCTCCTCGGCGGGCAGTCCCAGTTCGGCCACCTCGGCGTCCATCGCGGCAGCGGCCCCGTCGAACGAGGCCGGCTGGTTGCGGGCCAGCGCCACCTGCCGGGCGAGCGCCTCGGCCACCAGGTTGTCGCTCTGACTGATCATGATGTCGACCAGCCTGATCATCGGCGGCGACTGCACCACGCCGAGCTCGGTGCCGGGCGCCGGGGTGCCAGCCGCGGCCGGCGTCGGGGCCGTGCCGCGCTTGACGGTGCCCGCCGGTACGCCGAGCAGCTTGGCGAACGACCGGCCGGCGGCCAGATCCGGCTCGGCGACGCGCTCGGCGCCACCGCTGGCGGCACCCGGGTCCTTACGCGCCCCGTCGGTCATCAGCGCGGTCATCGCCCCGCCGTACCCGCCTGTCGGAATGTCGTCGTCCCAGCCCGGCCCGTAGACCGGACCGGAGTAGACCGAACCGTCGACGGTGACGCTCGTCGGGGCGGTGCCGCCGAGCGCCGTACGCACCTGGGCGGCCAGGTCGTCCAGGCGCGCGGCACCCGGGTAGAAGCCCTTCTTGTCGACCGCCAGCGTCGGGTCCCCGCCGCCGACGATCACCACCTCGCCGGGCTTCGCGCCGGCCACGGCACGGGTGGGGATCCGGTACCCGGGCCCCCGCGCGGCGAGCACGGTCACCGCGGTCGCCAACTTGGTCACCGAGGCGGGCACCGTGCCGTCGTCCGCGCCCTTGGCGAACAGCGTCTGGCCGGAGGTCACGTCGGCCACCGAGACGTTCACCCGGTCGCCAAGCGCGGCGGCCCCGACCAGCGGGTCGAGCGCGGCCCGGACCCCGTCGGGGCTGGGCATCGGAGCGTTCGGGTCCGGGTCGGAAAGCACGCCCGACGGGTCCGGTTCGGGAGTCGCGGCGGCGGCTGTCGACGCCGACCCGGTGTCGTCGCCCAGCCAGCCGGCCACCGGGCCGGGCCTGGTCAGGACGACCCCGACGGCGGCGAGCACCAGCAGCACCACGACAGCCAGCACCACAGGCAGCCGGCGTCGGCGACGCGGCGCGGCGGGCTCGGGTGCGGCGTCGGCCGGCGCGGGCAGGGCGGAGATCGGCGGGCCCACCGGCGGAACGCCGTTGGGCGGGGCCACCGGCGGAACGCCGTTCGAAGCGGTCGGCCTCTGATCCGGTGAGGGGCCGCCAGGCGCCGGACTGGTCGGAACGGCGGCGCTCCCCCGCGGCGGGGCGCTCGTGGGCCGCTCACCCCCGAGGACGGGGAAGCGGCCGGTGTTCGGGCCGGCCGGGGCCGCCCCCGGAGTGGGGTTCCAGGGCAGCGGGGCGGGACTGCCGTTCACCGTCTCCGGCGACGGCGTGGGCTGCGGATCGGCGGCACGCGGGAGGTGGGCGTCGGGCACCGGCACCCGCCCGGTGGCACCACCGGAGCCGGATCGTCCGGTACCGCGCGCGACGCTCCCGTCCGGGCGGTAGTGTGAATCTTCCCTCCCCACGACCCCCTCCTCCCCCAACGAAAATCGGCTTGGGTGACACTACTTCGGTCCGAAGACTATGCGGCGGCCGGAGTCGGCGGGTGGGCATTCACCTGTCCGGAGGGCCGCCAGTGGTTCCGTTAGCCAGCGTGGGCAGACGAGGGAGCGTGCAGATGGATTTCGACGTGACGGTTGAGATCCCCAAAGGTCACCGGAACAAGTACGAGGTGGACCACAAGACGGGCCGGATCCGGCTTGACCGCACCCTGTTCACGTCCACCCAGTACCCGGCCGACTACGGGTTCATCGAGGAGACGCTGGGCGAGGACGGCGACCCGCTTGACGCGTTGGTGCTGGTCCCCGAGCCGACCTTCCCGGGTTGCCTCATCCGCTGCCGGACCATCGGCATGTTCCGGATGACCGACGAGAAGGGCGGCGACGACAAGGTCCTCTGCGTGCCCTACGAGGACCCCCGCCAGGAGCACCTGCGCGACATCCACCACCTGGGCGAGTTCGACCGCCTGGAGATCCAGCACTTCTTCGAGGTGTACAAGGACCTGGAGCCGGGCAAGTCGGTCGAGGGTGCCACCTGGGTCGGCCGCACCGAGGCCGAGGCCGAGATCGTGGCCTCCTACCAGCGGGCCCGGGACGCCGAGGCGCGTGGCGAGACCAACCACTGACGAACGCTGACACACCGGGCCCGGGTGCCGCTCAACCGAGCAGCCCCCGGGCCCTGTCGTACAGGTCGAGCACCGCGCAGGCGACAGGCACCACGGCGACCACAAGCGCCGTGTCGGTGAGGTCCGCGACCCGGCCTAGGTACGGCGAGACCGGCCGGCTCGCGTACCCGGCGCCGGCCGCGACGGCCACCAGGGCCAGCGCCGCGCCGCCGAGGACCAGCGCGAGCCGCCCCGCGTCGTCGACCCGGCCGGCCAGCACCACGCCCAGCACCGCGTAGCCGGCGAGGCCGGCGAGCACCGTCGGCACCCGGTGGCGCAGTGCCACGAACAGCCGCGACCGCAGCAGCAGCACGGCCGAGGCGACCGCCACGAGCACCCGGCCCCAGGTGCCGCCGGCCAGCCCGAGCACACCCGCCGCCGCCACCACGAGCAGGGCGTGCCCGAGCAGCATCCCGGTGAGCATCTCCTCGGTGCGGATCACCGCCGCGTGCACCCGGCTGCGGTCCGGCAGGTCCCGGACCCGCTCCGGCTCCGCGTCGGGGGTCGCGGCAGGCAGGGTGATCGGCGGCAGGGGCAGCTTGCCCAGCCGGATGGCCAGCAGAGGAACCACCCCGACGGCGAAGACCAGCGCGCTGAGCAGAATCGCCGCCGCCCCGGCCGGGGGCAGCAGCAGCCCACCGAGCGCCGCACCGGCGCCCACCAGACCGGTCGTGACACCTGCCACGAAGACCCGCAGCCGGCTGGCCACCCCGAGCAGCCCGAGCAGCGCCGCCAGCAGCAGCGCCACCGACCCGGCCAGCAACTCGGGCGCACCCACCCACCGGACCGGCCCGAACGGCCCCACCGGGTCGCCGGAGCCGACGGCCAGAGCGCCGGCGACGAACGCGTACGGCAGGGCGTAGCCGCCGAGGGTGGCACCGGCGGCGCCGTCGTCGTGGGCGCGGGAGGCGACCGCGCCGGCGACGGTGAGCAGCAACGCCACAACGGCCGCCGCCAACCAGCCGGCCCGGTGCGCCGGCCCACCGGCGAGCAGGGCGAGCAGACCCACCCCGAGGGGTACGGCGGCACCGGCCAGGGCCGCGGCCCGGGTGGCGTCGGCCGACCAGGCACCGCCGCGGCGACGGGCGCCCTCGGCGATGGCCTCGACCACGTCGTCGTACTCCAGCTCGGGCCAGTGCGCGCGGGCCGGCACCAGGTGCAGCACCTCGCCGTCGCGGACCCCCTGCGCCAGCAGCGCCTGGGCGGTCGCCAGCGGGGCCCCGTCGGTGCGGCGCAGCACCCAGCCACCGTGCCGTTCGCCGTCGTCGGCGAGGCCCTCACCAGCGTGCCGGAGCACGTCGGGCAGCAGCTCGGCCAGGGGAACCTGCTCCGGCAGGGCGACGTCCACCCGTCGTTGCGGCGCGCTGATGGTGACGCGGGCCAGCCCGGTAGTCATCGACTGGTCTCCATATCGAGGGGGATCGGAGGCTGCGCGGACGACAGGACTTTACCTACGATGAGCCAGGCTCGGGTTACCCAGCGCGGTCAGGAGGCCGAGTGTCCACCGTCGTCATCAAGCGCCCGCCCCGCCGGCCGGCACCCGAGATCCCGGCCGGTGAGCTGCCGGTCGAGGCGCCGCCGGAGATTCCCGCGGTGACAGGTGGACGGTGGCAGCAGATGCTCATGCTGCTGCCGATGCTCGGCGGCACGGTGGCGATGGCCATGATGTTCGGCCGGGGCGGGGGCGCGTACTCGTACGTGGTGGGCGGCATGTTCGGGCTGTCCTCGCTGGCGATGCTGGTGACCTCCTGGGGCAGCGCCTCAGGCACCCCGAAGAAGTCCGAGATGATGGCCGCCCGACGCGAGTACCTGCGGCACCTGGCGACGCTGCGCCGACGGGTCCGGCAGACCGCCGGGCGGCAGCGGGCCGGGCTCTACTACCGGCACCCGGACCCGGGCCGGCTGTGGTCGACAGTGGACAGCCACCGGGTCTGGGAACGCCGGCCCGCCGACCCGGACTTCGCAGTGGTACGCGTCGGCGTCGGCCCGCAGACCCTGGCCACCCCGCTCGTCCCCCCGGTCACCCGGCCGCTGGAGGAGCTGGAGCCGATGACCGCCGGAGCGCTGCGCCGCTTCCTGGACGCGTACTCCGTGGTGCCGGACCTGCCGGTGGCGTTGTCGCTGCGCAGCTTCGCCCGGGTGCACGTGCGGACCGCCGGCCGGCCGGGCGGCGCTCCGGCGACCGCCGGGCCGCCGACCGGCGACCCGGCGGCGCAGGCGCTGGTCCGGGCGGTGCTGACCCAGCTGGCCGTCTTCCACGCCCCCGACGAGCTGCTCGTCGCGGTCTGCGCCGGCCCGGAACGGCGGGCCTGCTGGGAGTGGGTGAAGTGGCTCCCGCACGCCCACCACCCCGGCCGCACCGACGCGCTCGGCCCGGTACGGCTGGTCACCAGCTCCGCCGTCGAGTTGGAGCGGCTGCTGGGCGACGTGCTGGCCAGCCGGTCCCGGTTCAGTCCGGCCGGGCCGGCCACCGACGGCCCGCACGTGGTGGTGGTCCTCGACGGCGGTGACCTGACCGGCGCCACCGACCTGACCGGCGACGGCGGCATCGACGCGGTGACGGTCGTGGACCTGGACACTCCACCGCCGCGCCTGCTCGACAGGTACGCGCTGCTGCTGGAGCTGAAGGGCAGGCGGCTGCACTCGTGGTCGATCGACGGGCACGCCGAGGTGGGTACGGCCGACCAGCTCGACCCGGCCGACGCCGAGGCGGTGGCCCGGAGGTTGGCGCCGCTGCGGCTGGCCGGCGCGGTACGCGGACCGGACTCGCCGCTCCAGGCCGAGCTGGGGCTGCCCGAGCTGCTCGGCCTCGGCGACCCGGAGAGTTTCACCGCCGAGCAGGGGTGGGCGCCCCGGTCGGCGCGGGACCGACTGCGGGTGCCGATCGGGGTGGGCGTGGACGGTGGCGCCATCGAACTGGACCTCAAGGAGTCCGCCCAGGACGGGATGGGTCCGCACGGTCTGCTCATCGGGGCCACCGGTTCCGGAAAGTCCGAACTGCTCCGGACGCTGGTGCTGGGGTTGGCGGCCACGCACAGCTCGGAGCAGCTCAACTTCGTGCTCGTCGACTTCAAGGGCGGCGCCACGTTCGCGTCGTTCGACAGGTTGCCGCACACCGCCGCCGTGATCACCAACCTGGCCGACGCGCTGCCACTTGTCGACCGGATGGTCGACGCCATCAACGGCGAGCTGGTCCGCCGGCAGGAGCTGCTGCGGCGGGCCGGCAACTTCGCAAGCGTGCGCGACTACGAGCGGGCACGGGCGGCCGGCAGCCCGCTGGCCCCGCTGCCGTCGTTGCTGCTGATCTGCGACGAGTTCTCCGAGCTGCTCTCCGCCAAACCCGACTTCATCGACCTGTTCGTGCAGATCGGCCGCCTGGGCCGCTCGCTCGGTGTGCACCTCCTGCTCGCCAGCCAGCGGCTGGAGGAGGGGCGGCTGCGCGGGCTGGACACCCACCTGTCGTACCGGATCGGGTTGCGCACCTTCTCCGCGTTGGAGTCCCGCACGGTGCTCGGGGTGCCGGACGCGCACGAGCTGCCCCGGTCACCGGGGCACGGCTACCTGCGCGCGGGCACCGATCCGCTGGCCCGTTTCAAGGCCGCGTACGTGTCCGGCGCGGTCCGCCGCCGGGCCACGCCGCCCGGTGCCACGGGTGGCGGTGGCGCCCGGCTGCTCACCTTCACCACCCATGTCGTACCGGTGCCCGAACCGGCCACACCGGCCCTGCCCGCGGTGGCCGAGGACGAGACCGGCCAGGAGACGCTGCTCGACCTGCTGGTCGACCGGCTCGTCGGGCAGGGCCCACCCGCCCACCAGGTGTGGCTCCCGCCGCTCGGTGACCCTCCGGCCCTGGACGAACTGCTCGGACCGGTCGAGGTGGACCCGAGGCGCGGGCTCGTGGTGGGCAACCCGGAGCTGCACGGTGCCCTCGGGGTGCCGGTGGCCATCGTGGACAGGCCGTTGGAGCAGCGCCGGGACCTGCTCTGGCTGGCGCTTGACGGCGCGGCCGGGCACGTCGCGGTGGTCGGCGCGCCGCAGAGCGGCAAGTCAACGGTGCTGCGTACGCTGATCTGCGCGCTGGCGCTCACCCACACCCCGACCGAGGCGCAGGTCTACTGCCTCGACTTCGGCGGCGGTGGGCTGGCCGCCGTCCGCGACCTGCCGCACGTCGGCGGGGTGGCCGGGCGCGCCGACCCGACTGCGGTACGACGCACCGTAGGCGAGATGACGACACTGCTCGCCGATCGGGAACGCCGCTTCGCGGAGCTGGGAGTGGAGTCGATGGCCGCGTACCGGCAGCGGCGGGCGTCGGCGGCGACGGCCGGCCAGGCCGGGGCCGACCCGTTCGGTGACGTGTTCCTGGTGATCGACGGCTGGAGCACCGTCCGGGGCGAGTACGACGACCTGGAACCGCTTGTCACCGACCTGGCCACCCGGGGCCTGTCGTACGGGGTGCACGTCGTCGCCACCGCGCTGCGCTGGCTGGATTTCCGCCCGGCGATCCGGGACCTGTTCGGTTCCCGGCTGGAGCTGCGCCTCGGCGACCCGAGCGACTCGCTCGTGGCCCGGCGCGCCGCCGCGAACGTGCCGGAGCGCCCGGGCCGGGGGGTGACAGCGGAGAGCCTGCACTTTCTCACCGCCCTGCCCCAGCTCGCCGCGCACGGGGACACCGCAGACCTGGTCAAGCGGATCGCGGGCAGTTGGGGTGGCCCTGCGGCGCCCCGGGTGCGGCTGCTCCCGCCGGTACTGCCGTACGCCGATCTGGATCTCGCCGCGACGACCGGGCTGCGGCTGCCGATCGGCGTCGCGGAGGCGGACCTGCGCCAGGTGGTGCTGGACTTCGCCACCGAGCCGCACTTCGTGGTCTTCGGGGACGCGGAGTGCGGCAAGTCGTCGTTCCTGCGCGCGCTCGCCACCTCGATCATCACCCGGTTCACTCCCGAGCAGGCCCGGGTGATCCTCGTCGACTACCGGCGCAGCCTGCTCGGTGCCATCGAGACGCCGCACCTCATCGGGTACGGCACCGCGGCGGCGCACACGGCCGACCTGGTGGAGTCGGCCGCCGGTTATCTGGAGCGGCGGGCACCCGGCCCGGAGGTCACCCCGCAGCAGCTGCGCGACAGGTCCTGGTGGTCCGGGCCGGAGCTGTTCGTGCTTGTCGACGACTACGACCTGGTGGCGGCCGGCCCGGCGAACCCGTTGCGGGCGCTTGAGGAACATCTGCCGCACGCCCGGGACGTGGGGCTGCACCTGGTGCTGGCGCGCCGCTCGGGTGGCGCGGGCCGGGCCCAGTACGAGCCGATCGTCCAGCGGCTGCGGGAGCTGTCCACCGCCGGTCTGGTGATGGCCGGCAGCCCCGACGAGGGGGCGCTTGTCGGTCCGGTGCGACCCGGCCCGCTGCCGCCGGGCCGTGGCCGGCTGGTCACCCGCCGGGAGGGCGTACGCCTCGTTCAGCTCGCCCAACTGCCGCCACCGTGACCTGTTGGGCCGGTTCTTCCCGTGACAGGTGGGGAAACCGGTAATCTCCGATCGTCATGGTTCCGTCGGGATGAATGGCTGAGGATGTGACTGGGGTTCGGCACAGCGGTCCGGCAGCGACCCGGCGGGCGCTGCTCGGCGTGGCGGCGGTGCTCGCCGTGGCGGCCCCGACCGTCGCCACCGCACCCGTCACCGTGCCCGCCACCGGCGGTCAGCTCGCCGGCGCGCCTGTGGCGTTGGCTCCCGGCGACAGCGTGAGCCGCACCGACCAGGTCCGCGACGAGCAGTGGCAGCTCGACGAGTTGCGGGCCGAGACGGCGTGGCGCACCTCGACCGGTCGCGGCGTGACGGTGGCGGTCATCGACTCCGGAGTGGACCCCAACCACCCCGATCTGGTCGGGCAGGTGTTGCCCGGCAGGGATCTGGTGGGCGGCGCCGGGCCGGACCCGGTGGGGCACGGCACCACTGTCGCGGGCCTGATCGCCGGCCGCAAGGACGACAAGCGGGGCGTGGTCGGCCTGGCACCTGACGCCCGGATCCTGCCGGTCCGGGTGCTCGACGAACGGAACCGGTACGACGACGCCCTGATCGTCGCGCAGGGAGTCCGCTGGGCTGTCGACCACGGCGCCCGCGTGATCAATCTGTCGCTGGGCGGCAGCGGTGACAGCCCGGCCCTGGCCGCGGCCCTGGACTACGCGTTCGCCCGGGACGTGGTGGTGGTCGCCTGCACCGGCAACCTGGCGACCTCGACCGACCTGAAGGTCTGGTATCCGGCCCGCGAGCCGGGCGTCATAGCGGTCTCCGGGTTGGAGCGCAGCAGCGACAACCTGTGGTCCGGGTCGATCACGGGCCGGGCGACGGCTCTCACCGCGCCCGCCAACGGCCTGGTCGGCGCCCGTCCACCGAGCGGGTACTGGCGGGTGCAGGGCACCAGTTTCGCCGCGCCGCTGGTGGCCGCCACGGCAGCGCTGGTCCGGTCGCACTACCCGCAGATGTCCGCGGGCGAGGTGGTCAACCGGCTGCTGGTCACCGCCCGCGACATCGGGCCGACCGGCCGGGACGACCGCTTCGGGTACGGGGTGGTGGATCCGGTCGCCGCGCTTACCGCGCAGGTGCCGCCGGTGACCGCGAACCCGTTGGACGACCAGACGTCACCGGGTGTGGTCGGTTTCGGTCCGGCCCCGGGCTCCGCCGACGACAGTCCGGTCGCCGGTGCGGGCAGTGACCCGCTCGGTCTCACCGCCCCGCGCAACGAGACCCGGTGGACGGCCCGCGCCGCGGGCTCGCAGGACGACTCGGCGCCCGAGCAGGTGTGGGTCGGCGCGGTGCTCTTCGTCGCCCTGGCGACGGGAGCGGCGATGATGGTGCGCCGGTTCCGGCAACGGGTGCGCTGAGCGGGTGCTCGGGCTCTGGTAGGCCTGAGCGGCGGGCGAGTGGGGTAGAACCGTCGCCATGAGCTCGCCCGGCCCAGACGCCCTCGCCACCGACCGTCCGTCCTGGCAGCGCCGCCGTCTCGACCCGGATCACTCGCTGGGATTGCGACTGACCCTGGCCGTGACGGCGGCGTTCCTGGTGCTGGTGCCGTTCTCGCTGCTGGCGTTGCTGGTGCTCGGCGCGTGGGCGCCCCTGCACCGACTGGACATGTCGGTCACCGACGCGCTGCACGGCTACGCGGTCGACCACCCGGCCTGGGTCATGGTGATGCGGGTCTGGAGTGAGGTGTTCGCGCCCATGCCGCTGCGGGTCGCCGCCCTGCTCCTGGTGATCTGGCTGCTGCGCCGCAAGGCTCGTCGACTGGCCGCCTGGACGGCCACGACCATGGTGGTCGGTGGGTTGATGGGTCCCCTGCTCAAGCTGCTCGTCGGCCGGGACCGGCCGGAGCTGCTCGACCCGGTGGCACGGGCCGCCGGCTACTCGTTCCCCTCCGGGCACGCGCTGAACGCCACCCTGGCCGCCGGGGTGCTGCTGCTGGTCTTCCTGCCGTACGCCAGGCGCTGCGCGTGGCGGGTCGTGTTGTGGGTCGTCGCGGTGCTGCTCACAGTGGTGACCGGCCTGAGCAGGGCGGCGCTGGGTGTGCACTTCACAAGCGACGTGATCGGCGGTTGGCTGCTCGGCGCGGCGGTGGTCGCGGCGACCGCGGCCGCGTTCACCAGTTGGCGGGCGCACGCCGGTCTGCGGCCGGTCCGACCGGCACGCGACGGCATCGCTCCCGAGGTCGAGCGGCACCCGGACGCGACCTGAGGCGTGCCGACGACGTCGATCGGGTACTTGCCGGCCCATGTCCGACACCGTGGTCCAGATTGTCCGGCGGGTGCTGCTGCCGGTCTCCCTCCTGCTCGGCGTCATGGTGCTGCTGGGGGTGCTCGTCACCCGGGTGTTCGCCGACACCTGGCCGTTCACCGCCGAGGACGCGGTGAACAGGGAGTTGGCCGCCGACCGCACCGGCGGCTGGAACGACGTCTCGCTGGTGTTCAGCACGTTGGCCAGCACCCAGATGATCGTCGTGGTCACCGTGCTGGTGGCGCTGGCGCTGCGGCTCTGGCTCAAGCGCTGGCGGGAACCGTTGTTCCTGTGCGCGGCGGTGACCGCCCAGGCGCTGGTGTTCCTGCTGACCACGCTGGCGATCGACAGGCGGCGGCCCGCTGTGGAGCATATGGACGTCTCGCCGCCCACCTCGAGCTTCCCGTCCGGGCACACCTCGGCCGCGGTGGCGCTCTACGTGGGCATCGCCGTGCTGATGGCGCTGCGGGCGCGCAGCACCGGCGCGAAGGTCGCCTGGTGGACCCTGCTGCTTGTGGTGCCGATCGGCGTGGCGCTGACCCGCATGTACCGGGGCATGCACCACCCGAGCGACGTGGTGGCGTCGTTCATCAACGGTGGCACCTGCGTCGTGATCATGGCTCGTGCGGTGCTGGACCGGGGGCTGCGGTGGGGACGGGCGAAGCTGCCGGTGGCCGCGCCGGCGCGGACCTGACCCGGGACGACGCTCAGGTGCACTCGCCGGTGCCGACGCCCCTGGTGCGTTCGGCGCCGGCCAGTGCCACCGGGCGGGCCTCGGCGGCGGTCACCGCGAAGCCGGTGTTCGGGTCGTCGGCGGCCGCCGCGAAGATCACGCCGAGCACCAGACCGTTGGCGGAGACCAGCGGACCGCCGGAGTTTCCGCTGCGCACCAGCGCCCGGATCGTGTAGATCTCCCGGGTGACGTCACCTGAGGAGTAGATGTCCGGCCCGGTGATCCGGTCCACGTCCCGGACCCGCGCCGACTGCGCGTTGTACGGGCCGTCGAGGGGGAAGCCGAGCACTATCGCGTCGGAGCCGCTGCCCGCGTTGCCTGCCGCGAAGCGCAGTGACGGACCGGGCATCCCGGGCACGTGCAGCACGGCCAGGTCGCGGTCCGGGTCGTACACGACCACCTGGCCGTCGTACCGCTCGCCGCCCAGCTCCACGGACACCGATCGGGTGCCGGCCACCACGTGCGCGTTTGTCATCACCCGGTCGTCGGCGTACACGAAACCGGAGCCCTCGATGCGGCGCGAGCAGCTGGGCGCGGAGCCCAGCACCTTGACCACCGACCGCTGCCCGTTGACCACGACCTGGGAACCGGCCAACGCGGGGTCGGGTGGCTCGACCTGCCGGGCCCGGGTGGGCGCGAGGTCGCCGAAGACGTCCGGGAAGCCGTTGGTGTCGACGGTGTCCCGCAGAGCGGTGGAGAGCTGCTGGGCCTGGTCCGGCAGCACCCGGTCGACAACGGTGATGAGCGCGCTGTTGCGGACCGAGGCGGCCAGCCAGGGCAGTGAGGACGACCCGAGCGGCACGGCGACGAGCCACGCCACAAGCAGCACCGCGAACAGCGACACGAACGCCCCGCCGACGTCGTCGACCCGCTTGCCCACCTCACTGGTGATCGTCTTACGCAGGTGTGAGCCGAGCCAGCCGGCCAACGCCTGACCGAGCACCGCCAGCCCGAACACCGCCACCAGCGAGATCAGCACCCGGGTGCCGCTGTCCACGAATTGTCGGGCCAGCAGCGGCCCGAGCTGGAGGCCCAGCAGGGCGCCCAGGAAGAAGCCGGAGAACGACAGGATTCCGATGACGAAGCCCTGGCGGTATCCGCTGATCGCGAACACGAGCATGAGCAGCAACAGGACGAGATCCACGGCGGACACGGGTCAAGCGTACGGGCAGGACGCCCGCGAGATGACCATCGCTTGCGGAAGGTGACCGCGTGGTCAGCGCAGGGCCTTCTCGTCGATCTCGTCGGTGCCGGCCGACGGTGCCGGGGTCTCCCCCGTCGGCGGCAGCTCGATCACCCGGTCGCGCGACCACGGACGCGCCCAGCCGCCCATCTCCAGCAGGGCCGCCAGCACCCCGGCTGTGAAACCCCAGACGAGCATGCCGCGCGCCGAGAACGCCGGCCCGATCCAGCCGCTGCGGTGACGGACCAGCAGCCGGTTGGCCGGGTCGACGAGCTCGCTGACCGGCAGTCTCGCCACGTGTGCCACCTCGGCCGGTTCCCGGGGATGCACCGGGTGCGGGTCGTGCCACCAGGCCAGGACGGGGGTGACCACGAAGTCGCTCACCGGGATCCACAGTTTCGGCAGCTCAGCCAGCACCGTCACGCTGGACGGGTCGAGGCCGACCTCCTCGTTCGCCTCGCGCAGCGCTGTCGCGCGGACGTCGGCGTCCTCCGGGTCGGCCGCCCCACCGGGGAAGGCCGGCTGGCCGGCGTGGTTGCGCAGCGTGGCGGCGCGTTGCAGCACCAGCACGTCCGGGCCGACGTCTGGCTGCTCACCGAGCAGCACCAGCACGGCGCTCTCCCGGCCACCCTCGGCAGGTGTGGTCAGCCGGGTGAAGTCCTCGGCGCGGGCCGTGCCCAGCCGGGTCAGCAACGGCTCGGTCCAGTCGGGCGGTCTGCGGGTCATGCCGACACTGCCAGGCCGAGATGCTGGCGGACCAGCTTGGCGAGCTGGGTGTCGTCGAGCGCGCCGGTGGCGTCGACGTGCCGGATCCGGCCCTGCGCGTCGACGAAGAGGGTGAGCGGGATGGCGTTGCGCTCCAGAGCCCGCTGCAACGCCTCACCCTGGTCGACGAGGATCGGGAACCGTACGCCGTAGTCCTCGCCGATGGACTGGGCGCCGCCACGGCTGTCCCGGCTGTTCACCCCGATCACCTGGAGCTGACCTGCCGCGCGTTCGCTGAGCCGCTGGAAGGCGGGCAGCTCCTTGCGGCACGGCGGGCACCACGACGCCCAGATGTTGATCACGGCCGGGCCGGCGACGGACCGCAGCGCGACAGGTGCACCGCCGGTGAAGCAGGCAAGGGTCAGCTCCGGCAGGGCCTCCCCGCCGGGAGTCGTCGACGTGCCCGACCCGGGCGTGGCGGCGCCGGGCGACGCCGCGGTGGGCGGGGTGTCGAGCGTGGCGCAGTCCCGGAACGGCGACGGCCGCTCCGGTGCCGCGCGCCGGGGTGCGGGGTCGTCGGACGGGCCGGCCGTGCAACCGGCGACGGCCAGCAGCAGCGGCAGGACGAGCAGGGCGAGACGCCTGTTCACGGCACCTCCGCGGCGACCGCCTGGGCGGGCACCAGCTCCGGGTCGACCCCGGCGGCCACCGCCAGGTCACGCGCCCGGGGGCCCTTGAGCAGCTTCACGGCGACTGTCGGCTCGGTCGGGCCGGTGCCGTAGGAGGGGCAGAGCTTCGCCAGCGTGCACGCACCGCAGGCGGGCTTACGGGCGTGGCAGACCCGTCGCCCGTGGAAGATGATCCGGTGCGACAGCATGGTCCAGTCGCGCTTGTCGTACAGCGCGCCGATCGCGTGCTCGATCTTGACCGGGTCGGTCTCGGTGGTCAGCCGCCACCTGTGGACCAGCCGCTGGAAGTGCGTGTCGACAGTGATGCCCGGCACGTCGAAGGCATTGCCGAGGATGACGTTCGCGGTCTTGCGGCCGATCCCGGGGAGCGTCACCAGGTCGACGAGCCGGCCGGGAACCCGGCCGTCGTACCTGTCGAGGAGGGCCTGACCGAGCTTGAGCAGCGAGTCGGTCTTGTTGCGGTAGAAGCCGGTGGGCCGGATCAGCTCCTCCATCTCGCCCCGGTCCGCGCCGGCGTAAGCGGCCGCGGTCGGGTAGCGGGCGAAGAGCTTCGGGGTGACCTCGTTGACCTTCTTGTCGGTGCACTGGGCGGAGAGGATGGTGGCGACGGCCAGCTCCAGCGCGTTGGAGTGGTCCAGTTCACAGTGCGCGTCGGGATGCGTCTCGGCCAGCACCCGGCCGATCTTGCGGGCACGGCGTTTGCGCCCGAGGTCGGTCTCGCTGGCACCGGGAGGGCTACTGGTCACGACGGTCAGCCTACGTCGCGCCCCGGACGTTCCTGCTCGGGTCAACCCGCCGTCGGCGCGCTGATCCTGCCCTGCCCGTCGAACCGGGCGCCGCCCTTGGGGAAGTCGGTGCGGCTCAGCTCGGTGACCAGGCCCAGACCACGGTCGTCCGGGTCCATCGTCGGCTTGCCCGCCGAGTTCATGTACGTCGAGGTGAACGAGCCGCCGGCCCAGCTTCCGTCCGGCTTGAGCGACACCTTGAGCACGCCGCCCCAGCCGAGCCGGCCGGTGTTGCTCAGCGAGTTGCCGCCGCCGGCGAAGTTGCCCAGGCTGTACGCGATCAGCCGCCCCTGGTAGAACTCCATCCCGCGCAGCACGTGCGGCCCGTGGCCGACGATCAGGTCGGCGCCCGCGTCGATCATGGCGTGGGAGAACTTGACCGGGTCGCCCCGGTTCTCGCCCAGGAACATCTCGGTGCCCGGCTTCACCCGGGTCTTGTCCGCGCCCTCGCCACCCATGTGCACCTGCACCACCACGAGGTCGGCGAGGGTGGCCGCCTTGGCGACCACCGCCTTGGCGGCGGCGATGTCGACGAGGCTGTTCGACCAGACGTACGACGAGAAGCCTGCCACGGCCACCTTGACGCCCTTGACGTCGACCACGGTGATCTGGTTCGGCGCCCCGGTGTGCTCCAGGTCGTACTTCTCCAGGGCCTTGCGGGTGTTCTCGTAGCCCTTGGGGCCGTAGTCGTAGCCGTGGTTGTTGGCCTGGTTGAGCACGTCGAAGCCGGCGTCGCGCAGGTGCGCCGCGTACTCCGGGGGTGCCCGGAACTGGAAGCAACGGGTGGAGTTGGCCCCGCACTTGCCGGTGCCCGTGTCCACCGTCAGCGGCTCCTCCAGGTTGCCCATCACCAGGTCGGCCTTGAGGGCCTCGGCGACCGAGGTGAAGAAGCCCTTGCCGCCGGCCGCGGGCAGTCGGCTCGGCGCGTTGCCCATGATGATGTCGCCGGTGGCCGAGAGCGAGATCGCACCGCCGGCCGTGGCGTCGCCGCCGGCCTTCGGCCCGGCCGTGGTCACCGGCGCGCCGGTGCCACCGCCACCGGCACCCGGCTGCCAGACCGGCCCCTCACCACCGCCGGGGTCGGCGCAGCCGGCGACGAGCAGGGCGGCCAGCAGCGCGGCGAGGCCGAGGGCGACGCGGCGACGCGGGCGGGACGCGAGGGGGGCGGGAGCATACATCGCCCGCGACCCTACCGGCCGGCAAACGCGCCGACGAGAGCCGATCGGGTGGAACTTCAGCCGGTGAGCTGCTCGGACCAGGGAACGACAGGCCTGTCGCCGCCGGCGAGCACCGCCGCGTGCACCGCGCGGGCCAGCGGGGCGCCCCAGGCGGAGCGCGGTCCGCCGTACGCGGCCTCCGGCCCGTCCACCGGGCAGAGCACTGTGACCGAGTCGGTAGGGGTGCCGGTGCCCGGCAACCCCAGCTCCATGATCGCCTGGGCTTTCGCCTCGGTCGCGGTGGCCACCGCGTTGACAAGCGCCGGGTCGGCGAGCCGGGCCGGCACGTACACCACGATGTTGACCGTGCCGACGGGCTGCGCGAGCGCGGCCGGGGTCGGAGCGGCGGCGAGCACCGGGATGCCGAGACCGACAGTCGCCCAGGCCCGCACGCCGGTGTCGGTGCGGCCCACCACCTCGGCCACGTCGACGCCGGTCAGCAGGCCCACCCCGGGCCCGTCGAGGGCCAGGTCCGCGGCGAGCGCGGCCAGGTGGGCGGCCGGGTCGTCCCGGTCGTACGACATCGGTACGGTGGCGTTCAGGACCCAGCGCCGGAGGCCTATTCCACCGCCGAGCGGGCCGCTGCTGACCGCCCGCAATGGCACGTCGGCGCGCCAGACGAGCAGCGGGACGCGCCGCCCGTCCTCGGTGCGACTGGTCAGAGTTGGCTCGCTCAGCACGTCGGGCAGGTTACGCCTACCGATCAAGATTCCAGGGCCGACCTCTGATTCGTGCTCACGTGCGCCTAGACTTGGCGGCGCGCGAGGGGATCAGCGGACGGCGGACCCGGCCGACGGACGGCACGCGTAACCGGAGGTGCGCGATGGATGAGGTACTGGCCCGCAGCGGGATCTTCCAGGGTGTCGACCCGGAAGCTGCCGAGGCGCTTGCCAAGGAGATGGAGACGATCGAGGTCCGCAAGGGCGAGGTCGTCTTCAATGAGGGCGAGCCCGGCGACAGTCTCTATATCCTGCTGTCCGGGAAGATCAAGGTTGGTCGCCGCGCCGCGGACGGCCGGCAGAACCTGATCGCGGTGATGGGCCCGTCGGACATGGTCGGTGAGCTGTCGCTCTTCGACCCGGGTCCGCGTACGGCCACCGCCACCGCGGTGACGGACACCCGGCTGGTGCGACTGCGCAAGCAGGCGCTGCGGCCGTGGCTGAACAACCGCCCGGAGATCGCCGAGCAGCTGCTCCGCGTGCTCGCCCGGCGGCTGCGCCGGACCAACGACTCGCTCGCCGACCTGATCTTCACGGACGTGCCGGGTCGGGTCGCGAAGAACCTGCTCCAGATGGCCGGTCGCTTCGGCACCCGCGACGGCGGTGTCCTGCGGGTCACCCACGACCTGACCCAGGAGGAGATCGCCCAGCTCGTCGGCGCCTCCCGCGAGACGGTGAACAAGGCGCTCGCCGACTTCGCCTCGCGCGGATGGCTGCGGCTGGACGGCAAGAGCATCATCATCCTCGACCCGGAGCGCCTGGCCCGCCGCGCCCGCGTCTGAGACAGCGGTACGGTCCGTCCCCGCCTCCCGTCACCGACGGAGGGCGGGGACGTTTCGTCTGCCCGGCGCAGAAATGCTGGCTCGGGGCGGCCGAGGCGGTGAGGGTAGGGCCATGGTGAACAGCGTTGCGGTGCTCTCCGACATCCACGGTGTGCTGCCCGCTCTGGAGGCCGTACTTGCGGAGCCGGACGTCGCCGCCGCCGACCTGATCGTGCTGACCGGCGACATCGCGGCCGGTCCGCAGCCGGTCGAGGTGCTGGATGTGCTCGCCGACCTGGGTGACCGGGTCCGCTGGGTGGGCGGCAACTGCGAACGTGAGCTGATCGACGCGCGGGCCGGCCGGCTCGCCGCTTTCGAGGTGTCCAACTGGGCCGGCGGGCAGCTTCGCGAGGACCAGGTGGCCCGACTGGCCGCGCTGCCCGCGACGGTGACGCTGGAGATCGACGGGCTCGGGCCGACGCTGTTCTGCCACGCGACGCCCCGCGACGACGAGGAGGTCGTCCTCGTCGACTCGCGGATGGCGCGATGGGCGGAGGTGTTCGACGGTCTCCCCGCCGAGGTCTCCATGGTGGTCTGCGGCCACACGCACATGCCCTTCACCCGGCTTGTCGACAGGCGCCTGGTGGTCAACCCGGGCAGCGTCGGCATGCCGTACGGGGGCACGGGCGCGTGGTGGGCTCTGCTCGGGCCGGGTGTGCAGCTGCGCCGTACCCATTTCGACGTGGACGCGGCGTGCGCCCGGGTGGCGGCGGAGTCGGCCTTCCCAGATGCCGCCGCCTGGGCCGACGAGTACCTGCGCTCGCAGCACAGCGACGCCGACGCCCTCGCCGTCTTCGGCCCGCGCGACGGTCGCTGACCCACCCGCCCGGTGCCGCACACGGCCCTAGACGTGCAGACGGCCTCGGCTGGCCGCTCAGCCGACGCCGCCGAATCAGCTGAGGCCTGAGGACCTTCTCTGCTGCCTGTCGAGCTGCCCCAGATCTGGGCCAGGCCAAGTATCGCCGCTGCCCCACTCGTGGGGCAGCTCGACAGGGCCCGGGAGTGGCAGATGCGCACTGTCGTTGCCCCACTTGCGGGGCAGCTCGACAGGGGTTGTGGAGGGCACCCGAGGTCGGCTCGATCCGAGCACGATCACCGAGCCGGCCATAAAAAGTCAGTCTTGACTGTTTGTTTCGGAGGCCGCAGGCTGTTGCCGTGTCCGCCGCATCAACATCTGCCACCGCCACGTCTGCCGGCGCGACGCGCGTCCCTCAGCAGGAGCGCAGCCGCGCCACCCAGGCCCGGCTGCTGGAGGCGACAGTCGACTGCCTGGTGGAGCACGGCTGGTCCGGCACCACCACCACAGTGGTCGCCGCCCGGGCCGGTGTCTCGCGGGGCGCCCAGTTGCACCACTACCCGACGAAGGCGGCGCTGGTGACGGCCGCCGTGGCCCACCTCGCCGAGCGACGGGCCGACGAGCTGCGCACCGAGGCCGAGGCGCTGCCGGCCGGCCCGCAACGGTTGGACCGGGTGGTCGACCTGCTCGGGGCGGCGTTCACCGGGCCGCTCTTCGTGGCCGCGCTCGAGCTCTGGGTCGCCGCCCGCACCGATCGGGAGCTCCGGGACGCTCTGGTGCCACTGGAGGCGACAGTCGGCCGGGAGATGCACCGCCTCACCGTCTCCCTGCTCGATGTCGACGAGCGCCGACCCGGCGTCCGCGAGGCGGTGCAGGCGACCCTCGACCTCCTGCGCGGGCTCGGGGTGGCCAACCTGCTCAGCGACGACTCGGCCCGCCGCACCGCCCTGCTGACCACCTGGAAGCGGCAACTCGCCACCCTGCTCACGCCCTGACCGCCGGCCGCACCGGCCCCACCCACCGGAGGCACCATGGTCGACCTCACCGACCTGCTCACGGACCTGGCCGACGAGTCCGCCGACCTCGACGCCCTGGTGGCCCCGCTACCCGCGACCGACTGGGCCCGGCCGACCCCGGCGGCGGGTTGGAGCATCGGGCACCAGATCGCCCACCTCGCCTGGACCGACCACGTGGCGCTGCTCTCCGCCACCGACGCGGAGGCGTTCTACGCGACGGTGACCTCCGCACCGGACGTGACCCGGATGGTGGACGCGGGTGCGGAGGAGTTCCTGGCACCCCCAGCCGAGCTGCTCGCCCGCTGGCGCGCCGGGCGGGCGGCACTCGTCGACGCCCTGGCCGCCGTCCCGGCCGGAACGAAGCTGCCCTGGTACGGCACCCGGATGTCGCCCGCCTCGATGGCCACGGCCCGGCTCATGGAGACCTGGGCACACGGTGAGGACGTGGCCGACACGCTCGGCGTCGTCCGCCCCACCACCGACCGGCTCCGGCACGTGGCGCACCTGGGTGTGCGTACCCTCGGGCACGGTTTCGCCGCCCACGGCCGGGAGGCGCCCACGACGCTGGTCCGAGTCGAGCTGATCGCGCCCGACGGCGACACGTGGACCTGGGGGCCGGTGGACGCCGCCGACCGGGTGAGCGGGCCGGCCCGGGACTTCTGCCTGCTGGTCACCCAGCGCCGCCACCGCGCGGACCTCGCCCTGCTGGCCACCGGCCCGGTCGCCGACGAGTGGCTCGACGTGGCGCAGGCCTTCGCCGGGCCGCCGGGCGACGGCCGCGAGCCGACCAGCGCGAACGGGGTACGGGCGTGATCCGCATCGGCAACGCCTCCGGCTTCTACGGCGACCGGTTCACCGCCTGGCGCGACATGCTCGACGGCGGCGAACTGGACGTCCTGACCGGCGACTACCTGGCCGAGCTGACCATGCTGATCCTCGGTCGGGACCGGCTGCGCGACCCCGACCTCGGCTACGCGAAGACGTTCCTGCGCCAGATGGAGACCTGCCTCGGCACCGCCCTCGACCGGGGGGTACGGATCGTGACGAACGCCGGCGGACTGAACCCCTCCGGCCTGGCCTCGGCCATCGAGACCCTCGCCGCCCGGCTGGGCCTGACCGCCCGGGTCGGGTACGTCGAGGGTGACGCCATCGGGCGGCCGGACGCGCTGACCGCCAACGCCTACCTCGGAGCGTACGGCATCGCCGCCTGCCTCGACGGTGGAGCGGACGTGGTGGTCACCGGGCGGGTCACCGACGCGTCGCTTGTCGTCGGCCCGGCCATCGCCCGTTACGGGTGGAGCCGCGACGACCTCGACGAGCTGGCCGGGGCGACAGTCGCGGGACATCTCGTCGAATGCGGCGCGCAGGTCACCGGCGGCAACTTCAGCTTCTTCACCGAACTGCCCGACGGCGGGCGCCGCCCCGGCTTCCCCATCGCCGAGGTGTACCCGGACGGCTCCACCGTGCTCACCAAACACCAGGGCACCGGCGGCGCGGTCACCGTCGAGACGGTCACCGCCCAACTGCTCTACGAGATCGGCGGGCCGGCGTACCTGGGGCCGGACGTGACCACCCGGTTGGACACTGTGACGCTGCGACCCGAGGGGCCGGACCGGGTCCGGGTCCGCGGGGTCCGGGGCACCCCGCCGCCACCCACGCTCAAGGTCGGCGTCAACAACCTCGGAGGGTTCCGCAACTCGATGACCTTCGTCCTCTGCGGACTGGACATCGAGGCGAAGGCGGCGCTGGTCCGGGGGCAGATCGAGGAGGCGGTGGGCAAGGACGGGCTGGAGTTCACGCTCGCCCGCACCGACCACCCGGACGCCGCCGACACCGAGGCCGCGAGCGCACTGCTGCACGTACACCTGCGCGACAGTGACAAGGCGCGGGCCGGGCGGGCGTTCTCGGCCGCGGCTGTGGAACTGGCGTTGGCCTCGTACCCGGGATGCACGCTGACCACCCTGCCGGGCGACGCGACACCGTACGGCGTGTTCACCTCCGACGACATCCCACAGGACGACGTCACCCACGTCGCGGTGCTGCCCGACGGCGCGCGGGTGCCGGTCGCCCCGCCGATCCGTACCGCCGCCACCTCCGGGGACGAGACGGTCCCTGGCGACCCGGCGGCGGCGGTGGACGGTCCGACCCGGCGCGGGCCGCTCGGCGAGCTGGTCGGCGCGCGCTCCGGGGACAAGGGCGGGGACGCCAACCTCGGTGTCTGGGCGCGCTCCGACGCCGGGTACGCGTGGCTGCGCGCCTGGTTGACCGTGGAGCGGCTGGCCGAACTGCTGCCGGAGACCGGGCCGCTGACGGTACGGCGCTACGAGCTGCCGAACCTGCGGGCTGTCAACTTCGTGATCGAGGGCCTGCTCGGGGCGGGAGTGGCCGCGTCCACCCGGTTCGACCCGCAGGCCAAGGCGCTTGGTGAGCTGCTGCGCGCCCGGATCGTCGACCTGCCGGCCGACGTGCCGACGGGAGCGGGCCGATGAGCATCGTGGACACACCCGAACGCCGGCAACTGCGCGAGCTGACCCGGGCTTTCGTGACCCGGGAGGTGCTGCCGCACCTGGACGACTGGGAGCGGGCCGGCGAGGTGCCCCGCGCCCTGCACGAGACAGCCGCGAAGATCGGCCTGCTCGGGGTCGGCTTCCCCGAGTCGGTGGGCGGCAGCGGCGGGGACCTGCTCGACTCGATCATCGTGACCGAGGAGGTGATCCGCTCCGGCGGCTCGTCCGGCCTGATCGCGGCCCTGTTCACGCACGGCATCGCGCTGCCGCACATGGTCGCGGCGGCGGGAGTGGGCGTCGGCGGTTCGCTTGGCGGCCGGGCCGGCGGCACCTCCGCGCCCGGCGACGACCACCTGATCGAGCGGTATGTCAGGCCCACCCTGGCCGGCACGATGATCGGCGCCCTTGCCATCACCGAGCCGGACGGCGGTTCCGACGTGGCGGGCATCCGTACCACCGCCCGCCGCGACGGCGACCACTACGTGGTGAACGGGTCGAAGACGTACATCACCAGCGGGCACCGGGCCGACTTCGTGACCACCGCGGTCTGCACCGACTTCCCCGGCAGCGGCTCCCTCACCCTGCTGGTCATCGACAAGGACAGCCCCGGGTTCACTGTGGGCCGCCGGCTGGAGAAGCTGGGCTGGCACTGCTCGGACACCGCCGAGCTGTCCTTCGTCGACGTGCGGGTGCCGGTGGCCAACCGGATCGGCGCGGAGGACACCGGCTTCCTGGCGATCATGCAGAACTTCGCCGCGGAACGGCTCTCGTTGGCCACCCAGGCGTACGCCACCGCGCAGCGCTGCGTCGAGCTGGCCACGCGCTGGTGCCGGGACCGGGAGACCTTCGGGCGTCCGCTGGCCAGCCGGCAGGTGATCCGGCACCGACTGGCCGAGATGCACACCCGAACCGAGGCGGCCCGGGTGTACGTGCACGAGGTGGCCGTGCGGGTGGCGGCCGGCGAGCCGGTCGTGACCGAGGTGGCGATGGCGAAGAACGTCGCGGTGGCCGCCTGCGACCAGGTCGTCGACCAGGCGTTGCAGCTGCACGGCGGGTTCGGCTACCTGCGCGACGCCGAGGTGGAACGGCACTACCGCGACGCCCGGATCCTCGGCATCGGCGGAGGCGCCACGGAGATCATGAACGAGATCATCGCGAAGGGCATGGGCCTATGAGCATCCTGGACAGCGCGATCGACACGTCCGCGCCCGGGTACGCGGCGAACCGGACCGCGTTGTTGGAACGGCTGGCCGAGCTGGACGCCGCGTTGGACCAGGCCCGGGCGGGCGGCGGCGAGAAGTACGTCACCCGCCACCACAAGCGGGGCAAGCTGCTCCCCCGGGAGCGGATCGAACTGCTTGTGGACGCGGACAGCCCGTTCCTGGAGTTGTCGCCTGTCGCCGCGTACGGCACTGACTTCCCGGTGGGGGCCAGCGTGGTCACCGGCATCGGTGTGGTCGAGGGCGTGGAGTGCCTGATCGTCGCCAACGACCCGACGGTCCGGGGTGGCGCGGTGAACCCGTGGTCGCTCGCCAAGACCCGGCGGGCCGGCGAGATCGCCCTGGCCAACCGGCTGCCGATGGTCAACCTGGTCGAGTCGGCCGGGGCGGACCTGCCCACCCAGGCGGAGATCTTCATCCCGGGCGGACGGGTGTTCCGGGACCTGACCCGGCTCTCGGCGGCGGGCATTCCCACGGTAAGCGTGGTCTTCGGCAACGCCACGGCAGGTGGCGCGTACGTGCCGGGGATGTCCGACCACGTGATCATGATTCGGGACCGGTCGCAGGTCTACCTGGCGGGACCGCCGCTGGTGAAGATGGCTACCGGTGAGGTCACCGACGACGAGTCGCTTGGCGGCGCGGCGATGCACGCCGGCACGTCCGGGCTCGCCGACCACCTGGCCGCCGACGAGCGGGACGGCATCCGGCTGGCCCGGCAGTGCGTACGACGGTTGAACTGGCGCAAGCACGGCCCGGCGCCGCGTACGGCCGTCCCGCAGCCACCCAAGTACGACCCGGAGGAGCTGCTCGGCATCGCCAGCGCCGATCTGAAGGTGCCGTTCGACCCGCGTGAGGTGCTGGCCCGGATCCTCGACGGCAGTGACTTCGACGAGTTCAAGCCGGCGTACGGGGACGCGCTCGTCACCGGTTGGGGAGAGCTGCACGGCTACCCGGTGGGTGTGCTGGCCAACGCGCGGGGGGTGCTGTTCAGCGAGGAGGCGCAGAAGGCGGCGCAGTTCATCCAGCTCGCGAACGCCTCCGACACTCCGCTGATCTTCCTGCAGAACACCACCGGCTACATGGTCGGCACCGAGTACGAGCAGCGCGGCATCATCAAGCACGGCGCCCTGATGATCAACGCGGTGTCGAACTCGACTGTGCCGCACCTGACTGTCAACCTGGGCGCCTCGTACGGGGCCGGCAACTACGGCATGTGCGGCCGGGCGTACGAGCCGAGGTTCCTGTTCACCTGGCCGAACGCGAAGTCGGCGGTGATGGGCCCGGCGCAGCTGGCCGGGGTGCTGTCCATCGTGGCCCGGCAGGCCGCCGCCGCTCGTGGGCGCGACTACGACGAGGAGTCCGACGCGGCCATGCGGATGATGGTCGAGCAGCAGATCGAGTCGCAGTCCGGCGCGTTGTTCCTGTCCGGCCGGCTCTACGACGACGGGGTGATCGACCCACGGGACACGCGTACGGTCCTCGGGCTCTGCCTCTCGGCGATCCACAACGGCCCGGTGAAGGGCGCCGACGGTTTCGGCGTCTTCCGGATGTAGGGGGGCTGGTCCGGTGAGCACGAGGAACACAGCGAAGCGGAGTCCGGCAGTCGCGAACGAAGGGCAGGCTCAGTGATTTCGAGATTACTCGTCGCCAACCGGGGGGAGATCGCCCGCCGGGTCTTCGCGACCTGCCGGGCGCTCGGCGTGGAGACGGTAGCCGTGCACTCGGACGCGGACGCGGACGCGCCGTTCGTGGCCGAAGCCGACCAGGCGGTCCGGCTGCCCGGGGACACGCCCACCGAGACGTACCTTCGGGTCGATCTGATCCTGGAGGCGGCCCGGCGCAGCGGCGCGGACGCCGTCCACCCGGGTTACGGGTTCCTCGCGGAGAACGCCGAGTTCGCGGCGGCGGTGACCGACGCGGGGCTGACCTGGGTGGGCCCGCCGGCCAAGGTGATCGCGGCGATGGGTGACAAGCTGGCAGCGAAGACGCTGCTCGCCGAGGCGGGCGTGCCGATGCTGCCGAGCTGGACCGACACCGCCGACGTGACCGACTTTCCGGTGCTGGTGAAGGCGTCCGCCGGCGGAGGCGGGCGGGGGATGCGGATCGTCCGGGACGCCGACGGGCTGGCCGAGGCTGTCGCCTCGGCGGGCCGCGAGGCCGCTGCGGCGTTCGGCGACGGCACGGTCTTCATCGAGAGGTACGTCGAGCGCGGCCGGCACGTCGAGGTGCAGATCTTCGGCGACGCCGAGGGCCGGGTGGTGGCCCTGGGTGACCGGGAGTGCTCGATCCAGCGCCGGCACCAGAAGATCGTCGAGGAGGCGCCGGCGGTCGTACCGGAGTCGGTGCGGACGGCGTTGCACGAGGCGGCGGTGGCCGCCGGCCGGGCCGTCGACTACCTGGGTGCCGGCACTGTGGAGTTCCTGCTCGCGCCGGGCGGGGAGTTCTTCTTCCTGGAGATGAACACCCGGCTCCAGGTGGAGCACCCGGTCACCGAGCTGTGCACCGGACTGGACCTGGTGGGGCTGCAACTGCTCGTCGCGGAGGGTCAGCCGCTTCCGGCGACCCTCGGCGCGAGCACCGGCCACGCGATCGAGGTACGGCTCTGCGCCGAGGACGCGTCGGCGGGGTGGCGCCCGGCGGCCGGCACCCTGCACCGGTTCGCCGTCCCTCAGGTGGCGGCCGAGTTCGGCGGGCTGAGCGGGCCGGGCCTGCGGCTCGACTCGGGTGTGGTGGCCGGCTCGGTGGTAGGCGTGCACTACGACTCGATGGTCGCGAAGCTCGTGGCCTGGGGTCGTACCCGCACCGAGGCGAGCCGGCTGCTGGCCGGCGCGCTGGCCCGGGCCGAGCTGCACGGGGTGACCACTAACCGGGACCTGCTGGTCCGGGTGCTGCGCAGTCAGGCGTTCGCCGCCGTCGAGATCGACACGGGTTTCCTGGACCGGCACTCCGAGGTCTTCGCGCCGCTGCTGCCCGCCGGCCAGCTTCCGGTGGTCGCGCTCGCGGCGGCGCTCGCCTCGGCCGCCGGCCGTCGCGCTGGGGCCCGGGTCCTGGCCGGGTTGCCGTCGGGCTGGCGCAACGTGCCGGCCGTCCCGCAGGTCACCCGCTTCACCGGCCCGGACGGCGAGATCGAGGTCCGCTACCGGCTCGACCGCACTGGCGCCCTCGCCGAATGGTCCGCCGACCCCGGCAGCCCTGACCTGACAGTGGCGCTCGTCGAGGCCACCCCGGGCCGGGTGGTGCTCGACGTCGACGGGGTTCGCCGCGCGTACCGCGTACACCGGGTGGGGTCGGAGGTCTTCGTGGACGGTCCGGACGGGGCGGCGAGCCTCACCGAGCTGCCGCGTCTCCCGCTGCCGACGGCGGAGCTGGCGGCAGGGTCGCTGCTCGCGCCGCTGCCCGGCGCGGTGACCCGGGTGCACGTCGAGGTCGGCCAGCGGGTCTCGGCCGGCGAACCGCTGCTCACGCTTGAGGCGATGAAGTTGGAGCACCCCGTGGTCGCCCCGATCGACGGAGTGGTCGCCGAGCTGCCGGTGCCGGCCGGCGGTCAGGTACGTACCGGTGCCGTGCTGGCCGTCATCGACAACGCCGAGGAGAACTCCTGATGACCTTCGACCTCACCCCCGAGCAGGACCAGCTGCGCGACGCCGTCAGGGCGTTGGGCCGCCGCTACGGCCACAGCTACTTCGTCGAGAAGGCGAAGGCCGGCGAGCACACCACCGAGCTGTGGGCCGAGGCGGGACAGCTCGGCTACCTGGGGGTCAACATCCCCACCGAGTACGGCGGCGGGGGCGGCGGCATCACCGACCTGGCGATCGTCTGCGAGGAGCTGGCCGCGGCCGGCTGCCCGCTGCTGCTGCTTGTGGTCTCCCCCGCCATCGCGGCGACGGTGCTGAACCGGCACGGCACCGAGGAGCAGCGCAAACGGCACCTGCCAGGCCTCGCCGACGGCACCCAGAAGATCGTCTTCGCGATTACCGAGCCGGACGCCGGCTCCAACTTCCACCGCCTGAGCACGGTGGCCCGACGTGACGGCGACGGTTGGCTGCTCAACGGCCGCAAGTGCTACATCTCCGGGGTCGACGAGGCCGGTCACGTGCTGGTGGTGGCCCGTACCGAGGACTCCTCCACCGGCAAGCTCAAACCGGCGCTGTTCCTGGTGCCGACCGACGCCGCCGGGCTGACCCGTTCCAAGCTGGACATGGAGATCGTGTCCCCGGAGAACCAGTTCCTGCTCTACCTGGACGACGTGCGGGTGCCCGCCGACGCGCTGCTCGGCGAGTCGCTGGACGCCGGCCTGCCGGCGCTCTTCGCCGGGCTGAACCCGGAGCGGATCACTGTCGCCGCGATGGGCGCCGGCACCGGCCGGTACGCCATCGAGCGGGCCAGCGACTACACCGCCACCCGCAAGGTCTGGGGTGGCCGGAGCATCGGCACGCACCAGGGCGTGTCGCATCCCCTCGCCCACGCGGCAGTGCAGGTGGAACTGGCCCGCCTCATGATCCAGAAGGCGGCGACCCTGTACGACGCGGGCCGTGACCTGGAGGCCGGGGTGGCCGGCAACATGGCCAAGTACGCCGCCGGGGAGGCCGCCGCGCTCGCCGTGGACACCGCCGTCCAGGCCCTCGGCGGGGCGGGCATGACCACCGAGTACGGGGTGGCGACCCTGCTCGGCGCGGTCCGGGCAGGTCGCATCGCCCCGGTCAGCCGCGAGATGATCCTCAACTTCGTCGCCCAGCACGTCCTGGGCCAGGACAAGTCCTACTGAGCACACGCCTCCTACTGAGCACACGCCGAGTCGATCCCGACTGTCGGCGCGTCGGTCGGCTCTGCGGTTGACAGTCGGCCGGAGCCGGACATGCTGGAGGGGTGAGTCGACTGCCCAGGCCCGATGCGCGGACGGTGGCGGTGATCGCGGGGCTGGGAGCCCTCGCGCCGCTGGTCACGCTTGCCGTCTGGCGACGCCAGGATCTGGTGGGCGTGGTGCTCGCACTGCTCTGCGTCCTGCTGGCCATGGTCGCCGGAGTGGCCGCCTCGGCAGCCCGGCAGGGCGACGCCCCCGAGCCGGCGGAGCGGCCATTGGCGGCCGGACCGCCCGAGCTGATGCCCTACGGCCTCGACGCCGACACCCTCGACGCGCTGGACAGCCGGGACGCGTTGCGCGCGGTGCGGGACAGGCGGCGAGGGTCGGGCGGGCTCAGCGATCGGTGAGGGTGGGCGCGCTGAGCGCGTTCACGCCCTTCCCGGCCAGACACCGGTAGGCGCGGTCGACGCTGCCCTCGACGGGCGGCAGCACCTCCAGGTGCCAACCGGTCGCCTCGGCGATCCCGGTGGTCAACCGGAAGGTGGTGGCGCTGCACACCTGCCGTACCGGCTCGGCGGCGACCACCTCGTCGTACTCGGCGCCGACCAGCGACACCGGCAGCAGACCCTCGGCGTAGGTCTCCCAGGTGTGCGGGCCGGCGCACGGTAGGCGGGCCGCCTCGGCGCGGCTCCCACGGATCCGCATCGGGCCGAAGCACTCCAGCTCGGGCAGGCAGCGGGCGCCGCCGGGCAGGGCGGTCGGCGCGCCGGCGCTTGTCGTGCAGCCGGGCAGCGGTCCGGTGGCCGGTGCGGCGACCTGGCTGGCGGAGGGGGACGGCCCGGGCGGCGGCGCACTGCCGGCCACCCAGGCACCCGCGGTGGCCGAGGCGGCGAGCGCGAGCGCACCCGCGCCGCCGAGGAACCAGCGCCGTCGCCAGCGCCGGCCGGCGGGGGCCGCCTGCTGGGTGTCCTCGACGGCAGGTCGGGGCGATGGCTGGCTGGCCACGTACGGGCCGGAGTAGGCCCCTCCGCTGACCGGAGCGCCACTGACCGGCGGGCCGAGGGGAAGGCCGGCGAGCATCTCGTGCAGTTCGAGGGCGGAGGGCCGCTCGGCCGGGTCGTTGGCCATGCCGGCGCGCAGCACGTCGATCAGCTCGTCCGGTACGCCGGGCAGGCCGGGGAGCGGCTGGTTGAACATCTCCAGCACGGTGACCAGGCTGGGATTGCGCTCGGACTGCCAGCGCGGCGGCCGGCCGTGCATCACCGCGTAGAGGGTGGCGCAGAGCGCGTACACGTCGACGGCGGGGGACGGCGGGCTGTGGCTGAACATCTCCGGCGGCGCGTACGCCGGGGTGAGCACCTCCAGGGTCACCGAGGCGTCCCGGTGCTCCGCGAGCACGGCCAGCCCGAAGTCGGCGAGCACCGCGGAGTTGAAGTTCGAGTAGAGGATGTTTGCCGGCTTGACGTCCCGGTGCAGCACCCCGGCGGCGTGCGAGTGGGCGAGCGCGTCGGCGATCTTCATGCCGAGGTCGCGGGTCTCGACCGGGCCGAGCGGCGAGGTGCGCATCCGTTCGGCGTACGACCCGTCGCAGAGTTCCATGATCAGGTAGGGGTGCTGGTCGACGGTGACCCCGACGTCGAAGAGGTCCACGACGTGCGGGTGCGACGACATCCGGCCGGCCGCCCGCGCCTCACGCAGGAAGCGGGCCTGGTCCCGCTCGTTGTCGAGCGTCCGGTTCTCCACCTTGACGGCGACCTCACGGCCGACCGAGATCTGGGTGGCCTGGTAGACGGTCGCGTAACCACCCCGGGCAAACACCCGCAGATCGGTCAGGCCGGGCACGTTCGGCACCGGCAAACCTCCAGTCGGGGTGTCGGTCACTGCTCGAAAATACCCAACCCGGCCGGAGGCTCAGCGCACCGCGTCCGCCGGAGCGGCACCGGCGTCCCCGACGTCGCCCGACGTGTCGACGGCAGGCGCCGCCCCGACGCCGCCCCGACGGGCGTCCAGGCGCAGACCGATCGCGGTGGCCACCGCGCCCAGCCCCTCCCACGCGGCCACCCCGAAGAACCGGTCGGGCGCGATGTCGGCAAGCACGGCGATGGTGAACACGGTGAACGTGACCAGCCGGAAGACCACTGTGAAGCGGTAGAACACCCGCCACTCGGTGACAGTCGCGAGCAGGTAGTAGACGCCCATGTTGAACGCCGCCATCGAGGACGCCAGCAGGAACGTGCCCGTGTGGTCACCGACGGCACGCGTCTGCGGCACCTCGAGACCGAGCATGCGCAGCTGCGCCTCCGGCCAGAGCAGCCCGACCGCGCCCATCACCAGCGCCAGCACACCGAAGACCGCGATGGTCCAGCCCGCGATGGAACGCGGCAGCTTCATGAAGAGCCTCCCCAGGCACGGCGACGATCACCACTGTGGACCACCGACGGTGCCAACACGCTAGCCGGTAGGTCCGACGACCACATCCCCGGAACCGGCAGAAACCCCCGGCCCGTTGATCAAGGAGTTCCGGTCAGGAGAGGCGGCCGCGCAGGGCGTCCGCCTCGGCGCGTTCACTGCGCTGCTCGGTCGCGTACGCCAGGCGTACCGCCTCGTCCGCGCAGGCGCGGGCGTCCTGCGGATGGCCGCAGGCCGCCAGCGCCTCGGCCAGCACACCTGCCGCGATCACCTGGCTGCGGACGTCCTCGGCCGGCGCGGTGACCGCCCGCCGCGCCCAGTCCAGCGCCTGCTCCCGCTGACCGTGCGCCAGCAGCGCCGACGCGTACCGGGCCATCGTCTGGCGGCGGGAGAAGAGCAGCGACGGGGCGCTCGCGGCGACTGTCGCCACCGGGGCGAGCAGACCGACCGCGGTCGCCGGGTCACCGGCCGCCAGCCGGGCGGTGGCCAGCAGCACCCGGGGCGCGACCTGCGCCGGCGCCTGCGGGTTGTGCGGCTCCACAGCGGTCAGCACCTCACGGGCCACCCGCTCGGCCGTCTCGCAGTCCCCCATGTCCAGGGCCACGAAGCCGCGCAGCGTCCCGGCCATCCCGGTGAGCAGCGGATGCGACGTCAACTCGGCGTACGACAGGGCGTCGGTCAGCAGGTCCGCCGCGTGCTCCGGCTCGCCCAGCCCGCGCGCCACCACGGCACGGACCACGAGCGCGAAGCCGCGCCCCCAGTCGTCGGACGCCGCGGCGAACTCGCGGTACGCCCGTCGTGCCTCCCGGTCCGCCTCGGCCAGCTCACCCAGCTCGGCCGTGGCGTACGCCGCCACCGCGCGCAGCGTGCCCACCGCCCACGCCTCGCCGACCCGCTCACCGAAGGGCAGGAAGACCTGCGCCAGCCGGCACGCCTCGCCCAACCGCCCGGCGAGCAGGCGGGCGAACGCGGTGGTGCCCCGCAGCCAGGCCCGCCCGTACGGGTCCTTCAGCTCGGCGAAGAGCCGGGCGGCCCGGCCGAGCACCGCGTCGGTGCCGGCGAAGTCGCCCCGGGTGGTGGTCACCCAGGCCAGGTTCTGCAACGACCACGCCTGCCCGCGTCGGTCCTGCGCGCCGAGGCTCACCTGGTACGCGGCGGCCAGCCGGCTGCTCGCCTGGCTCAACCGTCCGCCCACGAAGTCGGCCATGCCGAGCCGGCGCATCGCCGAGGCGCGCAGGGTGGGCAGGCCACCGGCTGTGGCGACCTGCAACGCCTCCTGCCAGGCGGACACCGCCCGACCCTGGTCGCCGAGGGTCTGCTGGGCCTGGCCGGCGAGCAGCAGAGCGCTTGCCCGTACCGCCTCGTCGCCCGTGTTCGCGGCGATCTTCTCGGCGAACGCGAGCGCGTCGACGACCCGGCCGATCTGGAGCAACGCCCGTGCGTGCACGACCCGGTCGGCGGCCGGCACCCCGTCGCGGGCCAGTTCGGCGGCGCGTTCGGCGTACTCCACGGCCATCGCCGGCTCCCCGGCGGACAGCGACCGGCGGGCGGCCCGGCCGAGGGCGGCGACCCCGAGCGGGCCCACCGCCCGGGCCGGCGCGTCCGGACGCAGCTTCACCGCGTCGGCGAGCCGGGCGGCCCGCTCGACGTGCGTCGCCACGAAGTCGTCGCGTGCCTCCTCGGTGAAACCGCCCACCGTGCCGGCGGTGGCCCCGTCCACAGGTGCCGCCCACCGGGCCAGCGCGGCGTGCCGTTCGGCCAGTTCCGCCTTGCTCACCCCGGCGTACGCGGCCTCGCGCATCAGGGGCGTCGCGAACGCGTAGCCGGAACGCGTGCGGTGCAGCATCCGGCGTTGCAGCAGCTCCTCCACCGCCCTGTCGAGTTCCACGGCGACCACCGCTGAGGGCCGCCCGTCGCGGCCGGCGCGCTGCTCCCGCAGCGCCTCCAGCGCACCTGTCGGCACCGTGTCGCCGACGACGGCGGCGTCCCGCAGCACCGAGCGGGCGTCCGGCGGCAGTGCGTCGATCCGGGCGGCCAGCACGGCGGCGAGGTCCCGGGAGAGCAGCCGGCTGCCCAACGAGCCCGGCACCAGCCGCCAGCCGGACGAACCCTGGTCCCGAGCGCCGGGGGCGGTGGTGAGCGCCCCGCGCTCGATGAGCAGCGTGACCAGCTCGGCCAGGTAGAACGGGTTGCCCTGGGCGGTGGCGAGCAGCCGGTCGGCGTCCGCCTGCGGCAGCTTGCCCCCACCGAGGTAGCTGGTGAGCAGGCGGGCCGCGTCGGCCCCGCGCAGTGGCGGCAGGGAGTGCACCTCGGCGTCCGCGACCCGGGTCAGCGCGCCTGCGGTACGCACCAGCTCGGGACGCCCGAGCAGGAGCACCAGCACCGGGCCGCTGAGCCGGGACAGGGTCAGCCCGAGGGCACGGATCGTCTCGGCCGTTGCGTCGTGCAGGTCGTCCACCACGATCACCAGTGGCGCCTCGGCGGCGAGCCCGCTGAGCAGGTCGGCGACCGCGTTCGGCACCGCCTCGGCGTCGGCGGTCAACGCTGCCGCGCCGCCCCACTCACCGTTGTCGGTGCCCGTGTGCGCGGGCAGCTCGGCGTAGCCGAGAAGGGCGAGCAACTGCTCCGTGGCGATCGGTGGCACCTCACCGCCGGCGCGGGTGAGTCGCTGGCCGAGCCGGCGCAGCCGCTCCTCCACAGCGGGTCGGGTCAACCCGGTGGCCGCGTCGCTGGGCAGACCGACGGCGGCGCGGACCAGGTCGGCGAGCGGCGCGAGACGGCGGCGCTCGCCGAAGGCGGCGCAACGCACCGACAGCACCCGGGCGCCGGTGTGCGCGGCGTACCGGCCGGCGCCCACGTCGTACCCGGCGGCGAGGCGCTCCACCTCTGCCGCGAACCGGGACTTGCCGATACCCGCCTCGGCCGTCATCAGCAGCACCCGCGGGTCGCCCTGGTCGATCACCTCGGCGAGCCGGCCGGCCACCCGACCGATCTCGGTTTCCCGGCCGACGTAGGGCGCCTCGTCGCCGAGCCCCGAGCGGGTGCCCGGCGCGTCCAGCAGACCCAGCAGCTCGTACGCCTCGACCGGCTCCCGCTTGCCCTTCAGGCGCAGCGGGCGCAGTGCCCGCCAGGACGCGACGTGCCGGGTGGCGGCGGCGGTCCGCCCGCCCGCGTAGACCGCGCCGACGGCTGCGGCGTCGGCCAGCCGGGCGGCGGTGTTCACCGTGTCGCCGATGACCGTGTACTCGATCGCGGCCTGGATGCCCGCGATGACGTCGCCGGTGTTGAGCCCCACCCGGAGGCCCAGCGGCGCGCCGCCGCCGCGCTCGTCGTCGAGCACCCGACGGACCGCCCGCTGCATGGACAGGGCGGCGCGGACCGCGCGTTCGGCGTCGTCCTCGTGCGCCACGGGGGCGCCGAACACCGCCATGATCCCGTCGCCGGTCAGCTTGTCGACGTGCCCGCCGAAGGTCTTCACGGCGCCCGCGAGGGCCGCGAGTACCCGGTCGGTGACCGCGCCGACGCGTTCCGGGTCGAGATCCTCGGACCAGGAGGTGAATTCGGAGAGGTCGCCGAAGAGCACGGTGACCACCCGGCGCTCGGCCGCCGGCAACGTCGCGGCGGCCGGCAGCGCGGCACCGCAGTTGTGGCAGAACCGCGCGCCGGGGACGGCGACGGTTCCGCACACCGGGCAGGTCACATGTGCTCCAACCCACTGACCCCCGGCGCGGATTCCCCGGCGGCGACGCCCAGATACTCCAGTTGGGCACGGACCGACCATTCGGCCGCCCACCACAACGAGCGGTCCACGTCCGCGTAGACCACCGCGACCACCTCGGCGGGGGTGCGGGCGCCGGCATCGACAGCCGCCCGGACCTGGTCGAGCCGGGCCCGCCTGTGGGCCAGGTAGAAGTCGGCGGCGGCGGCGCAGTCGGCGAGCGCCGGGCCGTGGCCCGGCAGCGCCGGGATCCCGGTGTACGCGGACAGCAGCTCCAGGCTGCTCAGGTAGTCACCGAGGTGCCCGTCTGGGTGGGCGACGACTGTGGTGCCCCGGCCGAGAATGGTGTCGCCGGTGAGGACCACCCGTTCGCCGTCGTGCTCGACGAGGAAGCAGACCGAGTCGGCGGTGTGCCCGGGGGTGCTCAGCAGGCGGATGTCGAGGCCGTAGCCGCCCAGGTGCTCGCCGTCCTCGGTCAGCGGCTCGCCGCCGATGGTGTGCGCCGGGTCGACGGCGAGGACGTGCGCTCCGCCGAGCAGGTCACTCAACCGGGCGGAGCCCTCGGTGTGGTCGGGGTGGCCGTGGGTGATCAGGACCAGCCCGATCGGGCCGTACTCGGCGATCCGGGTCAGGTGCCCCTCGTCGGCGGGCCCCGGGTCGACCACCACGGCGTACTCCGCCGCCGGGGCGCGCAGCACCCAGGTGTTGGTGCCGTCGAGGGTCATCGGGCCGGGGTTCGGCGCGCGCAGCAGAGAAACCCAGCGGGGCAGCTCGTCGGCAAGCGCCGCCACCGCCCCCGTCACGTGCCCGCTCATGGCTGCGATCGTACGACCCCGGTCACCCTGCCCCGCGATCTTGCACTTGCTGCTGCTGATTCATGCCCCTTCAGGGCATTCGTCGGGGCAGAAAGTGCAAGATCGCGGCTGTGGTGCGGCGGGTCAGGCGACCTCGACGATCAGTTCGATCTCGACGGGGGCGTCCAGCGGGAGCTCGGCGACGCCTACCGCGCTTCTCGCGTGGCGGCCGGCCTCGCCGAACACGGTGCCGAAAAGGTCAGAGGCACCGTTGATCACGGCGGGCTGTCCG
The DNA here is from genome assembly GCF_055587305.1 of Micromonospora sp. NPDC047521. Classification (NCBI taxonomy): domain Bacteria; kingdom Bacillati; phylum Actinomycetota; class Actinomycetes; order Micromonosporales; family Micromonosporaceae; genus Micromonospora; species Micromonospora sp. NPDC047521. The sequence continues at coordinate 79,017 of NZ_JBVJGN010000006.1, read as the reverse complement.
GTGAAGCCGGGCGCGGAGGCCACGAAACCGGTCACCTTCACCACCTTGACCACTGTCTCCAGACCAACCAGCGAGTCGACCGCCGCCAGGGCGTTGAGCGCACAGCGCTGGGCCAGGTCCTTCGCCTGCTCGGCGGAGATCCCCGCGCCGACCTTGCCGGTGGCCAGCAGCTTGCCCTCGGCGATCGGCAACTGCCCGGAGACGTACACGTGCTGGCCGGACTGCACGGCCGGCACGTAGCTGGCCACCGGCGGAACCACGTCGGGCAGTTCGAGACCCAGCTCGGCGAGCTTCGCGTGCGGACCGTTGCTCATGCCTTGGGCCGCTTCAGGTACGCCACCAGCTGGTCCGGGTTCGGGCCGGGGACCACGGCGACGAGCTCCCACCCGTCCTCGCCCCAGTTGTCGAGGATCTGCTTGGTCGCGTGGACCAGCAGCGGGACCGTGGAGTATTCCCACTTCTGCATCGCTGAAGGGCTCCCTCTCGGTGCGGAATTGTTCGAGGCACAGCCTACGGTCCGCTGGCCGAGCGAGGCGCGGGACGCTGCTCCGGCGTGGTCGGCAGCTCGCCGCACGGCCCCTCGTGCTCGTACCCCTGCGGGCACCGGGAGCGGTCGGGCAGCAGCAGGTCGCAGAAGACCCGGTGCCTGTTGTTCTGGTCGTCGGCGTTCGACACGGTGGTCTCGCCGGCGTCCAGCTCCGGAAGGAATCCCAGGGACACCGCGACCCGACCGGCCAGCGCGGTGGCCGCCGCCAGGTCGGGCACCCGGATCGGCAGGTGGATGACGAAGCCCGGCTCGTCGTCGTCCCGGACCCGTTCGGCGGGACGGTTGGACACGCGGACCACCTCCGGCGGCTCCGGAACCCGGCGGTACGACCGCTCGTTGACCGGCGGGCTGCCGAGCGGCCCGCCGGTCGCCTCGCCCACGGCAGCCGTCCGGCGGAGCCGATCGTTCGTCGGAAACTGGGTGCGAGGGATGTTGTCCGCGTCGCGCATGCACTGCCTCCGGTAGTACCAGTCGGATCACGCTTCCGGCCCGGACGATCCGCCCGTTCCGCCCCCCGCACCGGGACGAAGGTAGGTCCGGGGCAGCAGTCCCGCCAACAGGACGCGCACGATCAGTCACCTAAAGTCGCATATATGACACCTTGGGGTTAGTAATCCCGACTGCGGCAGATTCCACCTCTTCGTCGGCCGAACCGGTGGCGCGAACAGCACGATAGGGGCGACACCCGGCCCGCGGTTGACCGCTACCCTTCCGGTCGGACGGTCGCGCCGCGCCCGGCCGACCGCTCGATCACGCTCGACGCCCCGCCGGCGGCGGGCGCCGCACCCCCGGGGGAAAGACATGACCCAGCCACCCAGCGGCGACCAGGCCGGCACGCCCGCCCTCCCGCCGGCCGGCCCGGATCCCGCCGGCCAGCCCGGCACCCCGGCCGTTCCCGGCCAGGCGACTCCGACTGCTCCCGGCCAGGCGGCTCCCACCGCAAGACCCGCCCAGTCGCCCCCCACCGGTCAGTCCGGCCAGCTCGCCCTGCCCGCCGCGCCTGCCGTCTCCGCGCCGACCTTCCCCGGTCAGGCTGCCGCCGCCGGCCCGGGCGGTCCCGGCACGGCCGAGCCGCCGGCGGGGCCGGGCGGCCCGACCACCTCGGACATCCCGCCACCCCCACCCGGTTACCCGCCCTACCAGGGCGCCCCCGTGCCGCCGAAGAAGAAGCGCGGCCTGCTGATCGCGGCGATCGCGCTCGTCGTGATCATGGTGCTCTGCGTGGGCGGCGGTGTGGTGGCGTTCCTGACCCTGCGCAACGCCGAGAGCGGCGAGGGCGCCAAGGAGCCGGCGGTAGCAGTCGACGAGTTCCTCACCGCGATCTACAAGGACCGCGACGCGTCCAAGGCGGCCAGTCACGTGTGCGCCGCCTCCCGTGACGACAAGAAGATCGCCGCGAAGGTCGCGGAGGTGCAGAAGTACGCCTCCGAGTACAAGAGCCCCCGTTTCCGCTGGACCACCCCGAAGGTGGACAACAAGACGGGGGACCGCGCCACCGTCTCCACCCGGGTCACCATGACCACCGCCGACGAGAAGGTGGCCGACCAGGACCTGCGCTTCACTGTGGTGCAGAAGACGGGTTGGTGGGTCTGCGAGGTCGCGTGACCGGCAAGCCTGGATAGGCTCGACTGGTGCGTGCAGCTGAGCGGCCGACCGACCCGGCCGGTACCGGATGGTCGGCGCGTCTCCACGTGGTGACCGGCAAGGGTGGCACCGGCAAGACAAGCGTGGCGGCGGCGCTGGCCCTGGCGCTGGCCGCCGGTGGCCGGCGCACCCTGCTGGTGGAGGTCGAGGGTCGCCAGGGCATCGCCCAGCTCTTCGGCATCGACCCGCTGCCGTACGAGGAGCGACACCTCGCGGACGCCCCGGACGGCGGTGAGGTGCGCGCGCTCGCGGTGGACGCCGAGGAGGCGCTGCTCGAATACCTCGACATGTTCTACAAGCTGGGCGCTGCGGGCCGGGCGCTGCGCAAGCTCGGCGCCATCGACTTCGCCACCACCATCGCCCCGGGACTTCGCGACGTCCTGCTCACCGGCAAGGTGAAGGAGGCCACCACCCGCACCTCGGGTCAGCGTCGGGCGTACGACGCGGTGGTGCTGGACGCTCCTCCGACCGGGCGGATCGGCCGTTTCCTGAACGTCACCGCCGAGACGGCCCGGCTGGCCAAGGTCGGCCCGATCAAGACCCAGAGCGAGGGGGTCGCCGCGTTGCTGCGTTCCCCGATGACGGCGGTGCACGTGGTCACGCTGCTGGAGGAAATGCCGGTGCAGGAGACGGTGGACGCCGTCGCCGACCTGACGTCGCTCGGCTTCGGCATCGGCAATGTGATCGTCAACGCGACCCGTCCGCCGCTGCCCGCAGGCCGGGCCGTCACCGCCGCCGAGCTGAAGCGAGGGCTGGTCGCCGCCGGGCTGCCTGCCGACCGGGAGATCGTGGCCGGCCTGCACGACGAGGCCCGGGACCAGGTCATCCGTCGGGAGCTTGAGGATTCGCTCCGCGCCGACCTGGTGGAGTTGGGGCTGCCGATGTTCGAGCTTCCGTTGTTGCCCGACGGGGTGGACCGGGCTGGCCTCGAGACGCTGTCCCGTGCCCTCGTCAGGGCGGATTGACTCACACCTGAGGTCGGCACGGACGCACGGACCCACGCGGCCCGATACGCTCGATTGGTGCCTTCCGAAGACGCGGCGCCGCAGCTGGACGTCGACCAGATCCTCGCCGACCCCGGCGTGCGGATCATCGTGTGCTGCGGTGCCGGCGGGGTGGGAAAGACCACCACGGCGGCCGCGCTGGCGCTGCGGGCCGCCGAGCAGCACGGCCGCCGCACGGTGGTGCTCACCATCGACCCGGCCCGCCGCCTTGCCCAGTCGCTGGGCCTGACCGAGCTGGACAACACGCCTCGCCAGGTCAAGGGGATCGACGTCGAGGCCAGCGGCGGTGAGCTGCACGCCATGATGCTCGACATGAAGCGCACCTTCGACGACGTGGTGCTCCAGCACACCGATCCGGCGAAGGCCGCGGAGATCTTCGCGAACCCGTTCTACCAGGCCATGAGTTCCACCTTCTCCGGCACGCAGGAGTACATGGCGATGGAGAAGCTGGGCCAGCTGCACGCCCGCGGCGAGTGGGACCTCATCGTGGTGGACACTCCGCCGTCGCGCTCGGCACTTGACTTCCTGGACGCGCCGGCCCGACTGTCCCGCTTCCTGGACGGCCGGATGCTGCGCCTGCTGCTGGCACCGGCGCGCACCGGTGGTCGGAGCATGTTCAGCCTGGTCACGGCCTCGTTCGGGATGTTCTCGAAGGTGGTGCAGAAGGTGCTCGGCGCGCAGCTGCTCACCGACCTGTCCGGGTTCGTGGCCGCACTGGATTCGATGTTCGGCGGTTTCCGGCAGCGGGCCGAGCAGACGTACCGCATCCTCCAGGCACGGGAGACGGCCTTCGTGCTTGTCGCGGCCCCGGAGCCGGACGCGGTCCGGGAGGCCGCGTACTTCGCCGGCCGGCTGCGGGAGGAGAAGATGCCGCTGGCCGGCCTGGTGCTCAACCGGGTGCACCGCCCGGCGGTGCCGGAGCTGGACGCCGAGCAGAGCCGGGCCGCCGCCGAGCGGCTGACCGAGCTGGGTGGGCACGAGGCCACCGCCGACGTGCTGCGGGCGCACGCCGCGTTGGCCCGCCAGGCGGTACGCGAGCAGCAGGTGGCCGCGCGGTTCACCGAGGCGTTCCCGGCCGTGCCGGCGGTCTCGGTGACGGCGCAGCCCGCCGACGTTCACGACGTCGACGGGCTGCGGACGATCGGCGCGGCGATCAGCCGGCAGTGATCCGCGTCAGTTGGCCGCGCTGACCAGGATCTTGTCCTTGCCGGCCTTGTCCTTGCTGTTCTTCTTCATCGCGGCCTCGAACATCTTGCGCCAGCTCGTCACCTGCGGGTGGCGGCGCAGCAGCGCCCGGCGTTCGCGTTCGGTCATCCCGCCCCACACACCGAACTCGATCCGGTTGTCCAGCGCGTCGGCCAGGCACTCGTACCGAACTGGGCAGCTCCGGCAGATCCGTTTCGCCACGTTCTGTTCGGCGCCCTGTACGAACAACGCGTCCGGGTCCCCGTTCTGACACGCCGCCAGCGACGGCCAGTCAGTGATCATGCCCATGTGTACACGTCCCCCCTTGCAGTACCTACCGACCTCGTCGATGCACGTCAGCCGGCAATTCCCCCCGATCGCCCGGCCTGCCTTCCCCAAGGCGGCGCGGACGACATGTGGCGCTGTCGCCGCCCCCATCATGCTCTGTAGTCGACCGATTACGCAACGTTGTCGACGAAATCCATCATTCCGGACACTCCCGGCTTCCCGGGCTCTTGACCGCCGCTTACCCCGCCGAGGTCGACGAAAACGCTGCGCCGCCTCCACCAATCGGTGGAGACTCGCGGCAGGTCACACGCAACCACGCACCGGGGGTCGTGCGTTTAGCACAACGAGGGCAGCGCGCGCAGGAAATGGGGAAAGAACGCCCCAGCGCCCCTCGTTCCCTACTCGCGTACCATGCCGAGGTGACCTGGATGCGGAAACGTGACCACAATGTGCTGACCAACGCCGCATCGCTAGCCGTGTGTGGCCTACTGGCCGGCGTGGTGGTCGCTGCGGCGGCCTTCCCCGCGGTGGCGATGTCCGGCTTGGCCGCGAAGGCCGGCGCCGAGACCTTCGGCGCCCTGCCCACGGAGTTGACTGTGGCCCGCGCGCCACAGATCAGCTACCTGCTGGCATCGGACGGCAAGACACCGCTCGCGACGATGTACGACGAGAACCGGCGGGACGTCAAACTCGCCGACATCTCGCCGGCCATGCAGAAGGCCATCATCGCGGCCGAGGATCACGACTTCTACAAGCACAACGGCGTCGACATCAACGGCGTCGCCCGTGCGTTCGTCAACAACCAGAGCGAGGGCTCCGGCCGGCAGGGCGCCTCGACGCTGACCATGCAGTACGTCCGGCTGGCCATCGCGTACTCGGCCACCCACCCGGCCGACGTGGTCGCGGCGACCGAGGACACCAGCGCCCGCAAGCTGCGCGAGATGCGGCTGGCCCTGCAGGTCGACAAGGAGTTCTCCAAGGACGAGATCCTCACCCGCTACCTGAACCTCGCCTCGTTCGGCAACGGCGCGTACGGCATCTACGCCGCCAGCCAGGTCTACTTCGGCAAGCCGCCGAGCAAGCTCAAGATCGAGGAAGCGGCGCTGCTGGCCGGCATGGTGAAGGCGCCCACCACGAACGACCCGACCACCAAGGCCGGCTACCCGCTCGCCCTGGACCGTCGCAACTACGTCATCCAGAACATGGTCGACATCAAGGCCATCACGCAGCAGGAGGCCGACGCGGCCAAGGCGACCAAGCTGGTCGTGAAGGACAAGCGCACGCCGAACGGCTGCGTCGCCGCGAACGTCAACAGCTGGGGCTTCTTCTGCGACTACTTCTACCGCTGGTGGATGCAGCAGGAGACGTTCGGCTCGACCACGTACGACCGGGAGCGGCGGCTCAAGAGCGGCGGCTACACGGTCGTGACGTCGATCGACGTGCAGGCGCAGAAGGGCGCCGACAAGGCCGTCCGTAAGGCCAAGAGCGAGAACAGCAAGGAAGCCGCCATGGTGGCGGTCGTCGAGCCCGGCACCGGCCGGGTGCGGGCGCTCGCCGTGAACCGGCAGTTCAAGCTGGACGACCCGAAGAACCCGAAGAACAAGCTGTCCAGCGACCCGGCGAAGAGCAAGAAGGGCATCCGGGGCAACTACCCGGCGACCGTCAACCCGCTGCTCACCGGCGGCGACGGCATCACCGGCTACCAGGCCGGCTCGACCTTCAAGCTCTTCACCATCGTCGCCGCGGCCGAGAAGGGCATTGCGCTCAGCTACCCGTTCAACGCGCCGCAGCAGTTCAAGTCGGAATACATCATCGACAGCAGCAGCCCGGCCGCCTGCAAGGGCACCCACTTCTACTGCCCGACCAACTCCGGCCTGAAGGCCGGCGGCATGCAGAACATGTGGACCGCGTTCGCGCAGTCGGTCAACACCTACTTCGTCCCGCTCCAGCAGCAGGTCGGCGCGGAGAACGTGGTGGACGTCGCCAAGCGGGCCGGCATCCAGTTCCGGGCCAGCAACGACGCGAAGTTCGCCGCCACCAAGGAGGCGGCGCACCAGTGGGGCGCCTTCACCCTGGGCGTCTCCTCGACCACGCCACTGGACCTCGCCAACGCGTACGCGACCTTCGCGGCGGACGGCAAGTACTGCGAGCCGATCCCGGTGCAGGAGATCCGCGACCCGGACGGCAAGAAGCTGGACATCGCCAACCCGCGCTGCGAAAAGCGGTTCAGCACCGAGGTGGCCCGGGCCGCCGTGGACGCCGCCCGCTGCCCGGTCGGTGACAACTCCAAGACCAGCAAGTGCGGCAACAGCCGTACCGCAGGCGTGGTGAAGGGCATCGTCGACGCGCCTGTCGCCGGCAAGTCCGGCACCACCGACTCGGAGAAGACCGCCGCCCTGGTCGCGATGACCAAGCAGTACGCGGTGGCCGGCATCATGGCCGACCCGGACTGGCCGCAGACGAACGTCAAGATGAAGCACGCGGAGAAGGACGGCATCAACCCTCCGGTGTACGAGACGCTGCGCGACGCCATGAAGGGCAAGCCGCGGATCAACTTCGAGCCTCCGGGCCAGAAGATCTCCGAGGGTGACCAGCGCAGCATCCCCGACGTGAAGTGCGTGTCGGTCGAGCAGGCGAAGTCGCGCATCAAGGGCGCCGGTTTCGAGCCGGTCGTCTCCGAGGCGAAGGTCCCGTCCTCCTGCCCGGTCGGCACCGCGGCGGGCACCAGCCCCGACGGGCGCACCATCAAGGGCGGCATCGTCACCATCCAGGTCAGCAGCGGTGGCGGCGCCACCCCGCCCGACAACAAGCCGAACCAGCCGAACATCCCCGGTCGCCCCGGCGGCGGCGGTCGCCCCGGCGGCTGAGCCGACAGGCAACACACGCGAACGGGCGGGCACCCCTCCACGGGGTGCCCGCCCGTTCGTCTGTCCGGACTACCGCTGCTCGCGGGTCAGAGGCCGAGCTGTCGGCGTACCTCCGCAGCCACCCGACCGCCCTCGGCCTGGCCGGCCACCGCGGCCTGGGCCGCCTTCATGGCCGGGCCCATCTGGGCCTTGCCGGTGAAGCCGCCCGCGGCGAGCGCCCCCGAGACCAGCCCGGTCAGCTCGGCGTCGGAGAGCTGCTTGGGCAGGTAGCGGTCCAGCACCTCACCCTCCGCGGTCTCCTTGGCGGCCTGCTCCGAGCGGCCGGCGTCGGCGAAGGCGGTGGCCGCCTCCCGACGCTTCTTGGCCTCCTTGGTCAGCACCGCGAGCACCTCGTCATCGGTGAGCTCGCGCTTGGCCTTGCCGGCGACCTCGGCATTGCCGACGGCGGCCAGGGCCATCCGCAGCGTGGAGGTGGTCAGCTCGTCGCGCGCCTTGAGCGCGGAACGCATGTCGGCGGTGAGGCGGTCCTTCAGCGTGCTCATGGACGGTCAAACTACCCTGAACGCCATGCGAAAGCGCACACTATTCCGGCTCGCCGCCGGAACCGCCGCCGTCGGAGCAACCACCCTCGCGTACGCGTCGCTCATCGAGCGCAACATGTTCACCCTGCGGAGGTACAACGTACCGGTGCTGCCGGCCGACGCGGAGCCGCTGCGCGTACTGCACCTGTCGGACCTGCACATGATGCCCGACCAGGCGCGCAAGCAGGGGTGGGTGGCATCGCTCGCCGCCCTCGACCCGGACCTGGTGGTCGTCACCGGGGACAACATGGCGCACCCCGACGCCGTGCCGGGCGTGCTGCGGGCGCTGCAACCGCTGCTCGACTACCCGGGCGCGTTCGTGTTCGGCTCGAACGACTACACCGGGCCGGTGCTGAAGAACCCGTTCACCTACTTCCTGCCCGACCGCGAGTACACCGAGGGCGTCGACCTGCCCTACGAGGAACTGCGCCAGGTGTTCACCGGCGCCGGCTGGGCGGACCTCAACAACGCCCGGACCACGCTGAAGGCCGGCGGACGGCAGCTCGACCTGGTCGGCGTCGACGACCCCCACATCGACCGGGACGACTACCCCGCCGTGTCGGGCGCGGTCTCCTCCTCGGCAGACCTGTCCATCGCGCTGACGCACTCCCCCGAGCCACGGGTGCTCGACCAGATGGCCGCCGACGGCTTCGGACTGCTGCTGGCCGGACACACCCACGGCGGTCAGGTCTGCGTACCCGGGTACGGGGCGCTGGTGACCAACTGCGGGCTGCCCCGCTCGATGGCACGCGGCCTGCACCGGTGGCCCGGATCGGACTCCTGGCTGCACGTCTCCGCCGGCCTCGGCACCCACCCGACCGCGCCGATCCGCTTCGCCTGCCCACCCGAAGCCTCCATCCTCACCCTCATCCCCCGCTGACCCGACCCACGCCCAGGCCTCCTGGCGGCCCGGTCGAGCGGCGGGGGTACCGAGTTTGACCCTCGGGGCGGGTGGGCTACTATTTGTCGGCACGCCTCGGGGTGTGGCGCAGCTTGGTAGCGCGCTTCGTTCGGGACGAAGAGGTCGTCGGTTCGAATCCGGCCACCCCGACCAGAGGCAAGAGGGCACATCCACTCGGTGGATGTGCCCTCTTCTGGTTGTCAGTCCTGTGTCTCGGTGCGTTCGATCTCGGCGAAGGCCGCGCTCAGATAACCGTCGAGCGGCCGGCCCGTCACCGCCAGCAGGTCGGCCACGAGAAGTGGGCCATGCTGGACGAGTGCGGTCGGCTCGGGTGGAGAGTCGTCCTCGCCCGGGTCGTACACGCCGAGCGCCCCGGCCAGCAGGACCAGCACGACATGCGGGTCGACGTCCGGTCGCCAGGGCGCCGCCGCGCGCACGCACCGTTGGAGCACCTGCCGTACGTCGTCGCCGTCCAGCCCGTCCGGATGGGTCGCCTCCAGCAGCAGCCGCACCACCGAACCCAGCACCAGGCCGGAACGCTCGGCCGTGGCGAGCCGGGCGGTGGCCACGTCGTACGCCTCGTTGTCCTGGGTCTTCGCGGCCTCGACCGCGTCGGAGGCGGCGCCGGCGATCTCGCGGGCGGATGCGGGCAGGTGTCGCCAGGTCACGCTCACCCGGCCAGCATGGCAGAGCGCACCGACAGCCGCCGCCTCGGTAAACGGTTCGCGCGGTGTCACACCTGACGAACACAATGCCGGTCATGTTGCGTCGCGCCCTACCCCGCCGCCCGGAAGCTCGCCGGCTCCTCGTCGGCACCCTGCTGTCGGCGATCGGGCGTGGCCTCACCCTGCCGTTCCTGTTCATCTACCTCACCGACGTACGCGGTCTCACCGACACACGGGCCGGCCTGGCGATCGGTTGGTACGGCGCGGTCACGCTGGTCCTGTCGCCGCTGGGCGGGACGCTGATCGACCGGTTCGGGGCGCGACGGGTGGTGCTGCCGTGCCTGCTGATCGAGGCGGTGGGCACCGGCTCGCTGGCCCTCGTCGACTCCAGCGCCTCCGCGTTCGCGGTGATGACGGTGATCGCCGTGGGCAGCTCGGCGATCTGGTCCGGGCAGAACACGATTCTCGCCTCGCTTACCGACGACGGCGAGCGGCAACGCGTCTTCGGGCTGAACTTCGCGCTGCTCAACCTCGGTATCGGGATCGGCGGCATGACGTCCGGCGCGATCGTCGACACCGACCGGCCGGTCACCTTCCAGGCGGTCTACCTGCTGGACGCGGTGAGCTACCTGATGCCGGCGCTGATCCTGCTCACGCTGCCGGGTGTCGGGCACCGGCTCGGCGCCGGCCGGGCCGCTGGCCAGCCGTCGCCGGGCGGCTACCTGACAGTGCTGCGGGACCGTCCGTTCCGCCGACTGGTGATCTTCGGCCTGATCCTCACCACCTGCGGGTACGCCCAGATCGAGGTGGGCTTCGCCGCGTACGCCGTGCGGGTCGTCGAGGTGAGCCCTCGGGTGGTGGCCTGGGCGCTCGCGGCGAACACCGTGACTATCGTGCTCGCCCAACTCCTGGTTCTGCGCCGGATCGAGGGCCGCAGCCGCACCGCCGCACTGGCCCTGGTCGGCACGGTGTTCGCCGCCGCCTGGCTGGTCCTCGGCGCCGGCGGCCTGATCAGCACCGAGAGCGCCGTGCTCGCCGCCCTGTGTGTGGTGGCCTGCTCGGCGATCTTTGGTTTCGGTGAGACGATGCTGTCGCCGATGATGCCGGCGCTCACCAACGCGCTGGCCACCGACGAACTGCGCGGACGGTACAACGCGATGAGTTCGATGATCTTCGGGATCAGCGGTGTGATCGGCCCGGTCACCGCCGGCCCCCTCCTCGCCGCCGCCGACGGGCGGGTCTGGGTGGCGACAGTGGTCGGTGGCTGCCTGGTGGCCTCGCTGGTCGCACTCTCCCTACGCCGGCTGCTCACCCCCGCCCAGGACGGCCGGATGACGCACGAGCCGACCTCCCCCGAGCCGACCCCCGCCACCGCCTGACCGCACCCCGCACCGCACACGCCGCAGGCCGCACCCCGCAGGCCGCACGGCACACGCCGCGCGCCGCAGGCCGCACCCCGCAGGCCGCAAGGCACACGCCGCAGCCCGCAGGCCGCAGGCCGCACGGCACACGCCGCACGCCGCACGCCGCACCCCGCACGCCCGCACGCCGCACGCCGCACGCCGCACGCCGCACCAAGATCCGCGCAACTTCGCAGATGTTGCTGCCTCCGACGCGCGGGTGGGAGCAATATCCCCGATGCTGCGAGGATCTTGCTCGCGGATCTCGCCAGAGCCGCAAGATCGCGCTCGATCCTGGATCGAGTGGCATCCTCGCCGCCGGAGGCCACTACTTCCATGTTCGAGCGCGATCATGCGGCCCGACGCGTCCGCGCGAGCGCGGCGGGGCGGGGCGGGGCGAGCGGGGCACGCAAGCGCGGCGGGGCCGGGCGAAGAGGGTGTCGGACAGGAGGCAGGGGACGGGTCGGGCCCCGGAGCGGGGTGCTCCGGGGCCCGAGTGTCGCGGGTCGTCCGTCAGGCGGCGGGGACCTCGGCGGTGGTGCGGATCCGGTCCAGCGCCGGTGCGGAGACCGGCGACTGGGCGGTCAGGTAGTCCACGAAGGCGTCCAGGTCGATCTGGCCGGTGACCTGGTTCGTGCCGCCGGTGAGGACGCTGAAGCCGTCGCCGCCGCCGGCCAGGAAGTTGTTCACCGTCACCCGGTAGGTGGCGGCGGTGTCGACGGCGGTGCCGCCGATGGTGAGGCTGCCCCGGACCACGCGGGTGCCGGCGCACGGGTCCGTCGCGGGAGCCGTGGTGCCGTTCAGGTCGACCACATAGCCCACGGTCGAGGACGGGTACAGCACCTTGCCGGTCACGAACTGCTGCTCCAGTACGCAGTAGAGCTGCGCGCCGGTCAGGTCCAACGTCACCAGGTTGTTGGCGAACGGTTGCACGGTGAACGCCTCCCCGTAGGTGACCGGGCCGGCGTCCAGGCCGGCGCGGACTCCACCCGGGTTCATGAGGGCGGCGACAGCGTTCTGCTCGTCGTCGGTGGCGGCGAGTTGCGCGTCGGCGATCAGGTTGCCCAGTGGCGACTCACCGCACGAGGCCGGCACCTGCACCGAGCAGGTGCCGAGCAGGTTCTCCTGCGTTGTCACCAGGGCTGTGCTGGTCACGCCCACCTGGCGGTCGGCGACCGGGCCGAGCACGGTCTTGTACCGGCCGATCAGCGCGGTCTGCTTCGGGTCCTTGGCGACGTCCCGGGAGACCACCACATTGTTGGCGGACGCGGAGAGCACGTCACCGCTCCGACGGTCGATCTTGAGGTCGATGTCGGTGACCAGGCGACCGAACGAGCTGGCGCTGGTGACCAGCTTGCCGTTGATGTCGCAGTTGTACGCCTGGTGGGTGTGGCCACTGACCACCACGTCGATGGACGGGTCCATCCGGTTGGCGATGTCCACGATGGGGCCGGTCATGCCGACGCAGTCGTTGATGCCACCGGTCGCCGCCTGGGCGCCGCCCTCGTGCAGCAGGACGACGATCGTCTCCACGCCCTTGCGGCGCAGCTCGCGGGCGTACCGGTTGGCGGTGTCCGCCTCGTCGGTGAAGGTGAGGCCGGCGACGCCCTGCTGGCTGACGATCTGCGGGGTGCCCTCAAGGGTCATCCCGATGAAGCCGACCTTGACGCCCTGCACCTTGTGGATCGCGTACGGAGCCATCAGCGGCTTGCCGGTGGCGGTCTTGAAGGCGTTGGCGGAGAGGTACTGGAAGCCGGCGCCGCGGTACGGCGTGCCGTCGGCGCAGCCGTCGACCGGGTGGCAGCCGCCGTTCTGGATGCGCAGCAGCTCGGCTGCACCCTCGTCGAACTCGTGGTTGCCGACGCTGGCGTAGTCGAGCCCGGCCATGCTCAGCGCTTCGATGGTCGGCTCGTCGTGGAACGCGGCGGAGAGCAGCGGGGACGCGCCGATCAGGTCACCGGCGGCGACGGTGATGGTGTTCTTCTTCTTGGCGGCGGCGCGCAGCTCGGCCAGGTGCGTCGCCAGGTATTCGACACCGCCCGCGGCCTGCCCGGCGATGCTGCCGCTGGAGCCGGTGGGCGGTTCGAGGTTGCCGTGGAAGTCGTTCAGCGCAAGCAGGGTGACGTCGACCGGCTTCGGCCGTGCGTCGGCCTGCTCGGGGGTGGTGGCGACCGCGCCGAGCGCGGCCACCGCGAGTGCGGTCAGGCCGGCAGCGGCCCGACGCATCCCGGAACTGGACATGGAACTCCTCGTGAGAATCGGCGTGCGCGGTGGCCGGCCGGTGGGTCGACCGGGCCGCCGACCGACGCCGTCGAAAAGGGTCGATCGCGGTTGGCGACGTTGGGACCGTCGCCGTCCCGGCCAGCCTCTCATCCGGACGCCGACCCGTCGAGCCGGGCACCATCAGAGCTGCGAATACGCACGATTGTCGAGTCGAGTGGGGTCCGGAAAGGACCGGACGGTCATCGTTCAGCCGGCGGCGAGCACCTCGACGACCAGGTCCGTGACAGCATGCGGTGACCAGCCGTCGGCGATCCCGGGCCGGGCCGCCAGGTAGTCGGCGATCCGCTCCGCCGGCCAGCGGTGCGACTCGTACAGCCCGCGGACGATCATGCCGAGGTAGATCGCCGCCGGTGGACGGCACCGCACGGCGGACGCCGGCCCGGGGGCCGTGAAGGTGAGCATCGGGACACCGCCGTGGCTGCCCGGGCAGACCAGCGTCTCGTACCGACCGGGGCCCAGCGTGGCCCGCCCGTCGGCGACGGCCGCGTCGATCGCCGCCTCGGCGGCCGGGACGAGGTCGCCGGTGCCACCCGCCGGGCGGTACATCTCCTGGGCCGCGATGTCGGTGAACTGCTCGACGGTGACCAGGTAGGCGCGGGCCGCGGCCACCCCCGGGAGCTGTGGGTCGTAGAAGGCCATCCCGCCGGTCCAGGCGCGGGACTCTCCGGCGAAGTAGATCCCGCCCGGCAGGGACACCGGCACCGACCGGCTGGGCGGACGGGGGTCCCGGCAGCCGGGGTACGTCCGCCGCCCGCCGGGCGGGCATCCGCCGCCGATGTACCAGGCCAGGCGGGCGGCGTGCATGTTGGAGCCGTACGCGACGTACCAGACCAGCCGTTCCTCGACCGCCTCCACGTGCGCCGCCGTCAGAAGCCGCAGGTCTGGCCGGCGGAGTGGCTGACCTGCACGGTGTGCGTCACGCACCCGCCCGACTCGACCAGGTGCAGCAGGAAGGAGGTGGGCTCGGCGACCCAGCCGATCTGTTCGTCGGCGGCCATGGTGAGGGTGCTCTGCCTCCAGGTGCTGGGGGCCACGGTGAGCACAGTGCCGGCGTACCCGGTGGTGACCGGGCGGTGCAGGTGCCCGGCGGCGACCCGCACGACGTGCCGGTGCCGGCCGACCACCTCGGCGAGCGCGGCGCCGTCGGCGAGCCGGATCGCGTCGGCCGCCGGGATGCCGGCCGCGACCGGCGGGTGGTGCAGGCAGACCACGGCGGGCACCTCGGGCCGCCCGGAGAGGACGCCGTCGAGCCAGCCGAGCTGCTCCTCGCCGAGCTGGCCGCCGTCGCTGCCGGGGATCAGCGAGTCGAGGACCACGATGGTCGCCGCCTCGTGGTCAACGTGGTAGTAGGCGGAGAAGCCGCCGCCCAGCCAGGGCGTGCCACCGAACGCGTCGAGCAGGGACTCCCGGTCGTCGTGGTTGCCGGCGACCAGGTACACCGGGAGGGGAAAGCGGCCGATCAGCTCGCGCAGCGCCGCGTACTCGTCGGGGCGCCCGTGGTCGACCAGGTCGCCGGTGATGACCACGCAGTCCGGTCGGGGTCGCAGCGCCAGCACGCGGCCGAGCGCGCCGTGCAGCCCGGCGGCCGGGGCGGCGGCGAGCAGGCCGGTCGTCAGATGCGGGTCACTGAGCTGGGCGATGAGCATGGGCTCGCCTCCTCCGCGCCGGGAGTTCCACGCTATCGCCGGAGCGCGCCGCGTGGCGTCCCGAGCCCACAGGCTCCGTCCACAGCCTGTGGATAGCACATGTGTACGAAGGTCGGTCCCTCCCCGCGGAAGTACCCTTGATCGTCGGCCCCTCCCCTACCTGGAACGACGTGCGAGTGGATCATCAGCAATTTGTCCGCGACGTCACCGTCCGTCTGCCGATGGCGTCGACCACGCCGGAAGCCTGTCGGTGGACCGTCACCGCGCTGTCCCGCCACACCTCGGCGACGATCTCCGTGCTGCTCGAGGTCCAGGACCGGCTGCGCTGCATCGCGGCGACCGGGGCGTGGCAGGTGTTCGCCACCGTGCCGGCCCGCACCGGCATCGTCGGCCGGGTGTACGCGACAGGCGTCACGGCGGTCGTCCCCGACGTCACCGTCGATCCGGACTACCTCCCGGTACGCCCCGACGTGACCGCCGAGCTGTGCGTACCGGTCACCGACCCGGACGGCCGGACCATCGGCGTGCTCGACCTGCAGTGGACCGATCCGGTCGACCTGACCCCGTGGCGGGAGGTCGCGCAGCGGCTGGCCGCCCGGCTCGGCGCGCGGATCACGGCCCTCGGCGGCCCGCCGGCGGAGAGCCGCAGTGAGAAGCTGCTCCGGCACGCCGCAGCGCTCTCCTCCGCGCCCACCGAGGGTGACGTGCTGGGCGTGGCCACCCGCGCCGCCCGGGAGGTCTCCACCCTCTCCACGGCGGTGCTGCTGATCGCCGACGCGGGCGAGGTCCGGATCGGGCCGGCGCCGCTGGATCCGAACGGGTTGGAGACCCGGATCCGGGTCGAGCTGACCGAGGCGGAACCCGCGGCGCTCGCCCGGATGATCGAGCGGGCGCACCGGTACGGCGCCGGCTACACCCTCGGTGAGGCGGGGCACCCGCCGACCGAGGACTACCAGCCGCTGACCCGGGCCGGGGTACGCACACTTGTCGCCGTCCCGGTCGGGCCAGCCGACGCCGGCGGGGTGCTGCTGGTCGCCGACGAACGGTCCCTGCGCCCGGACCCGACAACCGTCAGCCTCATGGAACTGCTGGCCGGGCAGGCCTGGACGACCCTGGACCGGCTGCGCACCCTCGCTCGCCTGCGGGAACAGGCCAGTTCGGACCCGTTGACCGGGCTGCGGCACACCGGCCCGTTCGGGCAGCGGATCGCGGCGGCCACCCCGGGGCGTACGGCTCTGCTGGCGATCGACGTGGACGGCTTCAAGACGGTGAACGACACGTACGGCCACCAGGCCGGCGACCAGGTGCTGGTCGGGTTGGCCCGGGCCCTGGAGGGTGCGCTGCGGCACGGCGACGAGCTGTACCGGATCGGCGGGGACGAGTTCGTCGCGGTGATCGAGGTGAGCCGCCCGGAGGAGGCGGTCCGGATCGCGGAGCGGCTGACCGAGGCGGCCCGGCGCGTCGGCCGCACCATCAGCGTGGGTGTCGCGCTGCCCCGTCCGGGCGAGTCACCCGATCGCACGCTCCGCAGGGCGGACCAGGCCCTCTACGCGGTGAAACGCCAGGGCAGGGACGGCGTGCAGCTGTCCGCCGCCTGACCCCGACCCTCGGGTCAGGAGGTCTTCAACTCCTTGGCCAGCAGCTCGGCGATCTGGGCGGTGTTGAGGGCCGCGCCCTTGCGCAGGTTGTCGCCGGTGACGAAGAAGTCGAGCGCGCGGGGGTCGTCCAGGGCGCGCCGGATCCGGCCGACCCAGGACGGGTCGGTGCCGACCGCGTCGATCGGCATCGGGAACTCGCCCGCGCCGGGGTCGTCGACGACGATCACCCCGGGGGCGTTGCGCAACGCCTCGCGGGCGCCCTCGGCGTCCACCTCGGTGGCGAAGACCGCGTGTACGGCCACCGAGTGGGCGGTCACCACCGGCACGCGTACGCAGGTGGCGGACACCTTGAGGTCGGGCAGGCCGAGGATCTTGCGAGACTCGTTGCGGATCTTCATCTCCTCGGACGACCAGCCGCTGTCGGCCGCCGAGCCGGCCCAGGGCACCACGTTGAGCGCGAGCGGCGCGGGGAACGGGCCCAGGTCGTCGCCGACTGCCTGCCGCACGTCGCCGGTACGCGAGCCGAGCAGGCGGTCGCCGGCGACCTTGGCGAGCTGGTCGTGCAGGATCTCGACGCCGGCCTGCCCGGAGCCGGAGACCGCCTGGTAGGAGGCGAGCACCAGCTCCCGTAGGCCGTACTCACGGTGCAGCGGAGCCACCGCGATGATCATCGCGAGGGTGGTGCAGTTGGCGTTCGCGATGATGCCCCGGGGCCGGTTGCGGACCTGCTCGGGGTTGATCTCCGGAACGACGAGCGGGACGTCCCGGTCCATCCGGAACGCGCCTGAGTTGTCCACCACGATCGCGCCCCGGCCGACCGCGACAGGCGCCCACTCGGCGGAAACCTCGTCCGGCACGTCGAACATCGCCACGTCGACGCCGTCGAACGCCTCCGGGGTCAGCGCCTGGACGACGAGTTCCTCGCCCCGGCAGCGGACCCGCCGCCCGACCGAGCGTTCGGAGGCGAGCAGACGGATCTCACCCCAGACGTTGCGGCGACCGGTGAGCAGCTCACACATCACGGTGCCGACGGCACCTGTCGCTCCGACCACGGCGAGGGTGGGCAGCGCCGTCATCGGCGCTACCTACCCGTCCCCGCGTAGACCACGGCTTCGGTGTCGCCGCCCAGCTCGAACGCGTCGTGGATGGCGCGTACGGCGGCGTCGAGGTCGGTGTCGCGGCAGACCACGGAGACCCGGATCTCGGAGGTGGAGATCATCTCGATGTTGACCCCTGCCGCGCCGAGGGCGGCGAAGAAGCCGGCGGCCACACCGGGGTGCGAGCGCATGCCGGCGCCGATGAGCGAGACCTTGCCGACGTGGTCGTCGTACAGCAGGCCCTTGAACTTGACCGGCTCCTGGATCTTGCTGAGTGCGGCCATCGCGGTCGGGCCGTCGGCCTTGGGCAGGGTGAACGAGATGTCCGTGCGGCCGGTGCCCTCGGTGGAGACGTTCTGCACGATCATGTCGATGTTGATCTCGGCGCCGGCGACGGTGTCGAAGATCCGCGCGGCGGCACCCGGCTCGTCGGGCACCCCGACGATCGTGATCTTGGCCTCGCTACGGTCGTGCGCGACCCCGGTGATCAGTGCCTGCTCCACGGAAGGGTCCTCCATCGATCCGGTGACCATCGTGCCGGTGTTGGTCGAGTATGACGAACGGACGTGGATCGGCAACCCCGCCCGCCGGGCGTACTCCACGCTACGCAGATGCAGCACCTTCGCGCCGCACGCGGCCAGCTCCAGCATCTCCTCGTAGGTGATCTGCTGGATGTGCCGGGCGTTGGGGACGATCCGCGGGTCGGCGGTGAAGATGCCGTCCACGTCGGTGTAGATCTCGCACACGTCGGCGTGCAGCGCGGCGGCGAGCGCCACCGCAGTGGTGTCCGAACCGCCGCGGCCCAGGGTGGTGACGTCCTTGGTGTCCTGCGAGACGCCCTGGAAGCCGGCCACGATGACCACCGAACCCTCGTCCAGCGCGCCCTTGAGCCGCCCCGGGGTGACGTCGATGATCCGTGCGCGGCCGTGCACCGACGTGGTGATCACGCCGGCCTGCGAGCCGGTGAACGAGCGGGCCTCGTACCCCAGGTTGTGGATGGCCATGGCCAGCAGGGCCATCGAGATCCGTTCCCCGGCGGTGAGCAGCATGTCCAGTTCGCGGCCCGGCGGCAGCGGGCTGACCTGGTTGGCCAGGTCGAGCAGTTCGTCGGTGGTGTCACCCATCGCGGAGACCACCACCACCACGTCGTCGCCGGCCTTGCGGGCGGCGACGATGCGCTCGGCCACCCGCTTGATCCGCTCGGCGTTGGCGACGGAGGACCCGCCGTACTTCTGCACCACGAGTGCCACGACGGTGCACTCCCTCCCAGCGACCCTGAGCGTGCCGACGCCGCCGGAACCGGGGCCGGCGGCGCGTGTCAGACCCCTTGAGGGTATCCGGCGGGTAACGACGGCGGGTCAGGTGATCCCACCATCCGGCCCGTCCGGGACGGCGCGGCCCCGCTGGCCAGGGCGGCGGTACGCCGGAGCGGCCCGACCCGACACGCCGGAGCGGGCGCGGCACGTGCCGGTCCCCACCAGCCGCCGTCACCCACCAGAATGAGCCGGTGCCCGTCCTTCTCCGCTCGGCCGGCCGCGTGCTCGGGCCGCTCGTGCTCGCCCTGCCGGCGTGCCTGGTCGCCTGCGCCGATGAGCAGCCCGCGCCCCCGCCGCCCACCGACAGCCCGCCCGCCCAGGTGGACGCCGCCCGGGACGAGTTGGCCGCGCTCGCGGCGGCAGCTCAGGACCGCCGGCTGGTGGCCCAGTACGTGCACAGCCGGGCCGGCCAGCCGGACCGCATGGTCGTGTTCACGAGCGCGAACGACGGCAGCTGGCGGGTCGACGTGCCGGGTGGCGCGCTGGGCGGCACGGTGGACGTCTCGTTGGCAGCCACCGCCGACGGGTTGTTCCAGTGCGCCCTGCCGTCGCCCGGTCGGCCGGAGTCGGCGAGCTGCGTACGTGTCGGCGACCGCGACGAGCCCCTCCCGCGCCGGCTGGACCCTCGGGTCCAGCATCCGTTCACCGACTGGTTGGACGTGCTCACCGACCGGCGGGCCCCGCTCGCCGTCGCCCCCGCCAGCGCACCGAAGGGCCTGACCGGGACCTGCTACTCGGTGGACTCCACGACCGCCTCGCTCAACGCCCCGCTGGACGTGGGCATCTACTGCTACGACCGGGACGGCACACCGACAGGCGTCCGCACCGGTAACGGGACGCTGCGGCTGGCCGCCCCGCCCGGGCCGCCGCCGGCCACCGTCCAGCTGGCCGGCCCGGTGACGGACGGCGAACCGCTCGGGACCGAGGCTCCGCCGACGCCTACCGCTGACCCGTCGGACAGCCCGAGCGCGGGAACGTCCTGATCTTCGTCCCGTTACGGGTGCTCTTGACCACATTTAGACTACCCAGACTGAGTGGCGAATCGCCCATACAGGACGATCTGTCGCATGGCTGACCTCACTCCGCTGCTCGCGTACCGCTGGAGTCCACGGGCGTTCGACCCGAGCGCCGCACTCACCCCGGACGAGGCGGCCTCGCTGCTGGAGGCGGCCCGCTGGGCGCCGTCGACGGAGAACGGGCAGCCCTGGCGGTTCGCCCTCGGTCACCGCGAGGACGAGATCTGGAAGCGGATCCTGATCAACCTCCCGGACGACGACCAGGGCTGGGCCCGCAACGCCGCTACCCTGGTGGTCGGCGCGCACACCGGGCGCGACGCCGAGCGGGCCGCGTACGACCTGGGTCAGGCGATCGCCCACCTGACCGTGCAGGCCACCGCGCTCGGCCTGCACGTGCACCAACTCACCCGTTTCGACCGGGCCGGCCTCACCACCGAACTGGACCTGCCCGACGGCGTCCGCCCGCTGGTGGTCGCCGCCGTCGGCCGCCTCGGGGACCCGTACGGCCTCCCGGCCGAGCTGCTCGCCCTGGAGACCGGCCTGCGGCACCGTCACCCGGTCGCCGACCTGCTGCTCCGCTGATCGGGCTCACCCGCCCCGGCTGGCCCGGAGCAGGACGTGCGCGGCGTCGGTGTTGCGGTAGAGGACGTGCCGACCCTGCCGGGACCTACCGACCAGGCCGGCTGCGTGCAGCGCGGCCAGGTGCTGGGAGACGTTCCCGGCGGACATCCCGGTGAGTCGGGCCAGGTCGGTGGTGGTCGACGACGTGTCGAGCAGGTGCAGCAGCGCGGCCCGGCCTGGGCCGACCACCCGTGCCAGCGGATCGCCGGACGGCGTCGCGGCCGCCTCCCAGAGCGTCCCGACCGCCCGGACCGGGTACGCCCCGGCCGGCACCGAGTCCTCCAGAAGGTTCCACAGCACCCGCCGGTCGGTGAACAGGGCCGGACTCAGCGCCAGCCCACGATCGCGCAGGTCGAAGTCCCGTTCGAACGGGTCGTCGCTGACCACCCGGTCACCGAGCCAGCGCAGGCTCGGGTGCAGCTGCTCGAAGAACCGACCGGCGCCGTTCTCGGCGAGCTGGGCGGCCCGGTACGCCACGTCGGCGTCGAGCAGCGCGCGTATCCGCGGCCAGTCCGGGGCGATCGCCTCGTCGTACCAGACCCGCACCGCGTCGACGAGCTGCGGCAGCAGCCCGCGAGGGTCGCCCAGAAGCGCCAGCCCGAACGGACTGAGCGGCCGGCGCGCGGTGGTGGCCAGCAGATCCTTGACCACCACTGCCGGTGGCGTCGCCGCGAGCTGGTCGAGCTGCTCGGCCATCTCCACGTTCGGTCGGGCCGCCGGGGTGAGGAAGTCGGGCAACGGGCAGCCCTGCCAGGTCAGCTCCGTCAGCGGTCGCACCGGGGCGGCGACCTCCGGACGGCGCAGCGTCACCCGGGCGCGGTCGATCCAGGGCAGGTGCACCGCGTAGCGGAGCGGGTTGGCCAGCGCCCACATGCTCAGGACGGTCTCGTTGACCGGCGACACGGCGAGCCGGACTCCGGCGACGTCGGCCAGGCTGAACCGCAACTCGGACACACGCACCCCCGCACGATTCGGTCCAGCCTAAAAGGTTCGACCGGAACCATGGGGACACGATTCACTCACCGCCCATGGGGGCCAGAGACACCATCCACACAGTTGTCCGACACGTCGTACCGCCGGCCGGGCTGACCCGCGCCCTGGCCGTACAGGCAATGGTCTACGCCGTCGGCAGCGGCCTGTTCCACGCCGGCAGCGCCGTCTTCTTCACCAGGGCGCTCGGGCTCAGCGCCACCCAGGTCGGGTTGGGGCTGTCCATCGCGGCGGGAGTGTCGCTGCTCGGCACGGTGCCGCTGGGTGGCCTCACCGACCGGTACGGGCCGCAGCGGGTCTGGGTGGTGGGGCTGGTGCTGAACGCCGCGCTCTTCGCCACCTACCCGTTCGTGGGCGGCTTCGCGGGATTCCTCGCCGTGGTGGTGGCGCTGGCGGCAGTGGACGCGTCGACAGGTGTGGCCCGTCAGGTCTACTCGATCAACGCTCTCCCGCCTGCCGAACGGGTCACGGCGATGGCCTACCAGCGTTCGTCGCTGAACGTCGGATTCGGGCTGGGCGCAGTGATCAGCGGCCTGGTTCTGGCCGTGGACACGATCGAGGCGTACCGGGGAATGGTCTGGTTCATCTCGACTGTCTTCCTGCTCACGGCGCTGTTCGTACGGCGGCTGCCCCGGCTGCCTCAGGTGACCCGGCCGGTGGAGCCGATGGGTCGGCTCGCCGTCCTGCGGGACCGGCCGTTCATGGCGGTGTCCCTGCTGTCCGGGCTGCTCACCGCGCACGGGGTGCTCTACCTGACGGTGCTGCCGCTCTGGATCCTCACCCACACCGACGCCCCGAAGACCGTGATCGCCGCGCTCGTGCTGCTCAACACGGTCCTGATCGTGCTGCTCCAGGTACGCGTCAGCAGGGGCGCCGACACCGCCGAGGGCGCGGCGCGGGCCTCCCGCCGTGGTGGCCTGCTGATCGCCCTGTCCTGCCTGGTCCTGCCGATCTCCGGGGTCACCCGGGGCCCGCTCACCGTGGTGGTGCTGGTGGCCGCCGCGACGGTGCTGATCCTGGCCGAGCTGATCGAGTCAGCGGGCACCTGGGGGCTCACCGCCACCCTGCCGCCGGACGACCAGCGCGGCGCGTACGTGGGGGCGCTGCGGCTCGGCGAGCAGGTGCAGTACCTGATCGCCCCGGCGGGACTGACCGCCCTCGGGGTGAGCACCGGCGGGTGGGGTTGGTTACCGACGGCAGCGATCTTCGTGCTGGTGGCGGCGGCGATCGTGCCGGCGGTGGCCTGGGCGCAACGGACGCCGAGGCTGGGCGCCGACGCCCCGGAGCGGGCCATGACGCCGGTCCCATAGTCCGGACCCGCCTTCCCACCCCCCGTCACATCACGTAGGGTGACGTGGTCATGTGGCAGGCGCTGCTCCTCCTTAGCCGCCGCGACGAGGCCTGACCGGCCGGCACCTCGTCGCGGAGTCGCATCGCGCCGTCCAGCACATCTGAGTTTCCTCTCGGCACCGCCGCGCACCGTCGCCCGGCACCTCGCCGACACCTTCCGATCTGCTGACGCCACATGTTCCAGGGAGCACTCCGAGATGGCTCAACCTGTCACCGACGCTGAGACCGATCCGATCGCCCGGCAACGCCCGAGCCGGATGCCGTACCACCGCTACCAGCCCTACCGGGAGCAGTTCCGGGTGGAGCTGCCGGACCGCACCTGGCCCACCCGTACCGTCGAGGCCGCGCCACGCTGGTGCGCGGTGGACCTCCGGGACGGCAACCAGGCACTGATCGACCCGATGTCGCCCGAGCGCAAGCGCCGGATGTTCCAGCTGCTCGTACAGATGGGCTACAAGGAGATCGAGGTTGGCTTCCCGTCGGCCAGCCAGACCGACTTCGACTTCGTCAGGCAGCTCATCGAACAGGACATGATCCCGGACGACGTCACCATCCAGGTGCTCACGCAGTGCCGGGAGCACCTGATCGACAGGACGTTCGAGTCGCTGCGCGGCGCCAAGCGGGCAATCGTGCACTTCTACAACTCGACGTCCACGCTCCAGCGCCGGGTGGTCTTCGGCCTGGACAAGGACGGCATCGCCGACATCGCCACCTCCGGCGCTCGGCTCTGCCAGAAGTACGCGGAGATCCACACCCCGGACACCGAGATCTTCTACGAGTACTCGCCGGAGTCCTACACGGGCACCGAGCTGGAGTACGCGCTGGAGGTCTGCTCCCGGGTCATCGACGTGATCGACCCGACGCCGGACCGTCCGCTGATCATCAACCTGCCGGCGACAGTCGAGATGGCCACCCCGAACGTGTACGCGGACTCGATCGAGTGGATGCACAGGCACCTGCCGCGGCGGGACAGCGTGGTGCTGAGCCTGCACCCGCACAACGACAGGGGCACCGGCGTGGCCGCCGCCGAGCTGGGTCTGCTGGCCGGCGCGGACCGCATCGAGGGCTGCCTGTTCGGCAACGGCGAGCGCACCGGCAACGTCGACCTGGTGACGCTGGGGCTCAACCTCTTCTCCCAGGGCATCGACCCGATGATCGACTTCTCGAACATCGACGAGATCCGCCGGGCCGTCGAGTACTGCAACCAACTGCCGGTGCACGAACGCCACCCGTACGCGGGCGACCTCGTCTACACCGCCTTCTCCGGCTCGCACCAGGACGCCATCAACAAGGGCTTCGACGCCCTCAACGCCGACGCGAAGGCCGCCGGCGTACCTGTCGACGAGTACACCTGGGCGGTGCCGTACCTGCCGATCGACCCGAAGGACCTGGGCCGCACCTACGAGGCCGTCATCCGGGTCAACTCGCAGTCCGGCAAGGGCGGCGTCGCGTACATCATGAAGAGCGAGCACCAGCTGGACCTGCCGCGCCGGCTCCAGATCGAGTTCTCCGGGGTGGTCCAGCAGGTCACCGACCACAACGGCGGCGAGGTCGACCCGGCCGCCATGTGGGAGATCTTCGCGACGCACTACCTGCTCGACCACCAGCCCGACCCGGCGGTCCGGCTGGCCGGCTACACGATCCGCACCACCGACGGCAAGGTCGACATCGAGGCCGAGGTCGGTGTGGGCGGCGACGAGCGGTCGCTCGCCGCGGTCGGCAACGGCCCGATCGACGCGTACGTGAACGCCCTCCAGTCGGTAGGGGTGGGCGTACGGGTGCTCGACTACCACGAGCACGCGCTCTCCTCGGGTGGGGACGCGCAGGCCGCCGCGTACGTGGAGTGCGAGGTGGACGGCCGGACGGTCTGGGGTGTCGGCACCGACGCCAACATCGTCACCGCCTCGATCAAGGCGGTCACCAGCGCCGTCAACCGCGCCCGCCAATAGGTGGCACCCGCCGTGCCCCCGAGGAGGAGCCCTACCTCGGGGGTGTGGCGGCGGGCATCGAGTGGCAGGGCTGGGACGGGGGCGCCTCGCGGGGTGGCCGGTGGACCAGCACGAGGGCCAGCACCGCGCCGGCCAGCAGCAGCCCGGCGCACCACGCCAGCGAGGCGCGGAACGCGCTCGTCAGCTCCGGCTTCTGCTCGTACCCGCTGCCGGAGAGGCCGACGAGCAGCGGCAGCGCGGCCACCGCGAGCAGGCCGCCGGCCCGGGACGCGGCGTTGTTGAAACCGCTTGCCACTCCGGAGAACCGGTCCTGCACGGCGGCCAGCACCGACGCGGTGAGAGGTGCCACCACCAGGGTCAGCCCGATGCCGAAGAGAAGCACCCCGGGCAGGACGTCCCGCCAGTACGACGCGCCCGGTGCCACGCCGCGCAGCAGCAGCAGCCCGGCCGCTGCGATCACCGGCCCGACGGCCAGCGGCAGCCGCGGGCCGATCCGCGCCGAGAGCGCGCCGGCCCGCGCCGAGCCGACCAACAGCAGCAGCGTCATCGGCAGCAACGCGATGCCGGTACGGAACGCCGACCACTCGACGACGTTCTGGAGGTAGACGGCGAAGAAGAAGGTGAACCCGCCGAGCGCCGCGTACACGACCACAGTGAAGATGTTCAGCGCCGAGAAGAGCCGGCTGCTGAACAGCCCGGTGGGCAGCATGGCCGTGTCGCCGCGCCGGCGTTCCAGGAGCACGAAGGCCACCGCCGCCAGCACCCCGACGAGCGCCGCCACCAGCACGGGTGCCGAGTCGAACCCGCGGGCCGGCGCGTCGATCAGCGCGTACGTGACGCCGGCGAGCGCGAGCGCCCCGAGCAGCGCTCCGGCCACGTCGAAGCGGCGGCGGGTGCGGCCCGGCCCGTGCGTACGGGAGGCGTTCTCGTCGCGGCTCTCCGGCACCCAGCGCAGCGCGGCCAGCAGGACGAGCGCGGCGATCGGCAGGTTGAGGAAGAAGATCCACCGCCAGGACAGCGCGTCGATCAGCCAGCCGCCGATGAACGGCCCCAACGCCGTGGACACCCCGGAGAGCCCGGCCCACGCGCCTATCGCCCGGCCCCTGTCGTCCGGGTGGAAGCTGGCCTGGAGCACCGACAGCGAGCCGGGGGTGAGCAGCGCGCCGCCCGCGCCCTGGAGGAACCGGGCCGCGATCAGCCAGCCGGTGCCCTGCGACAGCCCGCACAGCACCGAGGCGACTGTGAACCAGAGCACCCCGATCAGGAAGACCCGCCGTCGACCGAAGCGGTCCCCGAGGGATCCGCCGAGCAGGACGAACGCCGCAAGCGTCAGCAGGTACCCGTTGACGGTCCACTGGAGATCGGCCACGTTCGCCCCGAGATCCTGACCGAGTTTCGGCAGCGCCACGTTGACGACGGTGCTGTCCAGGAAGACCATGCCGGAGGCGAGCACCGCCGCGACCAGCGTCCCCCGCCCTGCGGCGGTGCCCATCCTCAGCGTGGGTGACGGTACGGGAGCGGTCATCCCACCAATCTGCCTTGCAGGATGTGGGAGACGCCACGAAACGCCGAAACCATCCCCGGGTACTGTGCGCAATCGCCGGGAGCCCGCAAGCTGGAGAGGTGTCGTCTGTGCGTACCAGATCAGGACAGCGTGCGTCGGTGGCCGCGCTCGTCGCGGCGCTGGCGCTCGGCGTGGCCGGTTGTGTCCCGCCCGAGGAGCCGGAGGCGACGCCGCCACCGGGGGACGGCGGCAACGCCGTCGAACAGTTGAGCCAGCTGACCGTCGCCAGCGCCGGCTCGATGAAGGGTTACAGCCGGGATCGTTTCCCGCACTGGCGGGACACCGGTAAGAACTGCGACGTGCGGGACAGCATCCTGCAACGCGACGGTAAGGACGTGAAGCTCTCCGGCTGCAACGTGGTCGGTGGTCGCTGGGAGAGCGTGTACGACGGCCGCAGCGCGACGGATCCCTCCGATGTGGACATCGACCACACGGTGCCGTTGGCGAACGC
This sequence comes from Micromonospora sp. NPDC047521, assembly GCF_055587305.1. Lineage (NCBI taxonomy): Bacteria > Bacillati > Actinomycetota > Actinomycetes > Micromonosporales > Micromonosporaceae > Micromonospora > Micromonospora sp. NPDC047521. Next base: position 52,054 of record NZ_JBVJGN010000006.1, on the reverse strand, counting down.
CTGGCGTTCCGGTGCCAACGAATGGGACAACGCCAAACGCGGTGACTTCGCAAACGACACGACGCGTCCGCAGCTCATCGCGGTTTCCGCGTCCTCCAATCGGGCAAAGGGTGACCAGGATCCGTCCCAGTGGAAGCCGGCGAACCGGTCGTACTGGTGCCAGTACGCCAAGGACTGGGTGACGGTCAAGCATCACTGGCGGTTGACGGTGACCAGTGCCGAGAAGGCCGCCCTGACCGACATGCTGGAAGGCTGCTGATGAGTGAGGGAGCTGCGACAGGCGGCGAGGCGAGCGGTGACACCGCCCCGGCCGCCGCGGGGATGACCGCCGACGGCACTGCCGACACGCCGGCCGCGGTGCCGGGGGCAGGCATGGTCGCGGACTCGACAGGTGCCGCCGGCCCGCAGAGCCGGACCGCCGACATCGTTCCCGGGCCGGGTGGGGTGATGACCGACGAGGTGGGGGTCGTCACCGGCGAGTTGACCCTGCGCACCGAGTACGCGGACGGCAAGGTCACCCTGCGGGTGCAGTACAAGGACGCGGACGAGTGGTACGCGGTGACCGGCGGGTCGGTACCGCTTGCCGACCCGGCGGGCCTTGACGCGGTGCACGGCGTGGCGGTGGGTCTGCTGCACCGACCCGAGGGCTGAGTCGCCCGCACACGAATCGGGGGCCGTCCGTCACCGGACGGCCCCCGACCATGTCACGGCGTGGGGATCAGCTCGCCCGGCGGGTCGACCGGGCCGGTGCCGTCCACCGGACGGACCAGCTCGACCTCGACCTCGTGCGGCCGGATCCGGCCGGCGGCGATGTCCTCGGCGAAGTGGCAGGCCACCCGGTGCCCGCCGACCACGTCGCGCAGTTCCGGCCGCTCGTCGGCGCAGCGGGTCGGCTGCGCCCACGGGCACCTGGTGTGGAACCGGCAGCCCGACGGCGGGTTGGTCGGCGACGGCAGGTCACCGGCGAGCAGGATCCGCTCCCGGCGGTCCTCCACCAGCGGGTCGGGCACCGGCACCGCGGACATGAGGGCCCGCGTGTACGGGTGCATCGGCTCGCGGTAGAGGTCGTCGCTGGACGCCTCCTCCACAAGCCCACCCAGGTACATGACACCCACCGTGTCGGCGATGTGCCGGACCACCGCCAGGTCGTGCGCGATGATCAGGTACGTCAGGCCGCGCTCGTTCTGGAGGTCCTCCAGCAGGTTGAGCACCTGCGCCTGGATCGACACGTCCAGCGCGGAGACCGGCTCGTCGGCGACGATCAGGTCCGGGTTGAGCACCAGCGCCCGGGCGATGCCGATGCGCTGGCGCTGGCCGCCGGAGAACTCGTGCGGGTACTTGCCGAGGGCCGACGCGGGCAGGCCCACCGCTTCCAGCGTCTCCCGCAGGCGGCGGTTCGTCTCGACCTTGTCGTCGGCCAACCCGTGCGCCTTGAGCCCCTCCACCAGCAGCGACTCCACCGACTGGCGGGGGTCGAGGCTGGAGAGCGGATCCTGGAAGATCATCTGCATACGGCGGCGGGCCTTGCGCATCGCCTCGCCCTTGAGCGCGCGGACGTCCGTGCCGTCGAAGATGATCTCGCCGTTGGTGGGTTCGACGAGCCGCAGCAGGCCTCGACCCAGCGTCGACTTGCCGCAGCCCGACTCGCCGACCAGGCCGTACGTCTCGCCCTTGCGGATGCTCAGCGACACGCCGTCCACGGCGTAGACGTATCCGACGGTCCGGTCGAAGAGCAGGCCGCTCTTGATCGGAAAGTGGACCTTGATGTCGCGCAGCTCGATCAGGGCATCGGTCGGTTCGGTCATCGGGCCGCCACCTCCTCGGAGACGGGGTTGTTGCAGCGGAGGTCGCCGCCGGTGGCGGTCGGTTCGAGCGGCGGCGGCCCTTCCAGGCAGGCGTCCACGACGTTGTCGCAGCGCGGTGCGAACGCGCACCCCTCGGCCCACGGGATGTTGTCCGAGACGGACCCGCGGATCGCGTGCAGCCGCTCACCGCGCGGCGAGTCGAGCCGGGGCACCGAGTTCAGCAGCCCGTGGGTGTACGGGTGCCGGGCGTGCGCGAACAGCTCGTGCCGTGGCGCCCGCTCGACCACCTTGCCGCCGTAGAGCACGTTGACCGTGTCGCAGAGCCCGGCCACCACACCCAGGTCGTGGGTGATCATGACGAGCGCGGTGCCTGTCTCGTCGACGAGCTGCTTGAGCAGGGTGAGGATCTGCGCCTGGATGGTCACGTCGAGGGCGGTGGTCGGCTCGTCGGCGATCAGCAGCCGGGGCTTGCAGGCCAGCGCGATGGCGATGAGCGCGCGCTGGCGCATGCCGCCGGAGATCTGGTGCGGATACTCGCTGAGCCGCCTGCTCGGGTCCGGGATGCCCACCGCGTCGAGCAGGTCCCGGGACTCCCGCAGCGCCTGCTTGCGGTCCCGGCCCTGGTGGCGCTCCAGCACCTCGGCCACCTGGACGCCGATCGGGATGACCGGGTTCAGCGAGGACAGCGGGTCCTGGAAGATCATGCTGATCTCCCGGCCGCGCCTGTCGCGCATGTCGTCGGGACGCAGCTTCAGCAGGTCGGTGCCCTCGAACAGCACCTCGCCGGTGACCTTGTTGCCCCGCTTGGGCAGCAGGCCCATGATGGCCAGGCTGGTCACGCTCTTGCCGCAGCCGGATTCGCCGACCAGGCCGACGGTCTGGCCGGGCTCCACGGTGAAGCTGACCTTGTCGACGGCGGTGAAGGACCGCTCGCCGCGCCGCTGGAACACGACGCTCAGGTCACGGACGTCGAGCAGGCTCATCGGGTCACTTCCTCACTGCTGTGGTCCTTCACTCGCGACCGCGGGGCTCGCGAGCTCACTGCCCCGAGGCGCGGGGCGGCCGTGCTTGTCCTGCACACCGTGCTCACCGCCGGTTCTTCGGGTCGATCGCCTCGCGCATCGCCTCACCCAGCAGGGTGAAGCCGAGCGCGACCACGATGATCGCGAGCGCCGGGAAGTACGCCAGCTCCGGGCGGACCTCGAAGTAACGCTGGCCGTCCACGCCGAGCATCAGGCCCCACTCGGCCCGGTTGATGTCCGGGTCGCCGAGGCCCAGGAAGGACAGCGCGGCGGCGTCCAGGATGGCCACCGCGAAGGTCAGCGTGGCCTGCACGATCACAGCGGTCAGCGAGTTGGGCAGCATGTGCCGCAGCACGATGTTGCGCTCCTTGACGCCGAGCGCGCGGGCCGCGAGCACGTGGTCGCTCTCCCGCTGCGCCAGCATCGAGCCGCGCAGCAGCCGGGCGAAGATCGGCACGCTCACGATTGCCACCGCGAAGATGACAGTCCACTGGCTCGACCGGCTCGCCATCGCGACCAGGGTGATCGCGAGCAGCAGGCTCGGCAGGGCCAGCATCACGTCGGTAAGACGCATGAGCACCACGTCGACCCAGCCGCCGAAGGCACCGGCGATCGCACCGATGAGCACGCCCAGGGCGAGGCCGATGAGTGTGGCGACCACGCCGACGAAGAGCGTCTGCCGCGCGCCGTGGATCATGCGGGACAGGAAGTCCCGACCGAGCGGGTCGGAGCCGAGCGGGAACTCGCTGCTGCTGCCCGGGATGCTGTCCACGGTCAGGTTCTTGGTCAGTTCGTCGAAACGCTGCACCGGGTCGTGCGGGGCGATCAGCGGAGCGAAGATCGCCACCAGGACGAACAGCCCGACGATCGTGGCTCCGACGATGGCGACCGGGTTGCGGCGCAGTCGGCGTACGGCGTCCCGGACGAGGCTGATCCCGCCCCGGTCGGATGCGCTCGCGCGGGCCAGCTCGTCGAGCCGCGCCTTCTTGCGGTCACCGAGCACACCGATGCTGCGCTCGCTCATGCCGGGGCGTGGCTTCTCGTCCCCACTGCGGGGGGCCGGCGTTCCCGGCTGGGTGATCGGATCACTCATCGCACACGCACCCTCGGGTCGATGAAGGCGTAGGAGAGGTCGACCAGCAGGTTGACCACCACGAAGACCAGCGCGGCGAGCAGGATGATCGCCTGGAGCACCGGGTAGTCCCGGCCGCCGCTGATCGAGTCGGTGATCAGTGTGCCGATGCCGCCCCAGTTGTAGACCTTCTCGGTGAGCACCGCGCCGGAGAGGAGCGCGCCGGTCTGCAGGCCGATGGTGGTGACCACCGGCAGCAGCGCGTTGCGCAGGATGTGGCGGCCGCGGATGGTGCGGTGCCGCAGGCCCTTCGCCTCGGCGGTGCGTACGTAGTCCTCGTTGAGAACGTCGAGCACGCTGGCCCGGGTGATCCGTACGATCACCGCCAGCGGGATGGTGGCGAGCGTGATCGCCGGCAGGATCAGGTGCCACAACGCGTCCGCGCTGGCGTCGAACTCGCGCGTGAGCAGGCCGTCGAGCACGAAGAACCCTGTGACGTTCGTGTTCTCCAGGCCTGTGGTGAGCCGCCCCGACGGCGGGAACCAGTGGATGTTCTGGGTGAACACGTCCTTGAGCAGGTAGCCCAGGAAGAAGATCGGGATCGAGATGCCGAGCAGGGTGCCGGCGATGGTCAGGTTGTCCGGCCAGCGTCCCCGCCAGCGCGCCGCGAGATATCCCAGCGGAATGCCGAGACCGACAGCGATGATCATCGCGGCGAGGGCCAGCTCGATGGTGGCCGGAAAGGCGCGGCTGATGACCTCGGTGACCGGGTCGCCGGTCCGGATCGAGTTGCCGAAGTCGCCTGTGACCACCCGCTGCATGAACTTGCCGTACTGCACCAGGATCGGCTGGTCGTAGCCGAGCGCCTTGGTCAGCAGCTCACGACGCTCGGGCGTGGCCCGTTCGCCGAGCAGCGCCTCGACCGTGCCACCGGGCAGGTTCCGCAGCCAGATGAAGATCAGCGCCGACAGCGCTATGAGGGTCACCACCAGCTGCAACAGGCGGCGGACTATGACTCGCAACATCTCTCACACACCAGACTCTCAAAGATCGCGGAATCGGCCCGGCCGGGGGGAAAGCCCCGGACCGGGCCGATTCACGCCTACGGCGTCAGCCGACGGACGTCACTTGCTGATGCTGACCGTGTTGAATCGCTCGTCGGTCAGCGGGCTGGCCACCAGGCCCTTGACATCCTTGGTGACGACGATCGCCGGCGGCGCGTGCCAGACCGGAACGGCCGGCAGCCACTTGGCGGCGATGTCCCGGTTGACCTGCTCCCAGGCCGCCTTCTTGCCGGCCTCGTCGACGGTGCCGTCGGCCTTGGCGATGGCGTCGAACATCTCGGTCATCGACTGGTCGCCGAACTCGGCCTTGCCGCGGCCGAAGAACGTGCCGACGAAGTTGCCCGGGTCGTTGTAGTCACCGGTCCAGCCGAGGATGTGCAGGTCGTGCTTGCCGAACTGCTGCACGTCGTCCTTGAAGCCACCGTTCCACGGACGCGGAGTGGCGTTGACCTTGATGCCCACGGCCTGCAGGTCGTTGGCGAGGACGGTGAAGATCTCCTGCGGGTTCGGCATGTACGGCCGGGAGACGTCCGGCGGGTAGTAGAAGTTCAGCGTCAGACCCTCGGCGCCGGCCTCCTTGAGCAGCTGCTTGGCCTTGTCCGGGTTGTACTCGTACTTCTGCACGTCCGGGGCGTAGCCGAGCACGGTGTCCGGCAGGAACTCGTCGGCGACCTTCGCGCCACCCGGGCCCTTGGTCTGCACGAGCTGCTGGCGGTTGAGCGCGTAGGCGATCGCCTGGCGCACCCGCAGGTCCTTGAGCTTCGGGTTCTTCTGGTTGATGCCGAGGTAGAGGATGTTGAACGCCGGGCGGTTGATGACCTGGAAGCCCTCGCCCTCGAGCGCCTTGCGGTCGGCCGGGGCCGGGAAGTCGATGCCCTGGACGGTGCCGGCACGGAGCTCCTGCTTACGGGTGCTCTCGTCCTTGATGACCTTGATGATCATCTTGTCTACCTTGGCCTTCTCGCCGTAGTAGTCCGGGTTCCGGTTCAGGGTGATCTCGTTCTTGGCCTTGTCCCAGCCACCGAAGGTGAACGGGCCGGTGCCGACCGGGTTGGTGGTGGCGAAGGCGCTGTACTCGAACGAGTCGCCGTTCTGCTTCACCGTGTCGGCGTCGTACTTCTTCAGCGCCTCCGGGCTGGCGATCGACAGCGAGGTCAGCGCGAAGGCACCCGGGAAGGCGCCCTTGTACTGGTTGAGGGTGACGACTGCGGTGCCGTCGTCCTTCGCCTCGCACTTGTTGTAGATCGGCTTGCCGGCGTCCTCGTTCTCGTTCTTGGCGAAGCCGCCGAAGACGTCCATGTAGTAGATCATCTGGGACTGGGCGGCAGCGCCCTTCATGTTGTACCAGCGGTCGAAGTTGAAGCAGACCGCCGCGGCGTTGAACGGCGTACCGTCGTGGAACTTCACGCCCTGACGGAGCTTGAACGTCCAGACCTTGCCCTCGGGGTCGTGCTCCCAGCTCTCGGCCAGGCCGCCCTGAAGCTCGGCGGTGCCCGGCTTGTGGCTCACCAGGGTGTCGAACATCTGCCGGACCGGCCGGAACGACTCACCGTCATCGTTGAAGATCGGATCAAAGTTCTTCGGGTCACCGGCACCCGCGAAGATGAAGGTGCCGCCAGTCTTGGCCTCGCCACTGTCGCCGTCGCGCTCGCTCTCCGCGCAGCCGGCCGCGCCGACCGCCAGAGCGGCAACGGCCGCGATGGCCACAGCCGATTTAAGCCTTCTCGCCTGCATCTCTCACCTCTGTCATGCGCATGACCACGCCGAGCTGTGGCTCGGTCCGTGTGCGGGAGGCTATGACATGTCACACCGGAAGCGGAACGGGCGTCATGCAATCGCTACCAAGCCGACACCTTGCGCGGACGTCTGACAGTCGACGGCACAGCCAACACATCGAGCGACACATCGATGCGTGCGGCGGCGGGCACGACAAAGGGGTGGCGCCGTCGTCGACGGCACCACCCCCACGGGTACGACTCAGACGGCCCGACGGCCCTCGAACGCCCTGCCCAGGGTGATCTCGTCGGCGTACTCCAGGTCGCCGCCGACCGGCAGCCCGCTGGCCAGCCGGGTGACCGAGATGCCCATCGGCTTCACCATCAACGCCAGGTAGGTGGCCGTCGCCTCACCCTCGGTGTTCGGGTCGGTGGCCAGGATCAGCTCCCGCACCGATCCGTCACCGAGCCGGATCAGCAACTCCCGGATGCGCAGATTGTCCGGTCCGATCCCCTCCAGCGGGTTGATCGCCCCGCCGAGGACGTGGTACCGGCCGCGGAACTCACCGGTCCGCTCGATGGCCACCACGTCCTTGGGCTCCTCGACCACGCACAGCACCTCGTTGGTGCGGCGCGGGTCGCGGCAGATCCGGCACTGCTCGGACTCGGCCACGTTGTAGCAGGTCGTGCAGAACCGCACCAGCTCCTTGACCTTGCGCAGCGCGCCGGCCAGCCGGTTGACGTCGGCCGGATCCGCCGACAGGACGTGGAACGCGATCCGCTGGGCGCTCTTCGGGCCCACGCCCGGCAGCCGGCCCAGCTCGTCGATCAGATCCTGGATGGCACCTTCGTACATCTGCCGGCTCAGAAACCGGGCAGGCCGAGGCCGCCCATGCCGCCGGCGACCGGGCCCATCTTGCGCTCGGTCAGCTCACGGGCCGCCTCGGCGGCGTTGTGCATGGCCGCGACGACCAGGTCCTCAAGCGTCTCCACGTCGTCCGGGTCGACGGCCTTCGGGTCGATCTTGATGCTCTTGAGCTCGCCGGCGCCGGAGACCGTCGCGGTGACCAGCCCACCGCCGGCGGTGCCGGTCAGCTCGGCCTCGGCCAGCTCGGCCTGCGCGGCGGCGATCTGCTGCTGCATCTTCTGCGCCTGCTTCAGCATCTGCTGCATGTTCGGCTGTCCACCTGGGCGCACGGGATGGCTCCTTCTCGCACTCGTCTGCTGGGCCGCCGCCCAGCCTAACCGCTGTGACCGACCCCGCCCCGCCCGGTGGCGCGCGCCCACGCCGGCGCTTCCCCGCTCCCCGTCGGGTACGGCTACCCCTACCCCGAGCTGGCCATCTGCTGGTAGTGCGCCGCGAACCCCCGCGCTGGTGTGCTCGACCGCATGGATCTCAATCGCACCGGCAGGGTCGCCGCGCTGTGCTGGGTCGCCGCGGCGCCCATCTACCTCGTCGCCAGTCTGATCACCGGCCTGCGGTGGCGCGACCCCACCTACAGCTGGGCGCTGCACAACATCAGCGACCTCGGCAACGTCCACTGCGGCATCTGGGACACCACCAGGCCCCGCTACGTCTGCTCGCCCTGGCATCCGCTGTTCAACGCCGCGGCACTACTCGCCGCCGTGCTGCTCGCCGTCGGGCTCCTGCTGACCTGGCGACACCTCGGTCGCGGCGGTGTGGTGCGCTCGGCCCAGACGCTCCTGCTGCTGTCCACCGTCGGGTTCGCCCTGGTGGCCGTCTACCCGGCCGACGTCGACGAGAACATGCACGTCCTCGGCGCAGTCATGATCATGGGTCTGGGCAACGTCGGCCTGCTGCTCGCCGGCTTCGCGCCGGGCAACACGACGCTCGGCCGGTGGCGACCGCTCACCCGCACCGCCGGGGTGATCGCCCTGGTCGGGACCGTGCTGTTCTTCGCCCAGCAGGGCCTCGGGATCGGGGTGGGCGGCATGGAACGCGTCGCCGTGCTGCCCTTCCCCCTCTGGGCCTGCTGCCTGGGCGTCCTGCTGGCCGAGGCGCCGACTAGCGCGCGTCGACCTCGTCGATCTTCTCCGCGCCGAAGGTCTCCCGGAGCAGCCGTACCGCCTGCTCCTCGCTCGACTCCCGAGCGGTCTTCTCGTCGATGACCTCGTCGAGCGGTTCGTCACCCGGGTCGAACCCCTCGTAGACCGGGGCCGCCGGCGCCGCGCCACCCGGCCGACCACCGCGCAGCGGGCCGTCGAAGTCCGGGTCGTAGGGCGGTTCGCCCGCCCATTCGGCGTCCGCGGTGGGCCGGGCCGCCGCAGGGGTACGCGCACCGCGCCCCGCCGCCGCCGCGCGGGCCGCGGCGATGGCGCTGCTCACCGGGGCGCCACCGGCTGCCGCCGGCTGCCGGGCCGCCGGTGTCGGGTTGCCCCGCCCACCCGGCCTGTCGCCGTTGTTCGCCGTGCCGGCGCCGCCAGGGCCGCCTGGTGCGCCGCCCCCGTTCGTGCCGCCGCGGTTCGTGCCACCGCCGTTCGTGCCGTTCGGCAGGGGTGTCGAGCCGTCGCCTGGCTGGTTTCCGGCCGACGCGCCGCCCGGGCGGGCGGCCTCCGGCCAGTCCTCGTCGTCGGTCGCCTCGGCGGCAGCGGAACCACCGCCGGGGCGTGCCGCCTCCGGCCAGTCATCCTCGGCGACAGCCGGCGCGCCCGCCGAGCCGGCGACAGCGTTGCCGTTCGGCGCGGCGGCCGGCGGGCCGGCGACGGCGTTGCCGTTCGGTGCCGCGCTCGTCGAGCCGGCGGCTGCGGTGCCGTTCGGCTGGGCGCTCACCGGGCCCGCGCCGGTGGTGGTCGTCGGCGCGCCCGTCGGGCCGCCAGCACCTGCGTTCGACGAGGCAGCCGGGCTCGCGTTCGACGGGGCGCCCGGGCTCGCGTTCGACGGGGCGCCCGGGCTCGCGTTCGGCGGAGCGGCCGGGGCGGCGCTCGCGCTCGGCGCGCTCGTCGGGCCGCCGGCGCTCACGTTCGGCGGGGCGGCGGCGTCGAGCGGCGGGGCGGCGGGGCGGGTCGGCTGGGAGCGCGGCGGGCCGGACAGCGGCACGCCACCCCGCTCACCGGCTACCTCGCACCGGATCTGCCAGCGCCCGCCCAACTCCTCGTAGAGCGCGTCGGTGAGCACCGCCGCGTGGTCGGCCATCATCTTGGCCAGCACTGTGGACTTCACCGTCAGCACCAGCATGTCGCCGTCGAGTTCACGTACCACCGCGTCGCGCATCAGGGCCGCGATCCGCTTGTTGGTCCGGTTGACCTTGCCGACCACGTCGGGCCAGACCCGACGGACCGCGACAGCGTCCAGCGCGGCGGCCGGCGCACCAGGTCGGGGCGGCTCCGGCGTCGCCGGATCGGGCAGCACCGCCGACGGCGGCACCGCTCGGCGCGGGGCTGGAGACCCACCGCCGGCCGGCGAGACGGGTGCGTTCCGGTCGGCGGATGTCGGCGCGGCGGTCGTCGCCGACGCACCGGGTGACACCGGGATCGGCGAGTCGGTGGGCGAGGCCGGCGAGTTCGGGGCCGGGGGGTTCGGGCTGGCGGAGCCCGGGGACGGCGTCGGGTCGACGTTCCACGGCGGTGCCGAGGTCGGGGCGGCGGCGGGCGCCGGGGCGGCGGGCGCCGGGGCGGCGGCAGCCGGGACCGGGGTCGCCGGCTGCGGGCGTACCCCTGGGGTGGTGGTCTGGGTGTCACCACCGCCCAGGGTGAGCCGGCGTTCCATGCGTTCCAGGCGCTGGAGCAGGCCGCCTGTGGAGTCGTCGGCGCCGGGCAGCAGCATCCGGGCGCAGATCAGCTCCAGCAGCAGGCGGGGCGCTGTGGTGCCGCGCATCTCCACCAGGCCGTCGTGCACGATGTCGGCGCAGCGTGAGAGCGTGCCCGGGCCGAGCTGGGAGGCCTGCGCGGCCATCCGCTCGATCTGGTCGGCGGGGCCGTCGATGAGACCCTTCGCGGCGGCGTCCGGCACCTGCTGGAGGACGATCAGGTCACGCAGCCGCTCCAGCAGGTCGGAGGCGAACCGACGCAGGTCGTGCCCTGCCTCGGCGACCCGGTCGACGGTGGCGTACGCGGCGGCGCCGTCCCCGGCGGCCAGCGCGTCGCACATCTCGTCGATCAACGCGGCGTCGGTCACGCCGAGCAGAGCGGCGGCCCGCGCATAGCTGATTCCCTCGGGGCCGGCACCCGCGATGAGCTGGTCGAGCACGGAGAGGCTGTCCCGCATGCTGCCGCCACCGGCGCGCACCACAAGCGGAAAGACCGCCGGCTCGGCCTTGATCCCCTCCGCCTCGCAGAGCTGCTCCAGGTACGGCCGGACCACCTTCGGCGGGAACAGCCGGAACGGGTAGTGGTGGGTCCGCGACCGGATCGTGCCGAGGACCTTCTCCGGTTCGGTGGTGGCGAAGATGAACTTGACGTACTCCGGCGGCTCCTCGACGAGCTTGAGCAGGGCGTTGAAGCCCTGCGTCGAGACCATGTGCGCCTCGTCGATGATGTAGATCTTGAAGCGGCTGCGGGCCGGCGCGAAGAACGCCTTCTCGCGCAGGTCGCGGGCGTCGTCCACACCACCGTGGCTGGCCGCGTCGATCTCGATGACGTCGATCGACCCGGCGCCGTCGGTGGACAGCGAGCGGCACGATTCGCACTTGCCGCACGGCTCGGGAGTGGGGCCCTGCTCACAGTTGAGCGAACGGGCCAGGATCCGGGCGCTCGAGGTCTTGCCGCAGCCGCGCGGGCCGGAGAAGAGGTAGGCGTGGTTGAGTCGGCCGCTCCGCAGCGCCTGTGACAGCGGCTCGGTGACCTGCTCCTGGCCGATCATCTCGGCGAAGGTACGTGGCCGGTACTTGCGGTACAGCGCCAGCGTCACTCGTCCCGCCTCCTCTCGACCGAGCCATTCTGCGCCGGTCCGGCGCGGGTGACCACCCACCCCGCCGAACACCTTGGGTTACCCGGGTTGCCGCGCTTGATCGACTCCATGTCGGCGATCCGGCGGTGTCCGCGGCCCCGGGACGGCCCCACATCGGCGCCCTGGAGTCGATCGAGGGCTCCGGAGACAAAAAGGCCTCCCGTGCACCCGGCAGAGCTCGCTTATCCTTGCTGCCTTCCGGCCCTGGGGAGGTTCACGAGATACCGCCGCACGGGAGGTGACGCCCAGCCTACCCGACAGCCCGTCGATCTTCAGGGGGTGGTGGGGTGGCCCGGCCGACGGAGGCCTGTATCCTGGCTCGCGGAGGATTCGCCTAGAGGCCTAGGGCGCACGCTTGGAAAGCGTGTTGGGTTTACACCCTCACGAGTTCGAATCTCGTATCCTCCGCTCGCTCGAGCAGGAAACGACAGGGCCGGCCCCCACGGGGAACCGGCCCTGAGTCGTCTCTACGGCCGCACTCGTCCTCAGTTGTCGTCTCACTTGCCCTACTCCGACCCACCCTGGCTCCCCCTCGCCGTCATGAGTTGGTGAGCGTCGGTTGCCGCTTGAGCGACTTCATGCCATCTGGGGTGGGTGAGGTAATTGTCGTCGGGGGCGGTGGGTCCGAGTTCGTCGAGGATGGCGGTTAGAGGTTCGAGGGTTGCGGTGATCGCATCGGCCTCGCTGGTGTTGGCGAGGATGGTTCCGATGGTGTCGTCGGGCTGGTGATGGTCCCAGAACGTGTCGTCAATGAGCCAATGCACGGCTTCGGTCAGGCCAGGCCAGGACGTACTGCTGTGCTGTCGCAGGGCCGCGAGTATGGACAGGGCGTTGATGATGTCGTTCCTGCGGTCGGGCCAGGCGATGGTGCTCATATGTCAACTCTCCTACTCCAGCCCCAGACGTGACCCGGCCAACTCATAGCCCAGCAGACCGATAACCGGTCGGCTGGGCGTTTTTGCTGTGGTCTCATCGACGTCATGCCGGAGACCGCGTGGGAGTGGGACGAGTCGTTGTACGCGGGCAGCGCCGGCCACTACAGCGTCGGCAGGTGGCACTACCCGCCCGAACTCGCCGAGGCCGTCGACACCGCGCTCGACCTGGACGGCACCGGTCGGCTCCTCGACGTCGGCTGCGGACCGGGCTCGTTGACGTTGCTGCTCGCGCCCCTGTTCGAGGCGGCGGTGGGTGTCGACGCGGACCGGGACATGCTTGTGGAGGCGCAGCGCCAGGCCAGTGAGGCAGGGGTCACGAACGTCGGGTGGCGGCACCTGCGCGCCGAGGATCTGCCGGCCGACCTGGGTACGTTCCGGGTGGTCACGTTCGCCCAGTCGTTCCACTGGATGGATCGCCAGCTGGTGGCCCGGCGGGTCCGCGACCTGCTCACGTCCGACGGGGCCTGGGTCCACGTCGGTGCCAACACGCACCGGGGCGTGGCCGGTGACGACCCGCTGCCGTACCCCCGCCCGCCCTGGTCCCGGATCGACGAGCTGGTCGCCAGCTACCTGGGGCCGATCCGCCGGGCCGGGCAGGGGTGGCTGCCCAGGGGCACCGCCGGCGGTGAGGAGGAGGTCATGCGCGAGGCGGGCTTCACCGGCCCCACCCGTGTCACTGTCGAACAGGGCATGGTCGTGGAACGCTCGGTGGGTGAGGTCGCCTCGGCGGTGTTCTCGCTGTCCAGTTCGGCGCCGCACCTGTTCGCCGACCGGCTCCCCGCCTTCGAGGCGGACCTGCGCGGCCTGTTGACGGCGGCGGCCGACGATTGCCGCTTCGCGGAGCGACGGCGCGACATCGAGGTCGTGATCTGGCGACCCTGATCCAGGCACAGGATCAGCCGCGGGCGCGGGCCCAGGAGAGGAAGCGGTCGGTCAACCGGGCCGGGTCGACGTCGGTGAGCTGTGCGCTGGCCTCGGCCTGGAGCGTCGCCAGGTAGACGGTCAACGCGAGCCGGTCGTGCCGGTACTCCCCGAGCAGCCGCAGCTTCGCCGCCGAGCAGGGCCAGGCGATGCCGCACGCCCGACAACGCCAGGTGGGTCGGGTGGGCAGGTGGTCCCGGTAGCGACGGCTCACGAGCCGGCGCCGACGCCATGCCGAACGCCCGCGCGCCCAGCAACCGTGGGCGCCAGCGTCGCCGGTGACAACCACTGCAACCCCTCGACCAGTACGAACAATGCCCGTCGCCGCACAGCTCCCCCCGAGGGTGTGAGCGGGCGCCCACCGGCATTGATCAGCCGGCGGGCACGTCCTAGCGTTGCTGGATGCGACGGCGACGTATTGCGGGCACCCCGGTCGAGGTGACGGAGCTGGGCTTCGGCGGCGCCGCGATCGGCAACCTGTACCAGGCGGTGGACGACGACGATGCCGTTGCGGCAGTCGACGCGGCGTGGGATCGCGGCATCCGATTCTTCGACACGGCCCCCTACTACGGGCTGGGGATGTCCGAGCGTCGTCTGGGTCGCGCTCTGCGGGGTCGACCCCGGGACGAGTTCGTGGTCTCGTCGAAGGTGGGCCGCCTCCTGGTGTCCAACGCCCGTCCGACCGGCCAGGGTGTGGACGTCTTCGACGTTCCCGACGCCGTACGTCCGGAGCGCGACTACAGCCGCGACGGCGTGCTGCGGTCGATCGACGCGACTCTGGAGCGCACCGGGCTCGACCGGCTCGACGTCGTGTTCGTGCACGACCCGGACGACCACTGGCCGCAGGCCGCCGACGAGGCCGTGCCGGCCCTGGCGGAGTTACGGGACCAGGGTGTCGTCGGGGCCATCGGCGCGGGGATGAACCAGTCGGCGATGCTCGCGCGCTTCCTGCGGGAGACGGCGGCGGACGTCGTGATGCTGGCGGGCCGGTACACGCTGCTGGAGCAGGACGCCCTCGACGACGTCCTGCCTGCCGCCGTCGAGCACGGCAAGAGTGTCATCGCGGTGGGGGTCTTCAACTCGGGGCTGCTGGCTCGTGAGCGGCCCGGCCCGGACGCGAGGTACAACTACGCGGAGGCCCCGCCGGAGGTGGTGGCACGGGCCACCCGGATCGCCGAGGTGTGCGAGCGGCACGGCACCACACTTCCCGCGGCGGCCATCGCCTTCCCGTTCGGGCACCCGGCGGTTGTCAACGTGACGCTTGGCGTACGCACCGCCGACGAGGTCGCGCGCAACATCGACAGGCGCGCCGGCGATGTCCCGGCCGGGCTGTGGGAACAGCTCCGCGCCGACGGGTTGCTGCGCGCGGACGCCCCCGTACCGTCGCCCTGAGCACCGGTACCGTTTCAGGGACCGGCGGACCCGGAGCCCGTCGTACACATGTTCTATCCACAGGCTGTGGACGGCGGAGGGCCCGATGAGTTACCAGCTCAGCGCGGTGGTAGCGGACGCGGACCTGCTCCGCGAGCAGACCGCCGAGCTGGATCACGCAGTCCTCGGCGAGCTGCGCCAGGATTTCGCGCTGCTGCCTGTCACCCCGCAACTGGTGGCCGAGCTGACAGGTTCACTGCCGGACTACGCGGTGGACGACCGCAGCGCCGAGCAGCCATTCGGGTTGGTGTTGTCGCCGCCGCTTGTCGAGGTGCTGGCCGGCTGGTCGCGGTCGGGGCCTGTGGCGTACGTGGAGGCGGAGTTCGGCGGCGGCGCCGGCCACCAGTCGGCGGCGGTGTGGCTGGGCGGGGCGCTGTCCTGGGGTCCACATTTCGACGACGTGTTCGACGCGCCGCGCGAGCAGTGGCCGATCAACTCGGCGCTGACCCGGCTCGGCGTGGAGCGGGGCGCGTGGCTCGACCCGTTCGCCGAGTTGGGGTTGCACCTGGAGCGGAACACCGCCGGCTGGCTGGCGCACGGGCGCCGTCGACTGAGCGCCGACTACTGGGACGAGCTGGTCGAACAGTGGGAAAACCAGTAATCCGTCGCCGGGCAGCAACCTGAAGGCTCCCGTCCCGTTGGGGACTGGGGGATTCCATGAAATTGCGACAATTCGCGTTTATTGCTGCGTTGATGACTGCTGCCTCGATCGCCGGCAGCGGCGTACCGTCGTCCGGGCCCGGCCCGGACGGCCGGCCCGCCGGCAGCGTCGAGACCATCGACCTGAACGGTCTGACCAACATCGAGTTCGGTGACACCGAGGACGAGCTGACCCGTCGCGGCGTCCTGCGCACCGGCCTGGACGCGTGCGGGCCGATGCTCACCGGGCACGACACCGTCAGCCCGGTCTTCATCGAGGACCGACTGGTCCTGCTCTGGGTCGGCGCCCCGATGCGCACACCGGAGGGCATCGCGGCGGGCTCACCCGTCGACCAGGTCTGGGCCCGCTACCGGTCGGTCACCCGCCTGCGCGCTCCACAGGGGACACAACGCCTCGACGGGCTGCTGGCGCGCAGTGGCGACCGCGCGTACCTGTTCCTGCACGACGGGCGCACGGTCCGGAAAACCATCGCGGGGTACGCCGACTGGGCGCGCCGCCTCTTCGACGAGGGCGTCGGCCCGTGCTGATCGACCCGTCCCCGGTCGACCCGACAAGCTGATTGTCCGCGATCGACCGCCGTGGAATCATCTCCCCACTCGCGCAGATCGCGCGACAAACACGGGGAGACATCGTGCGTACGACCGTGCCCGATCCATTGTGGAAACACGTAGCGAGGTGGGCCGCCGTGGCGACCCTGAGCCTCGCCGGGGCGGGCCTGCTGGCCGCCCCCGCCAGCGCCGCCCCGACGGCCGAGCCGTCGCCGCGACCGACACTGACCACCGGGCAACCGCCCGCCGTCACCACGCCCTCGAAGCCGACGCCCGCGACTCCCGCTCCGGGGCGGGCCACCGCGGGCCAGACGTCGGCCGTCAGCCCCACCGCCGTCTGCGGGGGGCAGCTCCCGCTGGGCAAGGTCACGAACTGCGCCTCGATCACCGGCGCGACGCAGCAGATCTGGACGGTCACCTCCACGGCCGACCAGGACACCCTGTACGTCCGGCTCCGGGAGGTCTCCGGTGACGGTGTCGGCGCACAGGTCAAGGACCCCGACGGCGCCACCGTCTGCTACGTCGGCCCGTACCTCAACGAGTGCAAGCTCGGCGTCGCCGGCACCTACACGATCACGGTGAAGCTCAGCTACGGCACCGGCCAGGGCGCGTACTCGCTGTCGGCGGAGTCGATGCGGACCCCGTCCACCTGCGCCAGCCTGCCCGCGAGCTTCTTCTCCTTCACCTCCGCCGGTCGCAGCGGCACGCTGCCCGCCGGCCTCGCCGCGCGCTGCTTCACCTTCAAGCAGCCCACCGGCACGGTCCTGCACCTGGCCGACCCAGGCGGCGCCGAGGACATCCAGGGCAGCATCCTGGACGCCCAGTTCCAGCCGATCTGCTCGGTGCGGTACCCCACGGAGTGCACCCTCCGCGAGCCCGGGCCGTACCGGCTCTTCCTGGAGGAGACCTACGGCAGCAAGGCCGACTACACCCTCAAGATGCCCCGGATCTCGCAGTCGGTCGGCTGTCCGGCTCTGCCCCTGACCGGGTTCGGAGACCCGGGCGCGGCGGTCGGCACCGGCACCGTCCCGCCGAACCACGGGATCAGCTGCCAGTCGCTGCGGGTCACCACCCCCGGCCGGCTGGTCGTCCGCCTCGACCAGTTCGCGAACCAGTACCTCGACTGGAAGCTGTACGACGACGCCGGTCAGGTGGTGTGCACGGAGTACGACTCCTCGCGGTCCTGCCTGACGCCGACGGCCGGCGCGTACACGCTTGTGTCGCAGAACGGGAACTGGGAACCGGTCACCTACCGGGTGGCGGCGGCCCGCCTCGACCAGACCGACGGATGCGCCGTCCCCACCGGGCTCAACTGGGACCAGCCGGCCCTGACCGTGCACCAGACCTCGGCGGTGCAGACCAACTGCCAGCCGTTCCACGGTGAAGCCGGTGAGCGGGTCATGGTCTACCGGGCCCCGGACCGGTACAACGAGGTCGCCTCCTGGATCGTCGACGAGCAGGGTGCCGTGCTGTGCACCGAATGGTCCGAACAGGACGGATGCGTCCTGCCCTCCACCGGGACCTACCGCGTCGTCTCCTACCTGCCGAACTGGGCCGACGACAGCGTGGACCTCACGTACAAGGTCCAGGTCCGTCGACTCTCCGACGCGGTCGGCTGCCCGACCGTCACGCCTGGCACGTACAACTCGGCACCGGCCGGCGCCCCCGGTGGCATCCGCTGCCGGACCCTGGACCTTCCCAGCGCCGGCGCGTACCGGATCACGGCTGTGGACGCCCAGAACTACCGGACGTACGCCACCGTCTACGACTCCGCCGGCGTCAGGGTCTGCACCGACACCTGGTGCGAGGTCCCCGCCGCCGGGAAGTACACGATGGTGCTCAACGGGGGCGTACCCAACTCGGTGATCGACAGCGACTTCCTCTACGCCGTCGCGTTGCTGCCGTGGAAGCCGTCGGACTGCACGCCGGTGTCCGACACCGGCTGGCAGGACGCTCCGCACCGGGGCACGTTCGAGACCGCCGGGCAGCACAACTGCCTCCAACTGCCCAGCCCGACCGGGGCGCACATCGCCGAGTTGCTGGCCGGGGACGTGACCGCCGGGACCTCACCGGAGATCGTCGTACTCAACGCCGCAGGCGAGCAGGTGTGCGACTACTCCTCGCTGCGTCAGTACAGCTGCGAGCTGACCGGCGAGGCACCGTTCTCGGTGCTCCTCACCGCGGACGCGGGAGTCCCCACCACCTCGTACGCCGTGGGCTTCGCCCGGACCGACGGGCCGCCGGCCTGCCCGGTCCTACCCGCGGACGCGGACGGTGCCACGGTGACCACCGGGGCCGACCGCTTCGCTGTCTGTTTCACAGTTCCGGCCGACCAGCGCGCCAGCCGGGAGAGCTTCACCTGGACGCGTACCGCCGGCTCCGGTGACGCCCGCATGTCGGTCTTCGACAGCCAGGGCATCAGGTACTGCGGTCCCACCAGCCAGGCCGTCGAACGGACCCTCACCTGCACCCTGCCGGCAGGCCCGGTCACGGTGCTCCTGGAGACGGACGCCGTCGACGCCTCGTACCGGTTGACCCACCGGGACGGGAACCTGCCGGCGGGTTGACAGCCAGCCCTACGGGAAAAGCCCGGTCGACCCTCGCGTCGGCCGGGTTTTTCGCACTTTGTCCGGAGGCGGTGGGATTGATGCCGCCAGGCTGAGTTCTGAACTGAAGTCAGTCTTCCGCGGCGTCGGCGCTCTGGGAGACGCCAACCAACTGTCCGAAATATTCGACGGTCCTTTGATCAAGGACGTCGAGCTGAACGCCGGCGGACGCGAGGATCAGCCGACTCTCCTCGGCGGCATGGTAGGCGGCGCGAGCCACCACTCGACTGGCACCGACGCTGACAATCAACATCGCACAGGTACGGCAGGGTTCCATAGAGCAGTAGAAGGTGCTGCCGGCGAGGGAGATGCCGTGCCGCGCTGCCTGCGCGATCGCGTTCTGCTCCGCGTGTATCGTACGAACACAATGCTGGCGTGTCCGCCCGTCGGCTCCGGTCACGTTCTTCAGTAGATGACCGACATCGTCGCAGTGTTCGAGCCCTGGCGGCGACCCGACGTAGCCAGTACAGAGGATCTGCTTCTCACGAACGACAACGCAGCCTGACCTCCCTCTGTCACAAGTCGCCCTTCGCCCAACCTGGACGACCAAATCCGTGAAGTATTCATCCCAGCTCGGCCGTTCCTGCATATTTCCCGCTTTCACCGACTGCTTTCCTTGACCCACTGACTAACGCGACAAGCCTACACCCCGGTTGATGATGCAAGACCTAACCACCCTTTGCCATCCAGAGCGATCGCGCCCGATAGGCCCGCTTATCCAACTCCGGACGCCTGAACACCTCCATTGGATCATCAGTACACAGGTCACCGAGGTACACGTCCGCGCCGTCAATACTCACATAAGCCGAGCCGTCCGGCGCGAGAGTGAAATAGCTTCTGTCGAGATCACCCTTGCTCTCGATCACCACGTCCACCTCCGGGATGTCCCGGGCACACCGCGCCAACAGCTCAGTTCTCATATCCGCAAACAGCTCAGCCGACAATTCGAATTCATCGGCATTCTCCACCGCGATCCCGCGCACTGGATAGAATTGAAAAACCTTCCAACGACTGATGCCCCAATCCCGCATTCTCGGAACCAGGTCGACGATTTTGTCGAAATTCTTGCTCGACGCGACCGTGTTCACCTTGCGCTTCAGGCCACTGTCGTGCCGGTGTCGAGTAAATATCTCGCACACGAGTTCATAATGGCCAGCACTGCGCCCCATCTCCTGATTGATCTGGTCGCCGACACCCTCGACAGGCAAGGTAAGCCAGTCCAGCCCTGGAGGAAGCCGTCCGCCCCACTGCCTGCCAAGGAGCGACCCGTTGGTGATTAACATTGTTTCGACGGAAAGACTCTTGGTATATTCGATCAATTCCCAGAGCCCTCGAAAAAGGAGGGGCTCGCCACCCGCCCAGGACATCTTCCGCATACCAGCCGCCACCAGGCGCGAAGTCACCTCCTTCGCCACCGGAAGCGTCAAGTTGCGACGATCGAGCACTCGCCAACAGAATCCGCAGGCGTAGTTGCAGTTGTTCGTAAGCAACCAGGAAACATTCACAGGCCTAAAGAGTGCATCATCGTCGGGATCTCCCCCGGAAATCAGGATTCCCTCACTCATATCTGCTCCCAGTCGGCGGTCATTGATCGTTCCCAAAGATGGTCGAAAACGCGGCGATAGTAGCCGAACTCGGCACTACCTGTCACATACTCGAACATCGGCCCCTGAATACTCAACTCGCGAACCGGCCTCGGGCAGTTGAAGAGCGACGCCCCCACCTGGCAGATCGTCTCTCGCGGGAACCCATCACTGAATCGCGTTGACGTCTGTAGGGCGGTAGTGCTGATTGTCGCGGCCTTGGCGTTGATCTCGGCTTGCAGATCGCGCGACTCGAGAACCTCGGCCAGAGCAGGCGAGGCGCCAGCGATAAGGTTAGGAGCGACATCAGCACGCCAGTCATGGATTCTTACCGGCTTTTGATCGTCCCGACGCAAGACACGGACCCGTGGATCGATAAGCAGAAGACGAACAGGAATACCAGCGGCGAGGCACTCGGCTAGCGCGTCATAGTGCTCCCGCAGGAAATCTCGACCAGTCGAGGCGTAAACTGAGACACCGAGCGACCTGACTGGTTCGGAATCAGATGCCAGCAGTTGCCGAAAGCGCTCGCGGATCGTCTGGCCGGCCCGCCCCCACTGAAACTGTGGGCCCCGCCGCTCTGCACCGCCCACGGATGTCAGCCGGCTCAGTACCTCCACCACACCGGGCAGATACCTTGAGGGCCCGACGAGGGAGTCGTCCCGGTCGTACGAGATAGCCGTGACGTTGCGATCCTCCGCAAGCTGACGCCGCTGCGCCGCGCCAACCTCGGGCAGTATGGCGTAATGCCGTTCGACGGCGCTCGGACTGCTCCTACTCAGCAGTCTGGCTACCCGGTCGAAGTGTTCATCGGCCAGGCTGAAGCCAACATACAGGACCACATGGTCCCGCAGCACCGAACGGAAGAAGTCCTGGATAAACAGATCTTCCATTATCTGGTCATATGATTTTTCATCCCACACGATGGTGTCCGGCCTGTAGTACAGGCCATGCAGGTGGAAGATCCAGGTAGAGATATCGCCCTTGCGGGCGGCATCCAACTGGTAAAGATCCTTTGCTGTAAATACGGCTGTGCGTCCGTTTTGCCAGGGATAGCCAGGGTCATGATTATCAAGGAGATCCCTGTTGGCCTCCTCCATCAAGCAGTCCCAGTTGGTGGTAAGTACTCGACGGAATTGGATCTCCCGCACCAGATGATGTGCCGCCGACAGTCCCGTCTGCCAGAAGTGTCTGCGGAAGAATCGGGCTCGGTCTGGATCCGCCAATCGGCTAAGGAGATAGGTACCGACGCGTCGCGGTTCCCAGGAACCGAGATCCGCCGCCTCGCTGCGCCCGATCACACCGGTAGAAATCGCTTCGTTGATCAATTCATGAGCTAAATCGGTCCAGATACTCACGCCGGCCAGGGCAGAGAGCCCAGACCCGACAAACAGGACAACCTTACCTTCTGCGATTAGCTGTTTGAGGCGCTGCGGCGGCTCGTCGAAGTCAACCATCCCGATCTCCCTCCGTCACAGCCGCCGTTTGAACTCTGAGGAGATATCCGGAGACCGGAGAATCTTCTGACACAACTCCTGATAGCTCTCTTCGGCATCAGAAGTCGTGGTGTCAGCATCGACAACCGGGACTCCTGTCAGTGAGAAGAGGCGGCGATACTCCGCTTCAAGGGCCTGCTTTTTTGACAGGTTGAACCACTTGTCGACAGTGCCATCGCCGGCGGCTCTCCTGGCACGGACGGCAGTGTCCGCAGAAACGAAAACGACACAGCAGGGTGTCGGGTAAAACTGGTTGTTCAACATACGCGCAACGTATGAATCATACCTCTGCCCGGAGATGACATGATGATATGCGGCCGTAGAGAAGATGTAGCGGTCAAGGACCATTCCCACGGCGGCCTTCGCTCGTGCCGCCTGCACAGCATTGCAGAGAGAGTAATAGGAAAAGGTGTCTTCGTGCGGCAACTGATCGACCTCCCCTCTAAGCCCGAGCAGCTCCCGAGGAATGCTCTTTTCGTACGGCAATCCCGAGTTCTCAGCCAACTTTCGCGCCAGTGTGGTTTTACCTGCCGCGTCCGGCCCCTCGAAGACAACAAATAGCGACACGGTCCCCCCTGCGGCCATCAATGATCACAGTGAATTTGATCAACAGTCGTCGCCATGGTCAGTCATCGGCGCTGACAGCCTACGGTGATTCATTAACCAAAGCCATCGTCCGAACATCTTCGGGCGGCTCAGGCTCGCAGGGGGTTGGCGGCGCTGAGCATGCGGCGCATCGCAACCGGGCTGGACGTCCCCACCCAGTCGCTGCACCGGCAGGCACCTTCTGCTGCTGATGGCGGACGCGGCCTTCGCCGCGCATCGGTTGCCCCACACGTTTCCGGCCGGCTGGCGAGCCCAACTGGATTTGCTCTGCCGGCTCCAGTGGTCGGTCTACCGGCGGCAGGACATCGGCCTGACCGATGACGAGTGGATGGTGGCCAGGCCGACGTGTTGGGCGGGCTGCTCGCGGCTGGCGAGCTTCCGCACCTGGCCCGGCCAGCCGGACGGCTGTCGACCTGAAGGTCGAGAGACTGTTCGAGTTCGGCCTGCAACGGCTGCTCGACGGGGTGGCGGTGCTGCTCGAACCGTGATCGCTCAGGCCGCGTTCGTAGTGTGCTCCGGCAGCCGCGCTCCGGACGCGGCGGCGAAACCGACAAGCGCGATCTCCGCTGTCTGCCGCAGGTCCTCCCGGCTGACTCCGGCGGCGGCATGGATCGCCTGCCCCTCGGTCACGCTCATGACGAAGCGGGCAAGCGCGGCGGGATCGGCGTCGGCGGGTAGGTCACCTTCGGCGACGGCGCGGACGAACCGGTCGGCGAGGGCGCGTTCCCCGGCCAGGCGGCTGGCGGCGAGGAACTCGGCGACCGGGGCGTTCTCCGTGGAGCAGGCGGTGCCGCCCTGGATCGACAGGCAGCCGGCCGGGCGGTCGTCCCGGGTGACGGCGAGCACGTTCTCGCGCAGCAGGGTGGCGACCACCTCGTACGCGGTGGGTTCGGCGAAGGCCTTGCGCGCGTACTCCATGTCCTCTTCGGCGTAGCGGGCCACGACCTTGCGGAACAGCTCCTCCTTGCCCCCGAAGGCGGCGTAGAGGCTCGGCTTGTTGATGCCCATCGCCGCGGCGAGGTCGTTCACCGAGGCGCCCTCGTACCCGTAACGCCAGAACACCTCGAGCGCGCGCTCCAGCACCTCATCGGCGTCGAACCCGCGTGGTCGCCCTCGCTGTGGCACCTGTCACCACCTCCCGGCCTCCACCCTAACCGATCGGTACAGAAATTTGCCGGCCGACCCGGTGGTTGCTACGGTCGCCTCAGTACCGATCGGTACAGAATTCTTGGGAGGGGATCGAACGTGGGACAGCTCGACGGCAAGACCGCCCTCGTCACCGGGGGCACCACGGGCATCGGCCTGGCCACCGCACGCCGTTTCGCCGCCGAAGGCGCGTACGTCTTCGTCACCGGCCGGCGCAAGGGACCGCTGGACGAGGCGGTGAGCAGCATCGGCGAGAACGTCACAGGCATCGCCAGCGACGTCAGCAATCTCGACGACCTGGACCGGGTGATGCGGGCCATCCAGGACCGGGGAGCGGGGCTGGACGTGGTGTTCGCCAACGCCGGCGGCGGGGAGTTCCTCCCGCTCGGCTCGATCACCGTCGAACACTTCGCGAACACCTTCGACAACAACGTCCGCGGCACCCTGTTCACCGTGCAGAAGGCCCTGCCCCTGCTCAACGAGGGCGCATCGGTGGTGCTGACCGGCTCGACGGCCGCACTCAACGGCACCCCGGCCTTCAGCGTGTACGCGGCCTCCAAGGCCGCCATCCGCTCGTTCGGCCGCACCTGGGCCGCCGAACTGATGGACCGCAGGATCCGCGTCAACACCCTCGTTCCCGGCTCGACCGAGACTCCCGGGCTCGCGGGCCTCGCACCCAGCCCGCAGGAGGCGCCCGGGTTGCTCCAGACCATCGCCTCGGGCGTCCCCATGCAACGCATGGCCCACCCCGACGAGATCGCCAACGCCGCGCTGTTCCTCGCCTCGGACCAGAGCAGCTTCATGACCGGCGGGGAGCTGGTCGTCGACGGCGGCGAGCAGCAGATCTGAACGGAGAAGCCCGGTGCGATCCTCACGGATCGACCGGGCTTTTCCGCATCTCACGAGCGGTGGCGGCGGGATTTGAACCCGCGGAGGGCGTAAACCCTCACACGCTTTCGAGGCGTGCTCCTTAGGCCACTCGGACACGCCACCGCCGACGAGGGTACAGGACCGCCGGTTCGGACGCCGAACCGGTATCGCCCGAGCCGGCCTGGCAGGATCTTTGCCATGAGTACGCACATCGGCGCGAAGCCGGGCGAGATCGCCGAGCGGGTCCTGATGCCGGGTGACCCCCTGCGGGCCAAGTGGATCGCGGAGACCTACCTCGAGGGCGCCACCTGCTACTCGACGGTTCGGGGCATGCTGGGGTTCACCGGCCGCTGGAACGGCGTCGAGGTTTCCGTCCAGGGCTCCGGCATGGGCATGCCGTCCGCCTCCATCTACGCCCACGAGCTGATCAACGAGTACGGCGTGAAGACGCTGATCCGCGTCGGCTCCTGCGGTGCGCTGAGCACCGACCTGCAACTGCGGGACGTGGTGGCCGCGATCGGGTCGTCGACCGACTCGAACATGAACCGGATGCGCTTCGACGGGCTGATCGACTACGCCCCGGTGGCCGACTTCGGGCTGCTGCGTACGTCGGTCGAGGTGGCCGAGCGGCGCGGCATCACCATGCACGTCGGGCCGATCCTGGCGGCGGACGCCTTCTACACAGACCGACCGGACCTGTACGACACGCTCGCCGACTACGGCGTGCTGGCGGTGGAGATGGAGTCGGCGGCGCTCTACACGATCGCGGCCCGGTTCAAGGCTCGGGCGTTGACCGTGCTGACCGTCAGCGACCACATCAAGACCGGCGAGAAGACCACGTCCGAGGAGCGGGAGCAGACCTTCAGCCAGATGGTCGAGATCGCCCTGGACACGATCATCGCCTGACCCGTTCTCCGGGGCGGTGTCACCACCGAGAGCGGTATGACTCTGAGGCATATTTATGACTCAGAGTCATACCGCTCTTTCGCAACATGCCGTCCCCAGGCCGCCACGCCGAGCGGGCGGGGCGGGACGGGGTGACTTCAGCGGAAAAAGGCGCGCAGCACGGCGGAGGTCTCGGCCTCCAGCACACCGCCGTAGACCTCGGGCCGATGGTTGAGTCGACGATCGCGCAGGACGTCCCAGAGTGACCCGGCCGCGCCGGTCTTCGGCTCCCACGCCCCGAAGACGACGGTGGAGACCCGGGCCAGCACCAGCGCACCCGCGCACATCGTGCACGGTTCGAGGGTGACCACCAGGGTGCAGCCGTCCAGCCGCCACGCGCCGGTCCGCTCGGCGGCCCGGCGCAGGGCCAGCACCTCGGCGTGGGCGGTCGGGTCGCCGGTCAGCTCCCGCTCGTTGCGCCCGACGGCCAGTTCGGTGCCGTCCGGCCCGTAGAGCACCGCACCCACCGGGATGTCGTCGATCGCCGTGGACGGGGCGGAGGCGGCCGGGTCGGTGACGGCTACCTCCAGCGCCCGCCGCATCCACAGCTCGTGCCGCTGCCGTCGCCCGACCTCCCCCGGCTCGGCGAGGCCCTCGTGGGCGCCCGGCCCGGCGCGACCCACCGCGCCGGGGGTCGGCTGCCCCGGCCGGATCATCTCCAACGACGGGTCGGTGGCGTCGGCCGGCTCAGACCTCACGCAGCTCCTCGACCTCGTCGACGCAGCCCAGCACCTCGCAGATCTCGGCGGTGACGTCCGCCGGGAGCATCCCCTCGTGCGTGCACAGGGTCAGCAGCTTCTGCGCGGAAATACCCAGGTTGGCCAGCAGGTCCGCGTCGCCCACCGGGTCGGCCTCCGGGTCGACGACAGGTTGTTCGGTCTCGTCGTCACCGCCGGCAGCCGGTCGGGGCTCCTCGTCGCCGTCGAGGCCGGTGACCGAGGTCTTCAGGTCGCCGACAAGCAGCGAACCCAGCCGCGACTCCTCGGCGAACGCCGAGTCCGACCCGAACACCCGCAGGTCCTCACCCTCGTCGAGGCGCAGGATCACCAGGTACGCGTCGTCGGCCTCGACGAAGAGCAGCGAGACGTCGGCCTCCTGGTCGACGTCACGCAGCCGGTCGGCGACCTCGTCGATGTCGGTGGCGCCGCGCAGGCTGACCTCGGCGGCGGTCCAGCCACTGTCGTCGCGCACCACGGCCGCAGCGAAGTACGACACGGTCCCCCCAATAGCCCCTCGGCACAGCGCCGACTCGTTACGCGTGCACGTTAGCCGGTCGGGTCGGCAGGCGACCGGTCAACGCCCCGACGGGCCGGTCATTCCTGACAAAGTCGGATCAGCCTGCTACCCGACGGCGCGTGGCGATGAGCTGGCGCAGACGCTCGGTGCGCTGTCGCTGCGGCCGACTGCGCTGGCGTACCGCCCGGGCACCCGCCAACTCGGCGAGCAACTGCAGGCGGCGGCGGCTGCGATCCGGGTCCTGCCGCGGGGTGGTCCAGGCCATAGTGCCGAGCGTGCCGAGTCTCGACGGCCACGTCAAGACGGCGTTCGCTACGCAGCCAACCGGGCACTGCGCGCAGTCAACAGCACGGTCACCACAGCGGCCAGTCGCCACTGGTGGCCCACCGGACCGCCACCGCGGCGGCTGCGATGCTCCAACCACCGGCGGTCACGATGGCCACCCCGGTGGCGACTCCCCGGTCGCCGTGACGGACCAGCACCAGGGCGGTCACCCAGGCCAGCAGGCCGGCGAAGACCGTCCACCACGCGTAGCTCGGCACATCGGTGCCGAGCAGACCGAACAGGAGCAGCCAACCGGCCGCCGCACCACCGCCTGCGGCGACACCACCGCCGGTGACCGGGTGCGGTTCGCGGAAGGTGGGTCGGGCCGGCGGGCCGGCCGGGAAGAGCCCCGACGGGGCACGGGGCACCGGGCGGGCGGCACCGGGATCCGGGACGGGGTCGGGTCGGGCGATGGTCACCGTCGCTGCCCTTCCGTTACGCGCGCCGTTCGTGCCCACGGTACCGGCTCTGCCAGGATGACCGGATGCCCTCGCCGACGTTCGGTCGCCGCGCGCGTTCCGCGTACCCGATCTTGCTGTTGCTCGCCCCGGTGCTCGCCGCCGGCTGCGCGACCACCCGGCCGGGGGTGCCGCCGGAGGGCGCCGCGCCGACGCCGCCGGCGATCTGGTCGACGGGCGAGCAGCCGCCCGCGCCGTCTGCCACGCCGACGGCGAGCGTCCCGGCGCGCCCGGCGCCATCGTCCGGCGGGCCGTCGGCGGGCGCACCCCGCGCCGGGCTGCGGCATGTCTTCCCGGTACGCGCCGACAACGTGGACTACCACCCGACGCACGGCGCGTACCCGGCCACCGACCTCTTCGCCGACTGCGGTGAGCCGTTCGTCGCGGTGACCGACGGGACGGTGCTGGAGGTGAGTCGCGTCGACAGGTACTCCAAGCGGGGGCAGCAGGGCCCGGAGAACGGCGGCCTGTCCGTCTCCCTGCTCGGCGACGACGGGGTGCGCTACTACGGTTCGCACCTGAGCGCGGTGTCCGCAGGTGTCGACGCCGGGGTACGGGTCCGCGCCGGGCAGCAGCTCGGCAAGGTGGGCCGCACCGGCAACGCGAACAACGTATGCCACGTGCACTTCGGCATCTCGCCGCCGTGTACCGGCAAGGACGGCTGGTGGATCCGGCGCGGCGTGCTCTGGCCGGCGCGTTACCTGGACTCGTGGCGGCGTGGCGGCAATCGCGAACCGGCCGCCGAGGTCACCGCGTGGCAGCGCACACACGGCTGCCCGAAGGCTCCCTGACCGGTGCCGCATCGACTAGGTTCGGTGAAATGAACGCCCGGGACCCCATCGCCGACCTGCGCCGGATCGCGTTCCTGCTGGAGCGGGCCAACGAGGCCACGTACCGGGTCCGGGCGTTCCGCTCGGCGGCGAAGGCGCTGGCCGGCCTGCCGGCGGCCGAGGTTGCCGAACGGGCCGGCAACGGGACACTCGCCGAGCTGCCAGGTGTCGGCGACGTGACGGCCCGGTGTGTGGCGGAGTCGCTTGCCGGTGAGGAACCTGTCTACCTGCGCCGGCTTGTCGCGACCGAGGGCAGCGACCTCGACGCCGAGGCCACGGCGCTGCGGACCGCGCTGCGCGGCGACTGCCACACCCACTCGGACTGGTCCGACGGCGGCTCGCCCATCGAGGAGATGGCGTTGGCCGCGGTGGAACTGGGCCACGAATACCTGGTGTTGACCGACCACTCGCCCCGACTGACAGTGGCGCGGGGGCTGACTGCCGCCCGGCTGCGCAAACAGCTCGACCACGTGGAGCAGGTAAACGCGGCGCTGCCGGAGGGCTTCCGCATCCTCACCGGGATCGAGGTGGACATCCTCGCCGACGGTTCGCTCGACCAGGACGAGGAGTTGCTGGCCCGGCTGGACGTGGTGGTCGGTTCGGTGCACAGCGGCCTGAAGGACGAGCGGGCGAAGATGACCCGGCGGATGCTGACCGCCGTCGCCAACCCGCACCTGGACATCCTCGGGCACTGCACCGGCCGGATGGTGTCGTCCCGCCCGGCGGGGGTGACCGGTCCCGGCGATCGGGCGCACCGTCCCCGGACCCGCGCGGAGAGCGACTTCGACGCGGACGCCGTCTTCGCCGCCTGCGCCGAGCACGACACCGCCGTCGAGATCAACTCGCGGCCGGAGCGGCAGGACCCGCCGAAGCGGCTGATCCGCCGCGCCCTGGAGGCCGGCTGCCGGTTCGCGATCAACACGGACGCGCACGCGCCCGGCCAGCTCGACTGGCAGCGGTTCGGCTGCGAGCGGGCCGCTCTCTGCGGCGTCCCCGCCGACCGGGTGGTCAACACCTGGTCTGCGGAGCAGCTGGTCGAGTGGACGAGCACCCGGGCCTGAGCCGACTCAGTGGTGGGCGGGCTCGGCCGCGGGCGCGAGCACGCCGGCACCGACCACCGGCCGGGGCCTGCGGCGGCCGACCACACCCTGCGCGACCGCGACACCCAGCAGCACGATGAGCGCGCCGACCGGCTGGTGCCAGTTGAGCCGCTCGTCGAGCACCACGGCACCGATCAGCACCGCGAAGATCGGAATCAGGTACGTGACAGTGGAGGCGGTGCTCGCACCGGCCACTCGGATGTTGCGCATGTTGATGACGAAGGCGAGCCCGGTGCCGAGCGCCCCGAGCGTCAGGACACTGGCCACCACCTTCGCCGACAGCTCGGTGGGCAGCGGCGGCGCGCCCGCGACGAACGGGGTGACGATGGCCAGCTGCCCGGCGGCGAGCAGCAGTTGCGCGGTCGAGAGCGACAGGCCCGAGTGTGCGCTGCCGGCGACGAACCGCTTCTGGTACGGGATGGCGACGCCGTAGCAGGCCGCCGCGCCGAAGCACATCAACTGCCCGACGAAGTGCGCTCCGCCGACGCCCTCCCAGACACCGAGCACCACGAGCACACCGAGGAAGCCCAGCCCGAGACCGATCGCGCGGCGCGCGGTCAACCGCTCGGTGCGGAACAC
This sequence comes from Micromonospora sp. NPDC047521, assembly GCF_055587305.1. NCBI lineage: Bacteria > Bacillati > Actinomycetota > Actinomycetes > Micromonosporales > Micromonosporaceae > Micromonospora > Micromonospora sp. NPDC047521. Next base: position 22,195 of record NZ_JBVJGN010000006.1, on the reverse strand, counting down.
CAGCACCGCCAGCGGCAGCACGATCAGCGGGGTGGTCGCGTTCCAGATCCCTGCCAGCATCGACTCGACCCGCTGCTCGCCGTACCCGAAGAGGGTGAACGGCACGGCCACGCCGAACGCGGCCACGACTGTCAGGTGGGCCCACACCCGGGGCTCGCGGGGCAGCCGGTCGCGCAGCATCGCGAGGACGACGAGCAGGGTCAGGGCACCGGTGCCGACCCGGTAGAGCGTGAGCTGGACCGGGTGCAGCTCGGCCACGCCGATCTTGATGAAGAGGAAGCTGGAACCCCAGATCGCGGCGAGGGCGAGGAAGCCCGGCAGCCAGGCGCGGACCGGCGCTTTGTCAGGAGTGGTATCGGTGGTCACCCCTGACACTCTGCCGCAACCGTCCGACAAAGTCGCGTGCCTTTCGGACGTCGCACCTGTCGGGCGGGTGAGCCGATCACGGCAAGCGGCGACGACACCGAGGGGCCGAACTCACGTAGGGTCGGCGTGTGGGACAAATCGATAAACTCGCGAACCGCTACGTGGCCGAGTGGGCGCCGTTGAGCCCCACCGACGCGACCTTTGTCGGCATCGCCGGCCATGACGACGAACTCGACGACCTGTCGCCCGAGGGTTACCGGGCGCGCGCAGACCTGACCCGGCGGACCCTCGCCGAGCTGGAGGTCACCGAGCCGGACACCGAGACGGAACGGATCGCCAAGGAGGCGATGCAGGAACGGCTCGGCCTGGAACTGGCCAGGTACGACGCCGGCGAAACCACAAGCGAGGTCAGCGTCATCACCAGCGGACTGCACGGGATCCGCATGGTGTTCGACCTGATGCCGACCGCCACGGAGGAGGCGCAGGCAAACATCGCCTCCCGACTCAACGGACTCGCAGGTGCGCTGGAGGGCTACAAGACCACCCTGCGCGAGGCGCTCGCCGCCGGCCACGTCAGCTCGAAGGTGCAGCTGGTCGAGGTCGCCAAGCAGTGCGACATCTGGACCGACCCGACGGGTGACAACTTCTTCCACGGGCTTGTCGAACGGCTGGACGCGGACGGCACGCTCGGATCGGAGCTGCGCCGGGGCGCGGCGGCGGCGACCGCGGCGACCGCCGAGTTCGGTCAGTTCCTGCGTACCGAGCTGGCCCCGCACGGCCGGGACAAGCAGGCCGCCGGTCGGGAACGGTACGAACTCGCCTCGCAGTACTTCCTCGGCGCGAAGGTCGACCTGGACGAGACGTACGCCTGGGGTTTCGCGGAGCTGGCCCGCCTCGAGGCGGAGATGCGGGTCGTCGCCGGGCGGATCGCCGGCTCGGGTGCCACAGTCGACGAGGCGGTCGCCACGTTGGACGCCGACCCGGCGCGGACCATCCACGGCAAGGAGGCGTTCCGCGACTGGATGCAGGCCCTCGCCGACAAGGCGCTCGACGAGCTGAACGACACCCACTTCGACATTCCGGAGGTGGTCCGCCGCATCGAGTGCTGCCTCGCCCCGACCAGCGACGGCGCCATCTACTACACGGGGCCGAGCGAGAACTTCGCCCGCCCCGGAAGGATGTGGTGGGCGGTGCCGCAGGGCATCACCGAGTTCTCCACCTGGCGGGAGGTGACCACCGTCTACCACGAGGGCGTGCCGGGTCACCACCTTCAGGTGGCACAGACCGCCGTACGGGCCGACGTGCTCAACCGCTGGCAGCGGCTGCTCTGCTGGGTGTCCGGGCACGGTGAGGGCTGGGCGCTCTACGCGGAGCGGTTGATGGACGAGCTGGGCTACCTGGAGGACCCGGGCGACAAGCTGGGCATGCTCGACGGCCAGGCGATGCGCGCCGCCCGTGTGATCGTCGACATCGGCATGCACCTGGAGCTGGAGATCCCGCGGGACAATCCGTTCGGCTTCCACCCGGGCGAGCGGTGGACGCCGGAACTGGGCTGGGAGTTCATGCGGGCGCACTGCCGGGTGCCGGACGAGAACCTGCGCTTCGAGCTGAACCGCTACCTGGGCTGGCCGGGGCAGGCCCCGTCGTACAAGGTCGGCGAGCGGATCTGGCTTCAGGCTCGCGAGGACGCCAAGGCCCGCAAGGGCGCCGACTTCGACCTGCGGGAGTTCCACAGGCAGGCGTTGGACCTGGGGGCCCTGGGTCTCGACCCTCTGCGGCGGGCGCTGGCCCGGATCTGAGGTGACGAAGGCCCCGGGTGCCGGCGGGACTACCGCCCGGCACCCGGGGCCTCGGCACTGCGCTGATCAGGCCAGACTCAGCGCCAAATTCGGCTCGGCGGTAAGTGTGTTGCTTGTGACGTACGCCAGGTCGATGACCGGGTCGGTGAACGTGACAGAGATGGGCACTGTGACCGGGATGCCGTCCGGAAACGGCAGATCAGGCGTCAAGGTGATCTTGATGCCGAGCAGCTTGCCGACGAACCGGGTGGAGTAGAAGGCCACGTCACCGCTGACGGTCAACGTCCGTGTCGCGTACCGCTGGTTGCGCCCGGAAGGCCCGTCGGCGACCAGCAGGAAGTCCTTGGTCTCCGCCTCCCGCATGCTGAACTTCAGCACCTTGAGGTCGCCCTTCTCGGTGCGCAGGTCGGTGATCCCGTCGAACCGCAGACCTGTCATCTTGACCGAGGAGCCGGTGAGCTTGGACGGCGTCTGCGCCACCTTCGGCAGATTCGGGTCGGCGGCGATACGCGGCAGCATTTTGCCCGGTTCCACAGTGCCCGGCTTGTCGGGCGTTCCCGGCTTGCCCGGCTTGGCGGGGGGCGACGGTGGGCAGGTGCCGGGCTCGGGGCGGGTCGTCGGCGTCCCGCTCGGCTGGACGGTCGGGCTCGGCGACGGCGACGCGCTCTCCGCACGGTTTCCGCCGGTGAACAGGTCACCGATCCCGTCCAGGATGTCGCCGATCAGGTTGCCCCGGCGCTCGGGACTCGGCGTCGGCGTCGGCGTCGGGGTCGCCGTGGTGCGGCTGGGCGACGGGGTGGCGGTCCGGGACGGGGCGGGGCAGGCGGTGGTGGGGCGGTTCGGCGCGGCCTGCACGGCTCTGGGCTGGGCGGCCAGACCGACGACGGCCAGGCCGAGCACCACCAGGACGACGCCGAGGGTACGCGGATCGACAGACCGTCCCGGCCACTCGGGCGGCGGGCCGCCGTCGGCCAACCCTCGCTCCGGAACGGGCTGCTTCCGGACGACCTGCTCGGGAGCGACCTGCTCCCGGACGACGATCCGCTCGGGAGCGACCTGCTCGGGAGCGACCTGCTCGGGAGCGACCTGCTCGGGGACAGGCTGCTCGCGGGCGTCCTGTTCATCGTCGGCGCGTTCGGCGTCCTGCTCGGCGACGGGCAGCTCGGCTGTCGGCTCGTCGGCCTGGTCCGGTGCCGGCAGAGCCGGGCTGGCCGGCGTCCAGGCGAAGGCGAGCGCGCTGCCCACGATGCCGAGCAGCAGGCCGACGAAGAAGCCGCCGAGGTTGAGCCCGATCAGCGAGTAGACAGCGGTGAACGCCGCGACGATCGAGTAGAACGGTCGCTGCGCCGGGCTGAGCCAGAGCAGCAGGCCACAGGCCACCAGGATGACAGGGATCAGCAGGGAGAGCAGGCCGGTGGCGCCGCTGTGGAAGCTCAGCCCGTTGACCGTCATCCGGGTGGAGGCGAACATCTCCACCCCGGCCAGGGCGGTGAGAAGGCCACCCCAGAACGGGCGGCTGCGCCGCCAGCGGCGGAAGCTCTGCCACACCTGTGCCGGACCGCCGGGCCGGGCGTGGGCCGGGTTGGTGGTTGTCACGTACTCCTCCTGGCGGAGCGGGGACAGGGACACGGGCTGGCCCGCGGTGGTCGACCACCGCGGGCCTCACCTCAGAAGCACTCCTTGCCCTCGGCGGCGTCGCCCACGTTGACCTTCAGCCGCAGCCCGACCAGGTTGAAGGTGGCCGCCGTGGTGTAGCGGGACACCTGCTCGAGGTTGGTGATGGTGACGTGTTCGGAGTTCTGGCCGAACGATCCCGCCTGCGCCGTCGGGTTGAGGTCGGTGGCGTCCCGGCCGATCTTGATGTTGGTGAATGTCGCGTTGCCGTTCAGCGAGTCCATCGCGATGAGCAGATCCTTGGCCCGGGCGGGCTCCTTGCCGTCACCGGCGTTGATGGTGAGCACCACAGGCAGGCCGGGCAGGTCCGCGCGGACCGACTGGCAGAGCTTGTACAGCTCGGCGCTGCTGATCTCGGAGAGGGCCACGGGGTGGACCTTGCCGTCCTTGCCCTTCTCCCGGACGATGCCGCCGTACTGCTTGAAACCGTCGCCCTCCAGCCGCTCGGCGCCGATCTTGAAGGTCTGTCCGGAGACCGTGATGTCGGACGCGATGGCGCCGGTCGACATGCCGAACAGGATGGCACCGGCGGCCGCCGTGGCGGGCACCATCATGGCGGCGAACCGCCGCCAGCGGGTAGTGCCCTGATTGTCCAACCGCTTCTGCACGGGTTCCTCCTTATTGGACGCGGGCGGGTGGCCGGGCCCGACTGGCGGCCCCGCACCGGCCCGTCATCTGTTACCGGCGGGTAACGACCGAGGTTGATGGTGCACCCGGTGCGGCGCAGGTCACAACCCCCCAATTACCCGCCGGTAACACTTGCGTCACCGATCGATGCCGTGACCTCACGAAGTGTTGATCCACTGGTGACGAAAATCAGACCGGGAGTGGACAAGAGCGACACAACTTCCTGCGTGCGCCACGAAGAGTGAGGACGAATCGACCAATTACAATCGGGTAACAAATGTAAAGTGCCCAGGTTGCCGCAGCACTGAGGGGTGGACCGCAGCGCGGTCCACCCCTCAGGTCGTACAGCCGGTCATACGCGCGTCAGCGCTGCTCCACCTCGCCGGGGGCCGGGCGCTGCGTCGGCACGGTCGGGTCGTCGGACTTCCAGTTCGTCGACGCCGGCGGGATCTCGTCGGTCAGCGGACCACCCACAGGCTGGGGCCTGGGCTGCTCGACGGTGTCCGTGTCGCGTACCGGCTCCTGGTCCACCCGGGTCGGAGTGGAGTCGGCGGCGGGTGCGACAGGAGCCGGCTCGGCGCGGTGCCGGGCGGCGGCGCCGCCACCGTCGTTCCGCCGCGTCACCAGCCACACGCCCGCGATGAGGGCGAGCAGACCGAGGACACCTGCGGCGATCGGGCCCCAGAGACTGATCAGGCCGATCTTGAAACGGTTGTCCTTGGCCGTGTCGGCGCTGCGGGTCACCGTCTCGTCGGTGTAGTTGAAGTCCGCGTCCAGCAGCACGGTCGGGGTGCCGGTGTTCGGGCGCAGCTCCTTGTGCTGCTGCTCCCGGACGTTGATGTAGGAGCCGGTCACCGGGTCGACCCAGACCGTCCGGGTGTTGCTGTAGACGATCTGACCGCTTGTCGCGCCGGGGGCGAACTTGCCGACAAGCGTCTGGATGCTGGCCTCCGGAGTCGCCAGCACCTCGTTCTCGATCCGCTGCTCGAAGCGGTACGTCTCGATGCCCTTGATCTTCTCGGTGCCGGTGAACTTCGCCGGGAGCGCCCGCTTCAGGTCACGGTCGAACACCTGGTAGTCCCGCTTGCCGGTGCCGAACGGGAACTTGTAGAGCTGACCGGAGTAGTTCACGTTGCCGACCGGGGTCTCGTTCGCCCCGCTCTCGTTGAGCCACTGGTCCTTCCACGGGGCGGCCGCGCCCGAGATCCGGTAGAGAGCGAACTCGGTGCTGTACTGGCTGACCACCTCCTCGGTGTCGACACGCTTGACGGTCTGGAAAACGTCCCAGATCACCGCGTCGCCCTTGAGCTCCTTCGGAAGCCGGTTCTTCGTGTCGTCGGGTTGCGGAATGACCTCGACACTGGACCGCAGGTTGCCCTGCGGGACCTCGATGCTCACCGAGCTTCCGCTTGCGGTGATCTTCAAAAACTTCGCGTCCTTCGCCTCGGCGATGGACGTCGTTGGTTCGAGGTCATAGGGGAGCTTGGACACGGCGGGCGCCACGTAGAACGGCAGCCCAGCCGCGAAGACCAGCAACAAGACGCCGAGCCCAAAGAGCGCGGCGCCCACGCGTAGCTTCACTCATCCTCCTGTAACCTGCCGCCCTACGACCTGTTGTCCGGGGCTCCCGATCCTTAACATGGCGGGAGGTTACTCCCCAGTCAACTTCAAAGCGACCCCCTGGATGTCCAGATGTCCGCAGCCGCCGCGCCAACAGTTTCGGAGCCTTCGGTAGCCGGCCGACTCCCCGCCCTCGACGCGCTGCGAGCGATCGGCGCCGTGGCGGTCGTCGGCCACCACGTCGGGTTCCAGACCGCCGTCACCATGAACACCACCTGGGGCGGCTGGCTGGCACGCCTCGACGTAGGCGTCGCCATCTTCTTCGTACTCTCCGGGTTTCTGTTGTTCCGGCCCTGGGCGCTGAGCGCCGCGACGGGCCGGCCCCGGCCGCGCGCGGGCCGCTACCTGTGGCGCCGCGCCCTGCGGATCCTGCCCGCCTACTGGCTGGCGGTGCTGGTCTGCCTCGTCGTCCTGCCGCAGAACCGGCCGGCGTCCGCCGGCGACTGGATCCGCCACCTCACCTTCACGCAGATCTACCAGCCCGGCGAGCTGCGGTACGGGCTCAGCCAGACCTGGAGCCTCGCCACCGAGGTCGCCTTCTACCTGCTCCTGCCGCTGGTCGCAGTCCTCGCCGTTGGCCGGTCCTGGCGTCCCGTCCGCACCATCGCGATCGTCAGCGCGGGGGCGCTGCTGACCGCGGGCTGGCTCACCATGATGGGGTTCGGCCTGCTCGACAACGCGCTGCACACCATGTGGCTCCCGTCGTACGGCGGGTGGTTCGGCGCCGGCATGGCCCTGGGCGCGGCGCACGTCGCCCTGCGCACGGGGACCGCTCCCGCCGCCTTCCGCGTGCTGGACGACCTCGCCTCCGCGCCGCTCGCCTGCTGGGCCGCGGCCGTCGCCCTCATGGCGATCGCGACGACGCCAGTCGCCGGTCCCCGCGACCTCGCCGGTCCCACGGCAGCCGAGTTCGCCGTCAAGCTGGCCCTGTACCTCGCGATCGCGGTGCTGATCCTGGTCCCTGTGGCGTTCGGTGGGCCGAGTCGGGTCAAGGAGGTCTTCGCCAGCTCCTCCGCCCGGTGGCTCGGCGCCGTCTCGTACGGCCTGTTCCTGTGGCATCCGCTGGTCATCGAACTCATCTACCTGCTCGACGACAGGCCGTTGTTCAGCGGCGGACTGCTCAACACCTTCGCCCTGACCATGGCCTTCGGCCTGGTGTACGCGGCGGTCAGCTACTACGGAGTCGAACGTCCACTGCAACTTCTCGGTACGCAGCGGCGGCGCCGACGGGCGACGCCAGCGCCGGCACCCGTTCCACCGGTCGAGGCGGCACCCGTTCCGCCGGCCGTCGCCGCGGGCGCCCCGGTGCCGACGGCCGGCGCGTAGCGGAGTCGGCAAGCGCTGGCCCGTCGGGCATTGCCGGGCGGCTGCCCCAACCCCTAGTGTGACGCGCGTCCCTAAATTACTTGAGAGTAGGGTTCGCGTGGAGCGTAGCTTCGGCATGCCCGGACACGTGCTGTTCCTCAACTGGCGGGACACCCGTAACCCCGAGGGCGGCGGTTCCGAGGTGTACGTGGAACGGATCGCCGCCGAGCTGGTGGCGCGTGGTTTCCGCGCCACCCTCTTCTGCGCCGCACACAGCGAGGCGCCCGCCGACGAGGTCAACGAGGCGGGCGTCCGGGTGGTACGGCGCGGTGGGCGGCACACCGTCTACCTGTGGGCGGCGCTCTGCTACCTGGCGGGCGCGCTGGGTGCCGGCCCGCTCGCGGCGCGGCGCGGCGGCCGGCCCGACATCCTCGTCGACGTCTGCAACGGGTTGCCGTTCCTGGCCCCGCTCTGGGCACGACGGCCGGTGGTCAAGCTGATCCACCACGTGCACCGCGAGCAGTGGCCTGTGGTTCTTCCACAGTGGGCCGCCCGGTTCGGCTGGTGGATCGAGTCGTCCCTCGCCGTACGTGTCTACCGGCGGTGCCGATACGTCACCGTCTCCGAGGCCACCCGCCGGGAGCTGGCCACCCTAGGCGTGCCGCCCGAGCAGGTGGCAGTCGTGCACAACGGCACCCCGGAACTGCCCCCCACCGACGTCGAGCGGGCGCCGTTCCCGCTGCTCGTGACGTTGAACCGCCTGGTGCCGCACAAGCGGGTCGAGGTGGCGTTGCGGGCCGTCGCGGCGCTCGCCGACGAGCTGCCCCAACTGCGGCTGGTGGTCGCCGGCCAGGGCTGGTGGGAGCCGCACCTGCGGGAGATGGCCGCGGAGCTGGACATCACCGAACGGGTGGACTTCCGGGGCTTCGTGACCGAGGAGGAGAAGGCAGCCCTGCTCGCCTCGGCCTGGGTCGCCCTGACCCCGTCGCTGAAGGAGGGCTGGGGGCTGACGATCGTGGAGGCCGGCGCGGCGGGTACGCCAACGGTGGCGTTCCGGGAGGCCGGGGGCGTGGCCGAGGCGGTCGTCGACGGGCGTACCGGCCTGCTGGCCGACGGCATCGACGACTACCTGATGAAGGTGCGCACGCTTCTGCACGGCGACGAGATGCGACGCGAGATGGGCGCGCAGGCCCGGGAGCACGCGGCGAGTTTCACCTGGCAGGTCGCGGGTGGACGCTTCGCGGCCCTGCTGGAGAATGCGGAGTCGCCCCGCCCGGTGCAGCAGCGGGGCGAGCCGTCCTACCTGTTGCCGTAAACCTCGGGGGCGTACGGGTCCTGCTTTCCGTTGCGCTTGGCCGCTTCCGAGACGTTCTTGGCCTCGGTGGCGGCCTCCTCGTCGGTGGCGGTCGCGGCGGCCGAGAGCCCACCGAGGGCCAGGATCCCCAGCAACGCCGCCACCAGGCCGGACACGACCAGGGTCAGTGCTCTACGCATGCCAATCCTCCAATGGCGAGACGTGCGAGCGGACGTTACCACGCGGTAGCTCGCCGGTGTAGCGCCGAAAAGCTGGCAGCCACGACCACCAGAAGGGCGATGCCGAGCGCCACGACGACGGCCAGCCGGGCCGGCCCCGACGCCTCGGGTCCCGGCACGATCGTCGGATTGCGGTACAGGCTCAGGAGTGGCCCCTGGTGGATGAGTTCCAGGCCGTCGAGCGTTCCGGGGGGCAGGTCGCCGGAGACCTGGTGCTGCACGAGGACCCAGCGCACCCCGGTGGTCCAGACCGGCCGGTCCTCGGCCAACGCCTGGCGCATCTCGCGGACCCGGGGATTCTCTCCGGCCACCGCGACGTCGCCGACCCGGAGCCTGTCGTCGATCAGGACCGTGCCCGGCAGGTAGCGGGGCGCCGGGTCCAGGACCACCCGGTCGGGATTCCACGGGTACCCCCGGTAGGCGTTCAGTGGCAGCGAGAGGACCTCTCCCGGTTCCTCCTCGATGATCGCGGCCACCGTCCGCCACTCCGCCGGATAGCTCACCGGCCGGACGCGGCCGGCGCCGCCGAACGCCAGGTCCGGCATGACCGCCACCGGCAGGAGCAGCAGCCCGGCCAGCACCACCCCCGCCACCTCCCGGTCGAGCCGGGCCACCAGCCGCTCGGCGCCCAGCGCCGCGCACACCACGAGCAGCAGGGCGTACGGGGCCAGGAACTTCTGGCCGTCCCGCAGCAGCCCCGCACCGGGCAGGTGCACCACGGCCCAGCGCAGCACCGCGTCCCCGCCGGGCAGCACAGCGAACGCGGCGAGAAGAAAGCTGACCCCGGCCAGCACGCCCAGCCGCAACGTCGTACCCGCCGGCAGCCGACGCCGCAGCAGCCCGACACCGACACCGGCGAGGACCAGCAGCAGCAGGGTCGCCAGCGGCACCAGCGGCGCGGCTCGGCTGCCCGGGGTGGCCTGCGCGTTCCAGATGCCACCGGTACCGGCGAGCGCCACCAGCGGACCGGCCCAGTTCTCGGCGCGCGCCGCGAACGCCCCCACCCCCGCCGGATCGGAGGACCCACCGGCGCCGGTGACCAGGGCCGCCACCACCCAGGGAGCGTTGAGCAGCGTCAGACCGGCCACCGCGTACCTCATCTCGCGCGCCCGCCTGGCGCTCAGGAGAACAGGTCGGGTCAGCGGGCGGCCCGGGATGCGGCGCTGCGGCACCAGCAGGACAACCACACCCAGCGCGATCAGCCCGCCGGTCGGCGTGATCGCGGCGGGAGCCGCGGCGAGCACCACCCGGGCCAGCGCGCCGTCACGACCCTCCCGCAGCGCCAGCGCCGCCCGCACCAACCAGGGCAGCGCGGCGTACGCGAGCAGCAGCCCCCACTGCCCGATCAGCAGCCGCTCGGCGAGGTACGGCGTCCACGCGTACGCCACGGCGGCGAACAACCTGACGGCGAGGCGGTCGGTCGGCACCAGCCGGCCGGCCCCGACGGCGGCCAGCAGCACCGCCCCCACCAGCGCCAACCGCTGCACCAACCAGCCCGGGACGAGCTGGGTGACCAGGGAGACCAGCGCGTCCATCGGCACCGCGCGGGGCAGGCTCTGCGCCGGGGCGACGAGATCCCAGGTCAACGGCTGCCGGGGTACGAACACCATGTCGTACAGCAGCGCGTACCCGGGTGCGGCCAACGGAGCGAGCACCAGCACCGTGACGGTCACCGCCGCGACGTACAGCGGCAGTGTGTCCCGCGCCCACCGTCGCGGGGTGTCGACGTCGGCGGGTCGGTCAACCATTCACGCCGCCGGTACCGCCCGGCCGACGGTGATCAGTTGGGTGCACACCCCCACCCCCGGGGTGGCCACGGTGATCCGGACGGAGTCTCCGCCGCCCTCCATCAGGAAGAACACCTCGTTCAGACCACGCCGCAGGGTGATCTCCCGGGTGGCGTCGCCGAGCTGGAACAGCGCCGTCGAGTCCCCCGAGCTGAGGTAACCGAACTGCACCACGTACGGCCACTCCTCCAGGTAGCCGTCCATCATGATCCGGGTGGTCCGCCCGCCCTCGGCCAGGTGCCCGCAGTCGGCCACCGGGCCCGGCACGATCTTGCGCCCCTCGACGGCTACCGGACGGATCCGGCCGGACTCGTCGAACGTCGACGGCCTCTCGGCCAGCTCGACGAACGTGGGCCTGCGCTCCGCCGGCCGGAAGAAGTGCGACTGGAGGTTGTCCGGCCAGAAGTACCCAGCCACCACCCGCTCCGGAACGGTGGTGTCGAAGAAGACGGTGGTCGGCGGCGCGGCGGCCAGCTCGGCCTGCGCCGTGGCGAGGTAGTCCCGCCCGTGCTTGGTGCTCCAGTTGTCCCCGAAACGGGCAGTGCTCCACAGCGTGCCCACCCCGATGCCGGCCAGCAGGACGATGATCGAGACCAGGCCGACCGCGAAGGCCCCCGGCTCCCGCAGGACCGTCGGCACCGGCCACGCGGAGACGTCGTCCTCGTTGGCGTCCTTCGTGCCCAGCAGGGCCGCGCCCACACAGATCGCGGCGACGAGCACCACGTCGGCGACGTACCGGGGGATCACGCCCACCAGCGGGCCGAGCGGCCCACCGAGCCGGGTCACCGCGAAGAGCGCCGCGACCAGGCCGAGGTAGCACACGAGCAGGAGCCAGGCCCGCCCGGCCGACGGGCGTCGCCGCACCGTGACCACGACCAGCGTCACCAGCACCGCCCAGGACAACCACTTGGCGACCTCGTACGGATCCACAAGCGGTGGCCCGTCACCGGCGTACGTCCACCGCCAGGGCCCACCGAGCAGACCCGGTACGACAGTGTCGCCGACCAGGTCACCGAGGAACGTGAGGACCTGACCGACCGACGTGGGTTCGTCCAGCTCGCGAGCCGGGCGGGTCAGATAGAACGCCAGGTACGCCCCGGAGAGCACCCCGAGCACCAGCCACGCCGGCCAGTACCGACGCACTGTCGTCACCAGGCTGCGCCACGCCCGCCCCGACGTGAACAGGAAGGCGGTGAGCAGGAACAGCAGCGGCACGATCAGCAGGGCCTTGGTGTCGAAGAGCAGCCCGAACACCACCCAGACGGCGACCGTGACGAGGTGCCGCAGGCGGCCCGTCCGCACGTACCGCACCTGGGCCGACACCGCCAGGACCAGCGCCAGCTGTGTCGGCAACACGAGCAGGCCGACCAGCCACAGCGACGACACCTCGAGCGTCAGCGGGCTGAACACGAACAGGCACAGCGGGATCAGCAGTCCCCAGCCCGGCCGGAGCAGGTCCCGCAGCAGCCGGTACAGGGCGAAGCCGACCGCCGCCTGACCGAACGCGAGCAGCAGCACCCACGGCCAGCTGGCGAAGCCGGCCACCCGCACCATCGCCCAGGCCACCAGCAGACCGCCCGGCATGAGGTGGTTGTTGAACGTCCGCATCAGGTAGTCCACGTCCAGCCTGGTGTCCAGGACCTGCGCGGCGATGACGAACTCGTCCTGGGAGAACCAGCCACGGGCGGCGAGGCCGGCACGCCAGGCGACGGACATGACGAGGAGGGCGACCGCGACCGCGCGAACCCGGTCGGCCCGGAGCCATCGGCCGACCGGCCCCGGCCCGTCGCCGTCGCCGTCGACACCCCCCGGACGCGTCTCGGCCTCAGCTTCTGGCATTGACATGGTCGGCAGCCTGCCACACGCTTACACGCCGTGGGGACGGCCGTTCTCCCGATAACGCCACCGCAGCGCCCCAGGTCGCCAGTCCGTGCCCGGTCCGGATAACGTCGCGCGACACATGTCGGCTGCGCGTGCGTGTCCGGCTGGCGGAGACAGGAGCCGAAATGCGTGCAGAGGTGACAGGTGACGTCGCTCCGGCGTCCAGTCGTACCCGGCGTACCGCCCGGCGTTTCCGGCACCTGACCATCTGCATCGCGCTCACCGCCCTCGCCTTCCAGCAGGCCCCGGGGCAGGTCGTCCCCGACACCAAGGTCGACCTGAACGTGAACCCGGCCGGGTGGCTGCTGCGCTCGCTGCACCTGTGGGACCCGACCGGCACGTTCGGTCAGCTCCAGAACCAGGCGTACGGATATCTCTGGCCGATGGGTCCGTTCTTCCTGCTCGGGTCGGAACTGGGTCTCGCGCCGTGGGTGGTCCAGCGGCTGTGGTGGGCACTGCTCTTCTGCGTCGCGTACCTGGGTGCGGTGCGGCTCGCGGGCCGGCTCGGCATCGGCACACCCGCCGGACGCATGATCGCGGGTGTCGCCTTCGCGCTGTCGCCCCGGATCCTCACCCAGCTCGGCTGGTCGTCGGTGGAGGCGTGGCCGAGCGCCATCGCCCCGTGGGTGCTCATCCCCCTCGTGGGTCTGGCCAAGGGCACCACCCCGCTGCGGCGTGCCGTCGCCGGGTCGGCGGTCGCCGTGGCCTGCGCCGGCGGCGTCAACGCCACGGCCGTGGCCGCGGTGGTGCCGCTCGCCCTGCTCTGGCTCGCCACCCTCACGCCGGTACGCCGTCGCGTCACCGCGCTGGCCGCCTGGTGCGGCGCGGTCGCCCTGGCCACGGCATGGTGGCTGGTGCCGCTGCTGGTCCTCGGGCGGTACAGCCCACCGTTCCTCGACTACATCGAGACCGCCCGGAACACCACGAGCGTCACCGACGCGGTGACGACGTTGCGCGGCGCCTCCTACTGGGTGGCGTACCTGGGCTCCGCGTTCGGTCCGACGATCCCGTCCGGCTCGCGGCTCGGCAACGAGTCGCTGCTGGTCGCCGCCACCCTGACGGTCGCCGCCCTCGGCGTCCTCGGGCTGTCCCGACGCGGCATGCCGCACCGCCGGTTCCTCGTCACCGGTCTGGTGCTCGGCGCCGCGCTCGTCGGTCTCGGCCACGTCGGCGATCTGCCGAACATCCTCGCCGGGCCGCAGCAGGAGTTCCTCGACGGCGTCGGCGCGCCACTGCGCAACGTGCACAAGTTCGACGTCCTGCTGCGACTGCCGCTGGCGCTCGGCATGGCGCACCTGATCGGCCTTGCCGTCCGGGCGGCCCGCACGGCACCCGAACGGCAGCGCCCACGTACCGTCGCGCGCGCCTGGCTCACCGCCGGCGTGGCGATGGTCGCCGTGGCGGGGGTCGCCACGCCCGCGCTCGCCGGCGGTCTCGCCACGCCGGGCAGCGTGAAGAACGTGCCCGGCTACTGGCACGAGGCCACCGACTGGCTCGACGCGAACACGGGCCGCGGCCGGGTCCTCGTCGTTCCCGGGGCGCGCTTCCCGTCGTACGACTGGGGCAGCACCACGGACGAGATCACCCAGCCGCTGCTGGACAGCCGGTGGGCCGTCCGCAACGCCATCCCGTTCACGCCGCCCACCACGATCCGGCTGCTGGACGCCATCGAGGCGACGCTCGCCACCGGCGCCGGCTCGACCGGTCTGGCCGACCTGCTCGCCCGATCCGGGATCAGCCACGTCCTGTTCCGCGCCGACCTCGACCACGGCCGCTCCGACACGGCCCGCCCGGCGGTGGTCCGGCAGGCCCTGGACCGCTCACCGGGGCTGACCCTCGTCACCTCGTTCGGCCCGGTACGCGGCGGCCCGTCGTCTCCCGACGAGTTCCGCGACCAGGGCCTCGACGTGCCGGTACGCGCGCTGGAGGTCTACCGGGTCGACCGGGCCGTCGATCCGGTGGTCGCCTACGACCGGGACGACGTGACCACGGTCGTCGGCGGCCCCGAGTCGCTTCTCGACCTCGCCGCGGCGGGTCAACTGAGCGCGGCGCCCACGGTCCTGGCCGGCGACGCGCCGCCCGGTGACGCCGGGTCGGTCGCCATGACCGACGGGCTGCGCAGGCGGGACGTGTCGTTCGGCCGGCTGCGCGACAACTCCTCGCAGACCCTGACCGCCGACGACACCTTCGACGTGTCGGCGCCGGCACACGACTACCTGCCCGAGTGGGGCGCGGAGCGATCCACCGTGGCCCGCTTCGAGGGCATCAGCGCGGTCCGCGCCTCGACGGCGAGGTCGCAGGTCGACTCGCCCGGCGGCACCCGTCCGGAGCACCAGCCGTACGCGGCGATGGACGGCAACCCGGCGACCTCCTGGCAGTCCGCCCCGTACGCGCCGAGCGACAGGCAGTGGATCGAGGTTGCCCTCGCGAACGCGACACGGGTCACGAGGGTTGAGGTGTGGTTCGACCTGAAGGCCGACGCGCTGCCCACGACGGTGACAGTCACCGCCGGGTACGAGAGCCGCACGATCGAGCAGTTCACCGACCACATGGTCTTCGAACTGCCAGGCGTGCACGCCACCCGCGACGTCCAGGTCTCGGTCGACGGCGCGTACGACCTCCGCCCGTTCGGCAACGGGTCGGTGGGCATCGCCGAGATCAAGATTCCCGGGATCAGGACCGGCCGGACCCTCGTGCTTCCCGCCGCACCGGCCACCACGCAACCGGCGACGGTGGTGATGTCGGCGGCCCCCAGCACACCTGCCTGCTTCTCGGTCGACGGGCGGCCCCGCTGCTCCACCGACGCCGTCCGCGGCTCCGAGGACGCGTCCACGGTCGACCGGACCCTGACCCTGCCCAGCGCCGGCGCGTACGACGCCCGGCTGTGGGCGCGGCCGACACCCGGCCCGGACCTGGACGCGACAGTCGACAAGCTGGTGGCCGACGCGCAGCCGCTGCGCCTCGCGCCGCAGATCAGCGCCTCCTCGACGTCGGTGCCCGACCCGACCGGCCGGGCCGGGGTGGTGCTCGACGGCAATCCGGCGACCAGCTGGTCGCCGGCGGCCAACGACGAGGCCCCGATCCTGCGCCTCAAGTGGCTCAAGCCGCAGACCATCAGTGGGCTCCGCTTCTCCGTCGACGACGAGGCGGCGGCCACGCGCATCGGCAGTGTCCGGGTGGTCGGCGACGACGGTTTCCGCAGCAGCCTGGTCGGCGACGACGGGCTGCTCCGCCTGGACCCGCCGATGCGCACCGACGAGATCACCATCCAGTTCCTCGACAAGCCGTCCGCCACCAGCACCGACCCGTACAAGCTGCGGCTGCCGGAGACGCTGCCCGTCGCGGTCGGTGAGGTGACAGTGCTGCCCGGGGCGTCCACCGTCACGCCGCGCCTCGACACCCCCCTGAAGCTGGCCTGCGGATCGGGGCCGACGCTCGCCGTCGGCACGGCCCGGGTCACCACCACCCTCAGCGGCACCCTGCGCGACCTGCTCGAGCTGCGCGACATGCCGGTCACGCCGTGCGGCAGGGAGACACCCAGGCGCCTGGACCTGGACCGCGGCGAGCACCGCGTCGTCGCCACCGCCGGCACGCTTGCCGCACCGACCCTTGTCGCCCTCGTGCCGCAGAAGGTCGCGCCCGCCCCGGCGGTGGCCGCCAGTCCCGTCCAGGTCGAGTCGTGGGCAGCCACCGAACGACGGGTACGGGTGGACGAGCGCCCCGTCGACCGGGTGCTCGCCGTGCGGGAGAACACCAACACCGGCTGGCAGGCGACAATCGGTGGGCGGACGCTCACGCCACTTGTGGTGGACGGCTGGCAGCAGGGCTGGGTCCTTCCCGCCGGCGTCTCCGGCGAGGTGGTGCTGCGCTTCGCCCCGGACACCACGTACCGGGCGGGTCTGCTGCTCGGCGGCATCCTGCTGGCGGTGGTGGTCCTCCTCGCGGTGCTGCCGCAGCGCACGCCGGCCGGGAGCACCGCCGTACCGCGCGGCAGGCGCCGACTCACCCGGTCCCTGCCGCTGCTGGCCGTGGGCGCCGGCGCGCTGGTGCTGTCCAGCGGGCTCATCGGTGGCCTGCTCGTGGCGGCCGGGTTCATGCTTGCCGTACCCGGACCGCGCCGCCTGCCCTGGACGACCGATCCCCGGCGGGCCCGGATGATCAGCCGGGCTGTCGAGACCTGGCTCCCCGGTGGGCTCGTCGTGCTCGCCGGATGGCTCTACCTCGAGTCGGCGCACCGGCACACCGACGCCGCCTCGCAGCTCGCGATCGTCGTCGCGCTGGGTGCCCTCTGGATCTCCACCGCCGCCCGCCGACGACCCGTACGCCGGATCAGGCCGACCGCGGCACCCGCCGCTCCCGCCCAGCGCACCGCCCCGGACGAGCAGCCGGAACCGACCGCGCCCGCCCTCAGCGAGATCACATGAGCCGTCCCGAGCCGACGACGGAGACGGCCCCGACGGGCGGACGCAGCACAGGCCTGGGCGCGGCCGGAGCCGCCGTCACCCTGGCC
Source organism: Micromonospora sp. NPDC047521 (assembly GCF_055587305.1). Taxonomy (NCBI): domain Bacteria; kingdom Bacillati; phylum Actinomycetota; class Actinomycetes; order Micromonosporales; family Micromonosporaceae; genus Micromonospora; species Micromonospora sp. NPDC047521. The sequence goes on along the minus strand of NZ_JBVJGN010000006.1, from coordinate 5,093 downwards.
GGCGTCCTCGTCAACGGCCTGGCCTACCTGGTGCCGGTCCTCGCCGCCCGCCGGCTCGACCCGGCCGGCCTCAGCGCGCTCGCCACAGCCCTGGGTCTGGTGGCGATCGCCGCCGTACCCGGCCTCGGCCTGCAACTGGCCGTGGCCGTGCACCACGCCCGGCACGGTTCGTCCGACACGAGGCGACTCACCGCGGTGACCGCCGCCGTGAGCGCCACGGCGCTGATCCTGGCGACACCGCTGCTGGTCACCGCCCTGGACCTGCCCGTCGAGGTACCCGCACTGCTGGCGGTCACCACCGCCGCGGTCGTGTTGTCGTCCCGTTCGCTCGGCGAGTTGCAGGGCAGCCAACGGTTCCTGCGCCTGGCCGCCGCGATGGCCCTGCTCGCCGCCGGCCGGTACGGCGGAGTGATCGCCGGGCTGCTGCTCGGCACCGGGCTGACCGGCGCGCTCACGGCCGGCGCGCTGACCGCCGCGCTCACCCCGGTCGTGCTGGCCCGGATCGCCCGCACACCCGACCGGTCGACCACCGCGCCACGACTGACAGTCGCCCAGGTGACCGCCGGCTGCGGCGCGACCCTGGCGATGCTCGTCGTCTCCTACGCCGACCTGCTCCTGGCCCGGCAACTGCTTCCCCCGTCCGGGTCCGGGGCGTACGCGGTGGGCACCGTCCTGAGCAAGGGCGCGCTGTGGGCGCCGCAGGTCGCCGCCGTCCTCGCCCTGCCACGTCTGGCGCGCGGCGACCGCCGCAGCCGTACCGTGGCTCTCGCCGTGACCGGTGGGTGCGGTCTGGTGCTGGTGCTCGCGTCGACGCTGGCCGGCGGGCTGGCCTTCCGGCTCGCCGGTGGACCGGACTACACCCACCTGGGCCGGTACGCGCCGATCTTCGCCACGGTCGGTGGGCTCTACGCGGTGGCGTTTGTGCTGCTCAACGACCGTCTCGCGGCCGGCGTACGGTGGCCCGCGGCACCCCTGTGGGTGGGCACGGCCGGGCTCGTCACCGTCGCGGCGATCACGCGACCCCGCACCGTCTCCGATCTCCTCCTGCTCGCCCTCGGCACGGCCCTCGTGACGACTGTGCTGATGGCGCTGCCCGCCCGCCGATCCGTCTAGCTCTCCGCGAGCCAGTCGTGCAGCAGGCGGTGGTCGATCGCGTCGACCCGGCCGAGCGTACGACCGGAGGCCACCCGCTCCCGCAGGTCCGCCCGGGTGAACCAGCGTGCCTCCAGCAGCTCCTCGCCGTCGACACGTACCTCCTCGGACGTGGCGGTGGCCCGGAAGCCCACCATCAGGCCGGCGGGGAACGGCCACGCCTGCGAGCCCTGGTAGGTCACGTCGGTGACGATGATCCCGGCCTCCTCGGCCATCTCGCGACGGACCGCGTCCTCCAGGCTCTCACCGACCTCGACGAAGCCGGCCAACGTCGAGTACGCGTCGGGGGCCGCACCGGCGTGCCGGGCCAGCAGGCAGCGTCCCGGCGGGCCGGGCGCCTCGACCAGCACGATGATCGCCGGTTCGATGCGGGGGAACAGCAGCCGTCCGCACTCCGCGCCGGTGCACGTCCGGACGTGTCCGCCGCCGCCGATCACTGCCGTCGCGCCGCAGGTGCCGCAGTACCGCTGCTGCCGGTGCCAGTGCAGCAACCCCCGGGCGTACGCCTGCACGGCCGCGCCGTCCGCGTCGAGCCGACCGACAAGCGCCCGTACGTCTGTGGACCGCACCGCACCTGCCATCTCGACGGCGGACCGCTCGTCGAGCCCGGACAGGTCCACGGCGAACACGGCGGCGTCACCGTCGAGGCCCAGGAAGACCGTCTCACCGGCGGCGGACCGGGCGAGCGACGCCCGCTCGGCGGTCAACCGGACCGGACCGTCCCCGTCGACGAGACAGCGGTCCCGCCACAGCGGCAGGACGACGGTGTCCGACTTGTCGAGCAGCGCGTCCAGCCGGGTCGCGTCGGTGCGCAGCGCACCCGCCCGGTCCAACCGACCACCGCCGTACGCCAGCACCCGCTCCGCAGCACCCACCCCGTCACCGTGCCAGGTCGGCGGCACGTCACCGGCACCGCCCCCGCCCCGGCACGACACGCCGGCCGACACGCCGTACCCGCGCGGGTGGGCGCAGCCCACGACCACGGCTGGCCATTGGCTACCGTAGGTGTCCTCCGGGAGGGTGGACCTCCCGCGACATCCTGGCGATCGAGGTTGTAGTGACGCTGTACGGCGAAAAAAGTCCACCCGCCGACGACCGGCCCACCGTGCAGGTCACCGCGGTCACCTGGCCCGACGACGGCCCGGCAACAGTGCCCGCGCCGGCCGTCGGTGAGCCGGAGGACACCCCACGCCGTGGTCGCCGGATGCGGATCCTCCTCGCGGCCGGCGTGACAGGTGGTGTGTTCGCCGCCGTGGCGGGCGCCGGTGCCTGGGCGTACGCCGGAGACGTCCCCAGGGGCACCACGGTGCTCGGCGCCGAACTGGGCGGCCGGAGCCGTACCGACGCGGACCGCGCTTTGCGCGCGGAGCTGGACCGGCGCGCGGCGGCCCTCGCCGCGCCGCTGCGGGTCACCGTCGGGCAGCGCACCGCCGAGATCAACCCGGCGGACGTGGGGCTGGCCATCGACGTACCCGCCACCGTCGCGGCGGCGGCCGAGGCCGACGCGCACCCGGTCAGTCGACTGGTCGGCTCCCGCACCGTCGACCCGGTGGTCACCATCGACGTGGGCCGGCTGGACGCGGCACTGGGCCAGGCAGTCGGCGACGAGGCCCGTGGGATGACCATGCCGGCGATCACCTTCAAGGGCACCACCCCGAAGGTCGTGCAGCCCAAGCCGGGGCTGGCACTCGACCCGCAGCGCTCCGCCGACCTGGTCCGCGCCGGCTGGCTGGCCGGTGACCCGATCACCGTGCCGCTCGTGGAGAGCCACCCGGCGACCACTGCGGAGGAGCTGGAGAAGCTCGTCACCGAGCTGGCGAAGCCGGCGGTGGCAGCGCCGGTCACGCTGCGTACCGACAAGGGCTCGGTGAAGGTACCGCCCGCCGCCATCGCGAAGAGTCTGCGGTTCACCGCCGACAAGACCGGCAAGCTGACCCCGAGCGTGGACGTCAAGCGGCTGCGCACGGCACTCGGCGACGACCTGAACGCCATCGAGGTGCCGCCGAAGGACGCCACGATGACCATCTCCGGCGGCCAGCCGAAGGTCGTCGAGGGCCGGCCCGGCCAGCAGCTCGACACGGCCGATCTGGGCCGCGACCTACTGGCGGTGCTGCCGAAGTCGGAGGGACGCGAGGTCACCGGCGAGCTGAAGCCGACACCGCCGGCGCTGACCGCCGAGAAACTGGCCGGCCTGGGCATCAAGGAGCGGGTTTCCACATTCACCACCCGGTTCACCGGCGGCATGGCGTCGTCGCGCAGCCAGAACATCGCCACCATCGCCAAGGAGGTGGACGGCACCGTAGTCCTGCCCGGCAAGACGTTCTCGCTGAACGGCCACACCGGCGAACGGGGCTACGCGCAGGGCTACCGGGATGCCCCGGTGATCCTGGACGGCAAGTTGGTGCCGGGCGTCGGCGGCGGCACCTCGCAGTTCACCACGACGCTGTTCAACGCCACCTACTACGCAGGCCTGGAGGACGTCGAGCACAAGCCGCACTCGTACTGGTTCGACAGGTACCCGGCGGTCATCGAGTCGACGATCTTCTGGCCGGACCTGGACTTCAAGTTCCGCAACAACACCGAGTACGGCCTGCTCATCGACACGTCGGTCACGTCGAGTTCGGTGACCGTGTCGATCTGGAGCACGAAGATCTACGACAGCGTGAAGACCGAGTACGGCCCGCGCCGCAACATCACCACGCCGAAGGTCATCCACCTCGAACCCGGTCCGTCGTGCATTCCGAGCAACGGCATAAACGGTTTCACCCAGGACGCCTTCCGGGTCATCAAGAAGGGCGGCGTGGTGGTCAAGCGGGAGAAGTTCAGCTGGCGCTACGACGCGGAACCCCGCTACGTCTGCGGCCCGAAGCCGTCCTGAGGTCAGAAGGTGGCGATCGGGTTGACCGGGCTGCCGGACGTGCCGGCGAAGCGGACCGGCGCGACCGCGAGCTGGAAGTCCCACTGGTCGAGTTCGGCAGCGGTTGCCGCGCACGCCTCCAGGTCGCAGTTGTCGAGCAGCCAGAGGCCCATCGCGACGAGGCTCACGGCGTGCACTGGCATCAACACGTCGTCGTACCCCGACGGCTGAACGTCCTGAGGGGTGTCGGCGCCGATCAGCGCGACGTCGCGTTCGTGGAGCCACGGCAGGCAGGACGCGTGCCAGCCGGCCTGGCTGAATCCGCCTGCCGGCCCGCTCTCGTGCCGGGATCGGCCGTAGCCGGTGCGCAGGAGCACCGCGTCGCCTGGTCGCACACGTACGCCCTGGCGGCGTTCGGCCTCCTCAAGATCGTCGGGGAACACACCCTGCCCCGGTTCCAACCACGGCACGCCGCGGGCCCCGGCCACGTCCAGTAGGACGCCACGCGTGATGATCCCGTTCGCCGCCGCCGTGACCGCCGCCCAGGCCGATCCCGTTGCCGCGTCGACAAGCGAGGACGGCCGCCCGTTGTACATGCTGCCGTCCCAGAAGATGTGAGCCGGCGAGTCGACGTGGGTGAGGGTGTTGCCGTGGAACATGAGGCCGAGCCGCTCCGACGAGAAGCCCCAGCGCCGGTCGGCGTGGAAGGCGGGCGGCATGTTCTCGGCGCCCGGCATCTCGACGGCGCGCGGGCACGTGGTCGTGGACCGCTCCATGTCGTCCGGCACGGCAACCTCCCACGCGCAGGACACGCTCCTGCCGTGGCGTACGGCCCGCGCCGCCGCCAGCCGGACCTCGTCGGTGATGTGGTTCAGGGTCCCGAGTTCGTCGTCGTCGCCCCAGCGTCCCCAGTTCGACAACGTGTCGAAGTACCCGAGCACGTCGTCCTGCGTCGGTCGCACTGCGGCCATCTCAGCGTCAACTCCTCCGGCTGCGGAAACGGTCCGGGAAACGCAGAACGGGTCACCCGTGAGGGTGACCCGTTCTGGAATGATTGTCCGGCGGCGTCCTACTCTCCCACACC